>JBGPOZ010000210.1:0-8589 GCA_041488295.1 Allostellaceae bacterium
AAGCGGGCGAAAGCGGTGTCGACCAACGACGAGATCGCCCAGGTTGGCACGATTTCGGCCAATGGCGACGCCGAAATTGGCCGCATGTTGGCAGACGCGATGAAAAAAGTCGGCAACGAGGGCGTCATCACGGTCGAGGAGGCGAAGAGCCTCGAAACCGAGCTCGACATCGTCGAGGGCATGCAGTTCGACCGCGGCTATATCTCGCCTTACTTCGTCACCAATGCCGAGAAGATGCTCTGCGAGCTGGAAGATCCCTACATCCTGCTCCACGAGAAGAAGCTCTCGAGCCTGCAGGCGATGCTCCCCGTCCTCGAGGCGGTGGTGCAGAGCGGCAAGCCCCTCCTCATCCTCTCCGAGGACATCGAGGGCGAGGCGCTGGCGACCTTGGTCGTCAACAAGCTGCGCGGCGGCCTCAAGGTCGCGGCGGTGAAGGCGCCCGGCTTCGGCGATCGCCGCAAGGCGATGCTCGAGGACATCGCGATCCTGACCGGCGGCCAGCTCATCTCCGAAGAGCTCGGCATCAAGCTCGAGAACGTCACGCTCGACATGCTCGGCAAGGCGAAGAAGCTGCGCATCGACAAGGAGAACACCACCGTCATCGGCGGCAGCGGCAAGAAGAAGGACATCCAGGGCCGCATCGCCCAGATCAAGGCGCAGATCGAGGAGACGACCTCGGACTACGACCGCGAGAAGCTCCAGGAGCGTCTGGCGAAGCTGGCGGGCGGCGTCGCCGTCATCCGTGTCGGCGGCTCGACCGAGATCGAGGTGAAGGAGCGCAAGGATCGCGTCGATGACGCGATGCACGCGACCAAGGCCGCGGTCGAGGAAGGCGTCGTTCCCGGCGGTGGCGTCGCGCTCCTCTACGCAACGCAGTCGCTCGGCAAGCTGAAGCCGGAAAACAACGACCAGAAGGTCGGCATCGACATCGTCCGCCGTGCGCTACAGGCGCCGATGCGGCTCATCGTCGAGAATTCCGGCGCGGACGGCTCGATGGTCGTCGGCAAGCTGCTCGACCAGAAGAACCCCGACTACGGCTACGACGCCCAAAGCGGCAAGTACGTCGACATGGTGAAGTCCGGCATCATCGACCCGACCAAGGTCGTGCGCCTTGCCCTGCAGAACGCGGCATCGATCGCCGGGCTTCTCATCACCACCGAGGCGATGGTCGCCGAGCATCCGCAGAAGCCCACCGCGCCGATGCCGGGTGGCGGCGGAATGGGTGGAATGGGCGGCATGGGTGGAATGGGCGGGATGGATTTCTGACGCACCGCCCACATTCGTAAAGCTGAGGGGCCGCGCAACACCGCGGCCCCTTTTTTTGTGTCCCCGTCTCAGCGGCGGCAGGCGATCGCTTCAGCCCAGCGCCTCGGGCGCCGCATCCCCGCCGCTGACCGGAAGGAATTGCCGAGGATCGCTCAAGACGGTGAGCGACAATGTCTTGCGCCGCGTCCGATCGGCGACGAGCGCGATCCGCGCATAGGACACCGCATCGCTCGCCGTGAATACGTCTTCGACGACCCATACATCTCCAGGCCGGCCAAGAAAGCCGACGCCAGGCGGCCGATAGCGCTGGCCGGGCTCGATGGAGCGTTTCTTGCGGATCATGGGTATACGGCACCACGATACGGAAGGATCATCATGAATGAAAGAGCAATGCTCGTGCAATGAGAAGCGTTGGTTCGTTCGGATGTGCCGACGACGCGCTCATCGGCCGCTCTTCGCAACGAGAAGGGTGGGTCGAACACGGATGTCTTTTTGCAGCTCGCGTGCGACGATGCCGCCGATCTCGACGTGCCGGACCGGCGAGGCCGTCCGTCGGGCGCCGGCACGAACGAGCGAGCGAGCGTGAGGAGACAACGGATGCAGATCGGCATCATCGGATTGGGCCGCATGGGCGGCAACATCGCTCGCCGCCTGATGCGCGAGGGCCATCATTGCGTCGTCCTCGACCGGGATTACGGCCGGGTTCAGGAGCTCGCGGCAGAGGGCGCGACGGGGAGCGCCGGTCTGGAGGAACTCGTCGGCCTGCTCGAAACGCCGCGGACCCTCTGGGTCATGCTGCCGGCCGGCGATGTGACGGAAACGACGGTGACGCGTCTTGCCGAGTTGCTCGAGCGGGGCGACGTCGTGATCGATGGCGGCAATTCCTTCTGGAAGGACGACATCCGCCGCGCTCGCGCGCTCGCCCTGAAGGGGCTGCATTACGTCGATGTCGGCACCTCGGGCGGCGTCTGGGGGTTGGAGCGTGGCTTTTGCATGATGATCGGCGGCGACAAGGCGGTGGTCGATCGGCTCGATCCGATCTTTGCGTCCCTCGCCCCCGGTCATGGCACGGTGCCGCGGACGCCGCATCGCGACGGGCACGACCCGCGCGCCGAGCATGGCTACATCCATGCCGGCCCGAACGGCGCCGGCCATTTCGTCAAAATGGTGCATAACGGCATCGAATACGGGCTGATGCAGGCCTATGCCGAGGGGTTCGACATCCTGAAGAATGCGGCGAGCGAGGTATTGCCCGCCGAGGAGCGCCTCACCCTCAACCTTCCCGACATCGCCGAGGCGTGGCGCCGCGGCAGCGTCGTCTCGTCCTGGCTGCTCGATCTCGCCGCAGCGGCACTCGCGAAGGACGCGAAGCTTGCCGCGTTCTCCGGACACGTCGAGGATTCCGGCGAAGGACGCTGGACCATCCTCGCCGCCATCGCCGAAGCCGTGCCCGCCGAGGTGCTCTCCGCCGCCCTCTACGCGCGCTTCCGCTCGCGCCAGACCCACACCTTCGCCGAAAAGCTGCTCTCGGCGATGCGCAAGGGTTTCGGCGGGCATGTCGAGAAGCGAGATGGTCGATGAGGGCTGGGAGGGACCGACCTAAGGATCTCCCTCGTGGATTTGTGGGCGAAGCTGGTCCACCAATTTCTCTGTGGCTTATGCGGCAGCTTTGATCGTGAAGGGGATTCAGCCGTGACAAAGATCGACGTGGGTACCGCGCCGCGCGTTGAGGGATCCGACTATCCGCCACCCTACGATCTGCCGTGTCGCGAGCGCGTGCGTCATGCTTTGGGCGAGGCTGCCGGCCTGAGCCAGTTCGGAGTCAATCTGCAGCAGCTGCCTCCGGGCGGTTGGTCCAGCCAACGCCACTGGCACACGGCGGAAGACGAGTTCGTGTGGGTCGTCGAAGGCGAGGTCGTGCTCGTCACAGAAACGGGCGAAGAGGTGCTGCGGGTGGGCGACTGCGCCGGCTTCAAGGCGGGCGTAGCCGATGGCCATCACCTGCAAAATCGCTCCAACCGCCCGGCGCTGATTCTCGAGATCGGTTCGCGTCGGCCTGAGAAGGATGTCGTCGACTACCCCGATATCGACCTCCGCTGGAGCGCCGCCACCGGCGCGGCGCACAAGGACGGGAGGCCGTACTGAACGGGGCTGGAATGCGGGGAGAGATTTCAATCCGAAATCGCGTGAGTCCACGTCCGCCTGTCTCTCACCGGTTGCGGCGCAGAGCGAGGAGTTGGGCGGTGAAGACGCCCGCGAGGATGATGGCGGCGCCGAGCACCTGCTGCCAGGTGAAACCGCCGCCCAGCCAGACGGTGACCACGACTGCTGCGACGGGCAATAGATTATTGTACATCGAGGCGACGATGACGCCGATCCGGCTGACCCCGTAGTGCCAGCAGAAATTGCCGAGTGCGATCGGCAGGATTCCGGCAAAACCCATCATCCACAGCGACTCGGCTCCAACGTCGACGTGCAACGCGACGACTCCCGAGATCGCCATCACGGGCAGCAGCAGGAGCAGCCAGAAGGCGCCTGCGGCGACCGTGACGGCGGTGATCTGCAGCTGCGTGTAACCACCGAGCCAGCGCTGTGCCGCCATCGACATCCAGGTCCAGGCGACATTCGCAAGGACAATGAGGATCTCGCCGCCGCGGAACTCCGCCCGCTCGAGCGGTGCGTCGCCGAGCACCGAAACGAGGCCGCCCGCTACCGAGAGGACAGTCCCGAACACAATGCCGCCGACCGGCCTGTCTCTGTAGAGCACGGCAGCCGTCAACGTCGAGCTGACCGGATTGGTGGTGGAGATGATCGCCGAGGACAATCCGCTCGACGCCATGACTCCTAAGCTCGTCAGCAAGGAGCTGACCGCTACTCCGATGAAGCCGAGGACAAGGATCCGTCGCCACGGCACGGTCGGCGGCAGCGGGGCGCGGCGGCGCTCGGCAAAGACGCCAAGGAACAGCACCAGCGCGCCCAGAATCTGACGCGTCAGGGTGACAGAGTAGAAATCCCAGGTGTGGAGCAGCCGCTCGAGCAACGGGAAAAATGCCCCCCAGCAGAGGGTCATCACGGTCAGCCCGAAATTAGCGATCACCCGCTCGCGCAGCGGTATGGCTCGGCCCGGGTCCTCCATGGCAAGACCTTGGCGGGTCTCGGATCACAGCGCAATCTTCGCCAACGCGGCACCGGTATGCGCGGAGAGACCCTCTAGAGATCCTTCGCGAGGCGCAGCGCGTCGTAGATGGCAGCGTGGATGTTGCGCGAGGCGACGGCGTCGCCGATGCGGTAGAGGACGTAGCCGCCACCGGGATTGCGCAGCAGCGCCTGCGGCCGGTTCGCGATGAGCGCGTCGTAATCGACCTCGCCGAGATTGCGCGAGCCGGGCTTCAAGGCGAAATAGAGCTCGTCCATCGGCAAGGTGCCGTGTTCGACGACGATCTGATCGACCAGCCGTTCGTGGTGTGACTTGTCGTATTCGTTGTAGAGCGTCGCCGACAATTGGTTGCCGGAGCGCTCGACCTTCTCGAGCCGCTGATTGAGCGTGATCGTCACGCGGTGCGCCGAGAGCGCCTTGAAGTAGGCGGGATAGTTGGTGCCGCCGACCTCCGGGCCGAGGATGCGCTCTGGTGTCGCGATCTCGAGCCCGCTGCCGGCGTTTGCCAGAAACTCGGCGATCGTGAGTCCGGCATCGGCGCCGTTGTCGTCGAAGAGGAGGACCGATTGGGCCGGCCGCGCGCTGCCCGAAAGAATATCCCACGAGGTCGTGACGAGATCGGCGCCGGCATCGAGGAAGGCAAGGTTCGGGACGCCGCCCGTCGCGATGAAGACGATGTCGGGATGCTCGGCCAAAACGTCGGCGGCCTCGGCGTAGCTGTTGTAGCGGAACTGCGCGCCGTGCCGCTCCGCTTGCGCCACGCGCCATTCGGCGATGCCGAGGATCTCGCGGCGACGGGCGAGATTGGCGGCAAGGCGAAGCTGGCCGCCCGGCTGGTCCGCCGCCTCGAAGACAACGGTCTCATGCCCTCGCTCGGCGGCGACGCGCGCGGCTTCGAGCCCCGCGGGTCCGGCGCCGACTACGACGACCTTGCGTCGTGGTCCGGCCGATCTCGCGATGACATGCGGCATCGTCGATTCACGCCCGGTCGCCGGGTTGTGGATGCACAGCGCCTCGTTGCCGAAATAGATGCGGTCGATGCAGTACCCCATCCCGACGCAGGGGCGGATCTCGTTCTCGCGGCCTTCAGCCACTTTCCGCGCGATATGCGGATCGGCGATGTGGGCGCGCGTCATCCCGACCATGTCGAGCTTGCCCGCGGCGACGGCGTGACGCGCGGTCGCCACATCCTGGATGCGCGCTGCGTGGAACACCGGGAATTTCGTCGCGGCCCGCACCTCGCCGGCGAAATCGAGATGCGGCGCCGAGCGCGTTCCCATGCCGGGAATGACATGCGAGAGCGCCTCGTCGGTCTCGATGTGGCCGCGGATGACGTTGATGAAATCGATATGCCCGGTGCCGGCAAGACGCCGCGCGATGGCGACCCCTTCGTCGCGCGAGAGACCGCGCTCCCAATCTTCATCGCACACCATGCGGACGCCGACGAGAAACGCCGGCCCGACCTGCGCGCGGATCGCCGCCAGCACGGCGAAGGCGAAGCGCAGGCGATTGTCGAGGCTCCCGCCATAGTCGTCGTCGCGCTTGTTCGTCGCCGGCGACCAGAATTGATCGACGAGATGGCCGTAGCATTCGATCTCGACGCCGTCGAGGCCCGCCGCCCGGCAGCGCTCCGCTGCCGCCGCGTATTGCCCGAGGATCCGCGCGATGTCCCAATCCTCGATTGCCTTGGGGAAGGCGCGGTGCGCCGGCTCGCGCACCGCGCTCGGCGCGACCACGGGGAGCCAGTCGCCCTTGCTCCACGATGTGCGCCGGCCGAGATGCGTCAATTGGATCATCACCGCGGCGCCGTGCTCGTGGACGTCGTCGGCAAGCTCGCGCAGCCACGGCACGACCTCGTCCTTGTAGAGGATGATGTTGCCGAAGGCCTGCGGGCTGTCGGGCGCGACGATCGATGAGCCGCCGATCATGGTGAGGGCAATGCCGCCCATCGCCTTCTCGCGATGATAGAGGCGATAGCGCGCCTTCGGCATGCCGTCTTCGGTATAGGCGGGCTCGTGCGCCGTCGACATGAAGCGATTGCGCAGGACGAGGTGCTTCAGCTGGAAAGGCTGAAGCAACGGGTCGGCCGAGCTCATCGCGCCGGCGCCTCGCCGCGACTATGCCGAGCGGTAATCGGGCTCCTCCTCATCGAGGATGCGCTTCAGCTCGGCGAAATGCGATTGCGAGAAGTTCGGGTAGTCGAGCCATTGCTGGCAAGTGAGGCGCGCCGTCTCGTCAGCGAGCCGTTTCAGCTTCCTTCCGGTCGCCATCGCCAGGACCTGATTTTCGCAGGATTTCTCCAGATAGTAGAGCTCGTCGAAGGCGTGCGCGACCGACTGCCCGATCACCATCACGCCGTGATTCGCCATGAAGAGGACCGACGCATTCTCGCGCGACAGCGCTGCACAGGTCCGCTCGGCCTCGCCCGTGCTGAGCGCCATGCCGTTGAACTCGTCGTCATAAACGATGCGGCCGAAGAAGCGCGCGGCGTTCTGGCTGATCATCTCGAGCCGCCCATCCTCGAGGCTGGTGAGCGCGGTCGCGTAGGGCATGTGCGTGTGGAGGACGCAGCGGGCGCGCGGCACCAGGCGGTGAATGGCGGAGTGCAGGAAGTACGCGGTCGGATCGAGCGTGCCGTCGCCGGCGAGGATCTTGCCCTCGACGTCGAGCATGAGGACGTCGCCCGCCCGCAGCTTCGACCAGTGGCGTCCGGCCGGGTTCATCAGGAATTCGTGCCCGTCATCGCTGACGGCAAGGCTGTAATGATTGGCGATCGCCTCGTGAAAACCAAGGCGCGCGCTCCAGCGGAAGGCAACCGCGAGATCGACGCGCCCTTGCCGCACATGCTCCGATAGGTGGGCGGAGCCGGCGGCGCTTCGTGCCCGCGTTTCCTGCATCTCGATGGTCGTCATGGCGCAAGCCTCGCACGCAGCAATCTGGATCATCCGGCGACCGCACGGGCCGCATCCCCGGTAAATCTTGATCCTCTTCCTCGCCGCACTCAAGCCATGGCGCGCACCGGCATCGTGCAAACGGTGCGTTGTTGCGAGTCTCCATCCTCTCATTTCTTGCTCGGTGCGGTTGCGGTCTCTCACCGTTCGAGATTTGATCCCGATATTTTCTATCGTTTGTAATTGTCTCATGCCGATACGCCCAAAATACTCGCCTCGGACATTGTCGCTTCGTTCAATTGATGCCTAGACTAGTTGAGTACGTCGAGGTTTTGTCTCGGTCCGGGAAAGAACCGATGGCCACGCAATCGCAGCATGACTGGATGAAGACCTATCTGCGCATCATTGGGGCGGCAAAGAGCGCGGCTCAACCTCTCTCGGCCAAAGCATCCGCGGCGACGCAGAGGGCAAGAGAGGCCGCCCCCGTCGCGATGCAGAGGGCAGAAAAATTGGCGAGCGTCAACGAGGCGTTCGGCGAAGGCGTCGTGACCGTTGGGGAGGGGCTCGCATCGGCTGCCGAGCGAGTGTCGGACAACCCCCTCCTCGATGTGATGAATCCGATCGCTTTGGCGAGCGACGTTGTGACGCTCGATGAGAAGGCCTACGCGTTCGGCACTGACGCCGATTTCCAGGACCAGACCATCGACGATGTTGTCAGCAGCGCCGAAAAGGCGGCGGACACGGCGCAGTCCATCGGTGCCTCCGCTCTCGACATTGTCGAGGACCCGGGTGGTGCGGCCGACAGGGCGATCGGCGCGGCGCAAGGCGTCGCGAGCCGTGTCGAAGCGGCCTATGAGAAAGCAAGCGCCGAGGGCCGCGGCGCCGAATTCGTCGCAAAGATCGCGGGCGAGGTCACGGCGGGAGCCGCCGTAGCACTGATCCCGGGTGGCGCCGAAGCCGAGGGCGCGGAAGCCCTCGCCGGCGCCGAGGGGTTGAGCGAAGAAGGCGCCGATCTGTTGGCAACGGACCTCGATGCGTCTGCGCCGACTGAGGACGCATGGGAGGAGGCCACCCAAGAGGTCGATTCATCCGAGCTCGCGGATACAGAGGGGGAGACCGCACCCGCGACCGATCTCGATCCCGGCGCATCGACCGAGGACGCATCGGCGGATGTGACCGATGTCGACGATCCCGTCGAGCCGGCGGACACGCAGGAGGGCGATCCGGCCGAGCTCGCCGATACCGAGGAAGGCGATCCGGCGGAGCTCGCGGACA
>JBGPOZ010000211.1:0-8471 GCA_041488295.1 Allostellaceae bacterium
CCGAAGATCGCCTTCAGCGCCGAATCGAGCCAGGCGGGATAGTTCCAGCGCGCATCGTCCGGCATCGCCGGCGCCGCCGCAGATTCCTCGACGACAGTCTCGATGAAGCGCTTCTCGGCCGGCGCCAGCGGCATCGGCCGGAAGCGGTCGCCGTCGCAGGCGCGCGCGATATCCTGCGGCCGCCATTCCTCGACGAGGATGAGCGCCGCCAGAAGCCGTCGCCGCGCGTCGCGGGCGAGCGCGCCCTGCCCTACCCGCTCCAGCCACCAATCGAGCTCGCCGCGGCGGCGCAGCACGGCGTAGATGTGCTCGGAGATGGCGCCGCGATCCTTGACGCCGGCGAAGCGGTGACGACGGAAATAGTTGCCGACGATGTCGTCGGCGGCACCGCGCCCGCGATCGATCTCGTCGAGCAGCGCGATCGCCGCCTCCATGCGCGCGCCCGGGGTCATCGGGGTCTTGGAGGCGAAGCCAAGAAAATCTTGAACCACCAAGGCACAAAGGCACCAAGTTCTTTTCGCGCGCAGCGCCGTGCGCTCCGTTGTCGCCCGAGACCTCGATCACGGCCAATTGCGAATTGGCGCTTCGCGCGTACTCGATCCCTTGGTGTCCTTGGTGTCTTGGTGGTTGAATCGATCTTGCCGCTCCGCAGTCTTCCGGGGGCCTTCACATTTCCTGCCGGTAGTTGGGCGCCTCGCGCGTGACGGCGATGTCGTGGACGTGGCTCTCGCGCAGGCCAGCCGAGGTGATGCGCACGAAGCGGCAGTTCTTCTGCATCTCGGCGACGGTGCGGTTGCCGGTGTAGCCCATCGCCGCCTTGAGGCCGCCGACCAGCTGATGGACGATGTTGCCGACCGGGCCCTTGTGCGGTACGCGACCTTCGACGCCTTCGGGCACCAGCTTCAAGGTGCTCGACACCTCCTGCTGGAAATAGCGGTCCGCCGAACCGCGCGCCATGGCGCCGACCGAGCCCATGCCGCGGTAGGATTTGTATGTGCGGCCCTGATAGAGGAAGACCTCGCCCGGCGCCTCGTCGGTGCCGGCGAAGAGCGAGCCCAGCATCGCGCAATCGGCGCCGGCGGCGATCGCCTTCGCCAGATCGCCCGAGAATTTGATGCCGCCATCGGCGATGACCGGCACGGCGCTCTTGCGGCACTCGGCGACCGTGTCGAGGATCGCCGTCAGTTGCGGCACGCCAACGCCGGCGACGATCCGCGTCGTGCAGATCGAGCCGGGACCGATGCCGACCTTGACCGCGTCGGCGCCCGCCTCGATGAGCGCCCGCGCCCCCTCGGCGGTGGCGACGTTACCGGCGACGATCTGCGTGTAGTTGGAAAGGCGGCGAATGCGCTTCAGCGCGTCGAGGACGCGCGAGGAATGGCCGTGCGCCGTATCGACCACAAGGACGTCGCAGCCGGCATCGAAGAGCGCCTCGGCGCGCTCGATCCCGTCCTCGCCGGTGCCGGTCGCGGCGGCGGCGCGCAAGCGCCCCTGCTCGTCCTTGCAGGCATGGGGGAAGCGCTGCGCCTTCTCGATGTCCTTGACGGTGATGAGGCCGACGCAACGGTAGGCGCCGTCGACGACGAGCAGCTTTTCGATGCGGTGCTGGTGGAGGAGCCGCATCGCCTCGTCGCGCGCCACCGTCTCGCTCACCGTCACGAGCCCGTCCTTGGTCATGAGCGCCGCGACGCGCTCGGTCGGGTCGGTGGCGAAGCGCACATCGCGGTTGGTGAGAATGCCGGCGAGGCGCCCGGTGCCGCGCTCGACCACCGGAATGCCGGAGATCTTGTGATCGGCCATGAGGCGGAGCGCGTCGGCCAAGGTCTCGTCGGGATGGATCGTGACGGGGTTCACCACCATGCCCGCCTCGAACTTCTTGACCTTGCGCACCTCGTCCGACTGGCGCTCGATCGGCATGTTGCGGTGGATGACGCCGAGCCCGCCCGCTTGCGCCATGGCGATGGCGAGCGCCGATTCGGTCACGGTGTCCATCGCCGCGGAGATGAGCGGAATGCCGAGCTCGACCTCGCGGGTGAGGCGCGTCCTCGTGTCGGTCTCGGTCGGGATGATTGAAGAGGCCGCCGGGACCAGCAGCACGTCGTCGAACGTCAGTGCCTGCCGGATCTCCATGACGCCTCCTTGGTTCAAGGTGGCGTCGCACTATACACATCGTCGGCGGCAAGGGAAGACGCTTGGCGCGGGGCTCCTATGCAAGGAGCGTCGCACCGCCTGCCGCGATTTCGCGGCTGTGCGCCGACCTGAGCAGAAATTTTCGGGCGCATAGACGCATGACCCGTCGGCGCCTCACCAGGTTGCGGCACGTTGATGGGCTGCGAAGCGGCACTATGGATCAACCACCAAGAGACCAAGGACGCCGAGGGACCGAGCAAGCACCGTCGCCTTGGTGTCCTTGGCGTCTTGGTGGTTCAAAATCTTCTCGGCTTCGCCGTGCGGCAATCCAAGGAATCCTGCTGAGAAACCGAGGCGAATCGGAATGAGGGTGAAACGGCTCGGCCGAATTCGGCACACTGCTTGGCTCGAGGCGTCGAATAACCCGCTTTTGCCGGATCGCGCACTGCTCCTTTTCTTGATATTATCTAGATGTTTAGCGTCGATGCTCGGTGCCGCAATGGGGACAGTGCTGGAAATAGCGGGAGCGCCGCGGGGCGCAAAGGCGGTCGAGTGGCCGACCGCGGCGCTCGCCGTTCTGATCTATGGCGGATGGGCGGCGGTTACCTGGTGGCACGCGGCGCTGCCCGCCTGGCTCGTCGCGGCGCTCGGCGCCTGGCTTGTCGCCTGGCATTCCTCCTTGCAGCACGAAACCATTCACGGCCACCCGACGCGCTGGCGCGCAATCAACCGGCTCCTCGGCTTTCCCCCGCTTATGCTGTGGTTGCCCTATGATCGCTATCGCGATACGCACCTTCAACATCATCGCGACGAACAGCTCACCGACCCGCTCGAGGACCCCGAATCGGCTTACCGCATGCCGGAGCAATTGGAGCGGCTTCATCCGCTCGTCCGGGTGTTGATCGAGGCACAGACGACGCTGCTGGGCCGCCTCGTCCTCGGCCCTGCCTGGAGCATCGGCCGGTTCCTCGGCGGTGAGTTCCGCGCCATCCTTGCCGGCGACCCGGAAATTCGCCGCGTCATGGCGGTGCATCTTGTCGCGATCGTGCCGATCATCTTTTGGATCACGGTCGTCTGCGGCATGAATCTCGGCTTCTATCTTGTCGCGATCGTCTATCCCGGCACCGCGTTCATCCTTCTGCGGTCCTTCGCCGAGCACCGCGCCGCAGAGCGCGTCAGCCAGCGCACGGCGATCGTCGAGAATTCGTGGATCTTGGGTCCTCTCTTCCTCTTCAACAATCTGCACGCCGCGCATCACGAATGCCCGGGACTGCAGTGGTACGCCCTGCCGGGGTGGTACCGGCGCAATCGCGATCGGCTCATCGCGCAAAATGGCGGGCTCGTCTACGACAGCTACTTCTCGGTGGCGCGGCGCTTTCTCCTGTCGTCGCACGACGCCGTCGCTCACCCCTTCGCCCGTCTGCCTCCGCCGCAACCGGGCTTCTGAGGGCGTCCGGCACGCCGATAAGGGGCCAGTTCGTCAGCGCGGATCAGGCGGTCCCGACCGGCCGCTCGCCGGCGATTGTCGTTCGGTGCATGAGGCGCCGCGTGCCGTCATAATCGTTGACCGCATAGTGCAGCGTGCAGCGATTGTCCCAGATCGCGAGCGCGTTCGGCGTCCAGCGGAAGCGGCAGGTGAACTCCGGCCGGATGCAGTGCTGGAAGAGAAAATCGAGCAACGGGCGGCTCTCCGCCTCGCTCATCTCCTCGAACCGCGTCGTGTAGATCGAGTTGACGAAGAGCGCCTTGCGGCCGCTCTCGGGATGGACGCGTACGACCGGCTGCGCCACCTCGCGATCGGCCTCCTTCCGGCCGCGCTCGATGCCGATCGAGCGGCTGGTGCGCAGATCCGCCGGGACGCCGCCCTCGCCATAGGGCCGGCCGGAATGCATGGCGCGTAGCGGGTCCAGCATCCGCTTCATGCCCGGCGATAGCGCGTCGTAGGCGTCGTACATGTTGGCCCAGAGCGTGTCGCCGCCATGGCTCGGCACTTCGAGCGCATGGAGAACCGAGCCCATCGGCGGCTCTTCGAGGAAGCTGAAATCCGAGTGCCAGGCATTGCCGAAGGTGCTGATGCCGCGCTCGTCGGCCTCTTTCAGCACGGCGATGATGTCCGGATACGCGTCCATGTGCTTGACGTAAGGGACTCGGCTGAGCGGCCCGAACAGCCGGCTGACGCCGAGCTGCTGCTCGGGCGTGATGCGCTGATCGCGGAAGAAGATGACGAGGTGGTCGACGAGCGCGCGGCGCACCGCGTCGGCAGCCGAATTGCTGAGCGGTTTCGCGAGGTCGATGCCGCCGATCTCGGCGCCGAGCGCCCCGGCGATGGGCTTCACCTCGATCGATCCCTGGGTCATGACACCTCCGTCAATGCACGCTTCGCGGCCCGTCGAGACGGGCGATTTCCTCGCGCATCGTCGTAAAGCCGATGCGGAAGAGCCGGCGCGCCGCTTGCGGCGTCATCCAACCGGCATGCGCCGAGAGGACGACGTTGTCGAGCGCCGTCAGCTTTTGCCCCGCCGCCAGCGGCTCCTCGGCGAAGACGTCGAGGCCGGCCGCGATCTCGCCGGCGGCAAGGCGCTCTGTCAGCGCCGCCTCGTCGACGAGCCCGCCGCGCGCCGTGTTGACCAGCACCGCGCCGGGGCGCAGCAGCGCGAGGCGCCGCCGATCGATGATGCCGCGCGTCTCGTCGGTGAGGGCGAGATGCAGCGAGACGATATGCGCGCAGGCCAGCACCTCGTCAAGCGGCAGCATCCGGCACGGCACATCCGGCGGCACCGGGCTGCGGTTCCAGCCGATCGTCTCGCAGCCGAGCGCGGCGCCGATCCGCGCGAGCGCGCGCCCGTTGCCGCCGAGCCCGATGATGCCGAGCGTGCTGCCGGCGAGCTCGAAGCCGGGCTCCGACTGCCAGATGCCCCGGCGCAAGCGGCGATCCATGAGGGCGAGCTTGCGGGTCGCGGCGAGGATAAGCGCCAAAGCGTGCTCGGCGACGGCCTCGTCGCCATAGCCGACGACGCGCCGGACGACGATGCCGCGGGCTTCCGCCGCGGCAAGGTCGACCCAGCTTCCGACGCCGGTGCCGAGGAAGACGATGACCCGCAATCCCGGCAAGGATGCGAGCATCGGTGCGGTGATTCGGGTCATGAAATGGATGAGCCCGAGACAGCCCTGTGCCGCCGCCACCAGCGCGTCCGGCGACGGCTTCGCGACCAGGATCTCGAGCTCGGGCAACAGCGCGCGGATCCCGTCATCGAGCTGCGCCGCCATGTAGGGCGTGCAATCGGGGAAGAGGATCCGCGCCATGCTGCCGTTCGGCCGCCGCGACCGCGCCTAGCGCAGCTTCGAGCAGGCGCGCTCGATCCGATCGCACGCCTCTTCCAGCTCCGCCATCGAGGTGGCGAACGAGATGCGGAAATAGGGCGACATGCCGTAGGCCGCGCCATGCACGACCGCGAGCTCCTCCGTTTCGAGGAGATAGCGCGAGAAATCCTCATCCGTCGCGATCGTCTTTCCGTCGGGCGTCTTCTTGCCGAGGAGGCCGGCACAGCTGGGATAGACGTAGAAGGCACCTTCCGGCTTGTGGCAGGCGATGCCGTCGATGCGGTTCAAGCGCTCGACCAGCATGTCGCGGCGCGCCATGAAGGCGGCGGCGCGCGGCGCGATGAAATCTTGCGTGCCGGTCAAGGCCTCGACCGCTGCGGCCTGGGCGATCGAATTGGGATTGGAGGTGGTCTGTCCCTGCACCTTCGCCATCGCCTTGATCAGCTTTTCGGGGCCGCCGGCAAAGCCGAGGCGCCAGCCGGTCATGGCATAGGCCTTGGAGCAGCCATTGACCGTGAGGACGCGGTCGCGGAGCTTCGGCTCGACCGCCGCGATCGTCGCGAACTCGAAACCGTCATAGACGATGTGCTCGTAGATGTCGTCGCTCAGCACATGGAAGTGCGGATGGCGCAGCAGGACCTCGGCGAGCGCCTTCAGATCGGCCCTGCCGTAGGAGGCGCCGGTCGGATTGCTCGGCGCGTTGAGGATGAGCCATTTGGTCTTGGGCGTGATCGCCGCCTCGAGATCTTCGGGGCGCAGGCGAAAGCCGTTGTTCTGCGGGCAGCTGACGAAGACCGGGACGCCCTCGGCCATCAGCGCGATGTCCGGGTAGGAGACCCAATAGGGCGCTGGAACGATGACCTCCTCGCCGGGCTCCAAGGTCGCCATCAGGGCGTTGTAGATGATCTGCTTGGCGCCGGCCGAGACGGTGACCTCGCTCGGCTTGTAGTCGAGACCGTTCTCGCGTTTGAACTTGAGGGCGACGGCGCGCTTCAGCTCGGGCGTGCCGTCGACATCGGTGTATTTCGTCTCGCCGCGCTCGATCGCGGCGATCGCCGCGCGCTTCTCATTGTCGGGCGTGTCGAAATCGGGCTCGCCCGAGGAGAGGGCGATGACGTTGCGGCCGGCCGCCTTGAGCTCGCGCGCCCGCTGCGATTGCGTGGCGCTGGGCGACGGCTTGATGCGGTCCAAACGACTGGCGATCAACGGCACGGTAGCACTCCCTTCTTGGCCCAATATCGGCGCAATCTTCCGAGATCGCCGCCGCCAAGGCAATCCCGGCCGCGGCAGCGCATGGCGGCCATGTGCGCCGCGCCCAAGGGAGTCAGCGCGGCGCCTTGTAGGGAAACATCGCACCACCCGCCGGCAAGACCCCGAACCGCCGCAATTTGCGCTCGATGCGCGCCGCGGCGCGCAGGGCGCGGCAGCGCATGACCAAGGCGCGTGTGAAGAAGGGCGAGCGGCGGTTGAGGTAGATCGTGTCGACGGCAAGGCGCAGGAGCGGCACGAAACCCACGGCACCGAGGAGCGCGGCAATGCCGTCGTCGCGATAGTTCTCCTCGACGGCGATGGCGTGAACGAAGACCCGCGCGAAATCGAGCGAACGCAAGATCTCGATTTCGCCGCCTTCGGTATCGATGCCGAGGAAGTGGATTGCGACGATGCGCCGCTCCTCGAGGAGCGGCGCCAAGGGCAGCGCCGGGACGGTGACGGTCCGGTAGGTGCTGCCATCCGCCGCTGCTTCCGCCTCGAGGTGGCGGCGGTGCTCCTCGTCATAGGTTGCGGCCATGCCGCTCAACATCTCCGAAGGCCCGGTCACCTGCAGGAACGCGACCTCGCCCGACTTTGCGGCGATGCAGCAGCGGATACACTCGGCGGTTCGCGCCCGACGAAGCTGCGCGAAAACCGCGAGGTTCGGCTCGATGCAGAGCCCGCGCCAGCCGCGCGCGCGCTCGAAGAAGACCGAATTGCTGCCGGATTCGCCGTCATGCGCGCCGACATCGACGAAATAACCGTCACGGAACCCGTGGAACACCAGACGGTCGAGAAAAGCATCCTGGCCGAATTGACCGCGATACGGCGAGGGCGCGATCACGGCGGCGGGCCGCGAAATCCCGTGGCGATGACGTACATCTCCGATGATTCGGCGCGGCTTGCCGGCGGCTTGGCGTGGCGGACGAGCTTGAAGTCGCGCTTCAAGCCGGCAAGCAGCTCGCCCTCGGCACCACCCTGGAAGACCTTGGCGAGGAAGGCGCCGCCCGGCGCCAGCACCTCGCGCGCGAAAGCGTAGGCGGCCTCGGCGAGCGCGACGATGCGCAGATGATCGGTCGGCCCGTGTCCGGTGGTCGGCGCCGCCATGTCGCTGAGGACGAGATCAGCGGCGCCGCCGAGCGCCGCCTTCAAACGGTCGGGCGCCGCGGGGTCGAGGAAATCGAGCTCGATGATGGTGGCGCCGAGGACGGGATCCGTCGGCAGGAGATCGATGCCGACGACGGCGCCCTTCCCGCCCGCGCCCGGCTTCGCGCGCTCGACCGCGATCTGCAGCCAGCCGCCCGGCGCGCAACCGAGATCGACGATGCGCATGCCGCGGCGCAGCAGGTGAAACCGGTCGTCCAATTGCGCCAGCTTGAAGGCGGCCCTGGAACGCAAGCCTCGCTCCCGCGCCTCGCCGACATAGGGATCGTTGAGCTGTCGCGCGAGCCATTGCGTCGAGGATGCGCTGCGCTGCCGCGCCGTCCGCACGCGGACCGCGGCGCGGCGCGTCGTCGTGGTGCGGTCTCCGGTCCCCGCTCCAGCGCCCCGTCCCCCGTGCTGTGCCATGTTCGGACGACCCGTCAGGCCGCAGTCGCGAGAAGGCTGAGGAGGATGCCCTCGCGGATGCCGCGATCGGCGACGCGCAGCTGGCCGACCGGCCAGAGCGCGCAGATCGCCGCGAGGATGGCGCAGCCGGCGACGACGAGATCGGCGCGGTCGGTGCCGATGCAGGGATACGCCTCGCGCTCGGTACAGCTCATCGCGGC
>JBGPOZ010000212.1:0-8383 GCA_041488295.1 Allostellaceae bacterium
ACCAATAGCGTTGCCGAACGAGCTGAAGTAATGTTCGTGCATCTGGTCGGCAGGTTCTGATCCTGCTCCAGTCAAAAAGAGTAAAAAATGCTGGGACGAAAGAAGGACGCAAGCAAATGGTTAACGCAAACGGTGGCTCGCCGTTTCCGGCGGGGCCATCGCAGCCGTCGACGGCTCTCGCCCTCGTTCTGAGGACGGCGCTCTGGAGCGGCGTTTCGATCGCGCTCGCGGCGCCGGCCGTCGCCAATCCGAAGGGCGGCACGGTCGTCGGGGGCGCGGCGACGATCAGCCAGCCGCAAACGAACGTCACCCAGATCAAGCAGACGACCAGCAGCGCCGCCATCAACTGGCAGAGCTTCGGCATCGCGCCGAACGAGACGACGGTCTTCCAGCAGCCCTCCTCATCCTCGATCACCCTCAATCGCGTCATCGGCTCCGATCCCTCGGTCATCGCCGGACACCTCGTCGCGAATGGCCGCCTCATCCTCGTCAACCAGAACGGCATCGCTTTCAGCGCGGGCGCGCAGGTCGACGTGAATGCGCTCATCGCGACGCCCGCCGATATCAAGACCGGCGATTTCATGGCCGGCCGTCTCGATTTCAGCGCAGGGTCGGCGAAACCCGGCGCCACGGTGACGAATGCCGGAACCATCACCGTCGCCGATCACGGGCTTGCCGCTCTCGTCGCGCCGGGGGTATCGAATTCCGGCATCATCAACGCAAAGCTCGGGCGCGTCGTGCTCGGCGGCGCGGAAAGTTTCGCGGTCGATCTCTATGGCGACGGCATGCTGTCCTTTGACGTCGGCGGCATGGCCGGTGCCGCTCGGGCGGGCACGCTGGCATCGATGCAGGTCTCGAATACGGGGCAGATCAACGCCGATGGCGGCCGCGTGCTTCTCACCGCCGATACCGCGGATGCGGTCGTCACCGGCGTCGTCAATCTTGGCGGCGAGATCAACGCCCGCGCGGTCGGAACCGGGACGGGTCAGGTCATCGCCGATGCCGGCCCCCGCGGCACCCTCACCGTCAACGGACGCGTCGATGCGTCGGGCGCGGGCGCGGCGGGCGGCACGGTCAAGCTGCTCGGCGACACCGTCGCATTGCGCAGCGGCGCGCAAATCGACGCCTCGGGCGATGCCGGCGGCGGGACGATCCTGGTCGGCGGCAATTTCCACGGCGCCGGAAGCGAGCCGAACGCGACGACGACACTGGTCGAGGGCGGGGCCTTCTTGCGTGCCGATTCGCGGCAGAGCGGCGATGGCGGCCGGATCGCGGTCTGGTCCGACCTTGCGACGACCGTCGCCGGCACGATCACGGCGCGCGGCGGCAGGTTCGGCGGCAATGGCGGCTTCATCGAGACCTCTGGCCGGCAGCATCTCGATGTCGCAGGCGCGCGCATCGATACGAGCGCGGCCAAGGGCAAGTCAGGAACCTGGCTGCTCGACCCGGTCGACATCGCGATCGACGACAGCGCGACCTCGGCCGATCTCGGTGCAGGCCCGAATTTTCAGAGCGGCGGCGCCCAGACCGTCTCCGATCTCAACATCGCCGATCTCAACGCCGCCCTCGTCAACAACGATGTCGTCATCGACACGCATCTTGGCGGAACGGGACCGCTCGGCGGCCAGATCACGGTCAATGCGGCATCGGCGGTCGCGTGGTCGGGGCACGCGCTCACCCTCAACGCCGATAGCGCGATCGACATCAAAACGGCGATTTCCGGCGGCAGCGGCTCGAGCCTCAATTTGACGGCGGGAACCGCGATCACCCAATCGGCGTCGGTTGCCGCCGGCACCGTCTTTTATCGGGCGAAGGGCGGCGGCGTTACGCTCGATGGCAATCTGGCGGCGGCGGGCGATCTGACCGTGGCGGCCAATGGATTGCTGTCGATCGAGGGCGCGTTCAGCGCCGGTTCCGGGAAGACGATCGATCTCAGCGGCGGCGGGATCGCGCTGTCCGGCGCGGTGACGACGAACGCCGCGACAGTCCTCGACGCGAAGGGCCAAGCCTATACGGATAACGGCCATCTCCTGGCGACGACCAACCACAATCTGTCGCTGACGGCGGGACGCGTCGCGCTGACGGCGCCCGGAACCTCGCTCGACAGCGGCAGCGCGGCGATGACATTGGCGGCAAGCTCGGGCGAGGGGCTGAGCGCCGGCACGACGGTCGGCGGCACGCTCGCCCTGAGCGACGGCACTCTGGGTCTCCTGCATACGAGCGCGGGGCTGACCCTGGCGACGACGGGGCCAGCGGACGACATCTCGGTCGATCATCTGAGCGCGCATGCGAATTTCGGTCCGCTGACCGTGTCGGCGGGGCGGGCGGTGACGTTCGGCGCCTCGGGGTCGAGTTTCGCCGGCGATGTGACGGCGCGGGCGGCGGGTGCGGTGTCGGGGGTCGCGATCACCCTCGCGGGCGACCTCGCGGCTTCGGGCCATGCGGTCGATCTCACGGCGTCGGCGGGGCGGATCGAGCAGACTGCCGGCACGATCACCGCGGCGCGGTTGAGCGGCGGCTCGGTCGGCGGCGCCAGCTTTGCCGACGTCAATGCGATCGGCACCTTCGGAAGCTTCAGGAACAGGTCGAGCGGCGACGTGACGCTCCGCAACGGTCAGGCGCTGATTGTCGACGGCACCGCGGGCGCGGTCGCATCGGCCGGCAACATCACGGTGACGACGACCGCCGGCGGCCTCACCCTCGAAGGAGCGATCGATGCCGGCGACACCGTCCGACTGACGGGCGCAAGCGGCATCGCGCTTGCCGCGGACACGACGACGAATGCGACGACGGTGCTCGATACCAGCGGCCAGACCTACACGGATAACGGCCACACCTTGTCGACGAGCGGCAACCCGCTGTTCCTCGCGACCGCGCGGGTGAATTTGACGGCGCCGACGGTTTCGCTCGACAGCGGCGGCGCCGCGCTCACGATCACGGCGCCGTCAGGGACCGGTGCGAGCCTCGGAACGCTCGTCGCCGGGACGCTCAATCTCAGCGACGCCGAGCTGGGTCTCATCCGCGCCGGCACGGTCACGTTCCAGACCTCCGGCGCCGGCGACGACATCGCGGTCGATCACGTCGCGGCTCACGCGAGCTTCGGCGACGTCGTCCTCGATGCCGCGCGCAACCTCGGTTTCGGTCCCAACGGCTCGGGCTTCGCCGGGAACCTTCTCGGGAACGCCGGGGACATCGCGCTCGCCGGCAATCTGACGGCGGCGGGCAAGACCGTCACCTTGCATGCGCGCGGGCGGATCGTGCAAAGCGCGGGCGGCATTGCCGCGGGCCTCCTCACCGGATCATCGGGCGGCGATGCGATCTTCGCCGGCAACAATGCCGTCGATCTCGGAAGCTTCACCATCGGCGGCCCCGGCAACTTCCTCTTCAACAGCGGCCGGACCCTGACGATCAACGCGCCGATCATCGTGCCGCAAGGCAATCTCGCTCTCAGCACGACCGCCGGCGATCTGACCTTGGCCGCCGATCTCACGGCCTCGGGCAGCGCGGTCGTCAATGTCGCCGGTGCGCTGCGCCAAACGAGCGGGGCCATCAGCGCCAGCAGCCTCATCGGCTCTTCCGTCGGCGGCGCCAGCTTGACCGATCTCAATCAGATTCCCCTCCTCTTGGGTTTCAACAATGCCGGTGCCGGCGACGTCAGCATTCGCGATGCGGGATCGCCGATCGTCACCGGCAACTACGCGGCACCCGGCGGCAATGTCTCGATCACCGCCAGCGGGGCGCTCACGCTCCAGGGTGTCGCAGCGAGCGCCGGCAATGACATCATCTTCCGCTCCACCGGCGGATTCCACCTGAGCGGCGGCCGTTTCAGCGCCGGCCGCGGCGTCATCCTGTCGACCGACGGTGCCTTCCTCGAGACGGGGCTCGCCACCTTCTCGACCGGCTATGTCGCTTTCGACTCGACCGGTGCGCCGCTGGATTTGCTCCAGACCTTCGGCCCGGCCGATCCCGCGAACTCGCTGATCGGCTTCCGGACGGGCACCGGGAACGGCCCGATCACCATCGATACGGTCTCGGCACCGACGGCGACGCTATTGTTCTCCGCCAATTCCGGTGCCATCACCGCGGCGAATATCGACGTGAACCGGCTCGCCATCGCCGGCAGCGGCGGCTCGGCGTCGATCGCCGGAACCATTCACGGCGCCAACGGCCAGGGCGCGGCCGACTTCGCCGTCAAGAGCGGCGCCCAGGACAATTTTTACAAGGTCAATGATTGCGCCGTCAGCACCACGAATTGCATCGTCGTGCCGCGCATCGTACCGGTGACGCCGCCGAGCTACGGCAATTTCGCCATCATCGCGCCGCAGCGCCAATCCGATGATTCGACGCTCCAGGCGTTTAGCGTCGGCGACGAGGACCTTTTGCAATGACGCGGCGGCTCGGCCTCGCCGCCGGGCTTGTCCTGGTCATCGCCGGATGCGCGAGCCTGCCGCCCGATGTCATGGTGAAGAGCACCGCTTCGGCGAAGCTCGAGGAGGCAAAAGAGGTCGGCAACGATCAGGTCGGTGAACCTTGCAACTACCGGCAGGATGCGCGGGACAGCGGCGAGATCCTGGCGGTGCGTTCCTGGAGCGTCATCTGCGGCACCTGGCAGCAGCCGAGCGGCCGCATCCATGAGGCGGCGGTGCGGCGCGGCGACATTGCCGCGCTGACCGGCCTCGCGCAGGCGAGCCCGTGGCGCTCGCACCTCGACCAGCTTTTGCGATGCGAGGCGCCCACCCAAACGCGCATCCTCGACGACGTTCCGGCGGTGCTGCTGCAGTGTGCCCGGCGCAATGGCGGCTGGCCGCACCTTGCTTTCACGACGACGCTCGAAGGCAAGACTTTCATGGTCGACGGCGTCGTCTCCTCGCTGCCGGCGCTCGAAGCTGCGGTCGCCTCGATCGCCGGCCGCGCGGTCGCCGGGACGGGGCAACGGCAATCGGCCGCGCGCGACCTCCTCGCCGCGCAATTCGCCAAGCAGCCATTCGGCAGCGGCGATCTCGAGCGCTATTACGGGCTGATGCGGCTCGGCGACCAGGCGAACACGATCGACAATTTCGCCGCGGCGGAAGATGCATTCCGCGATGCGCTCGCGGTGCAACAGCGCATCCTCGGCCCGAACAATCCGGGCCTTGCCATGCCGCTCATGCATCTCGGCCTGCAGATCAGCAATCAACGGCGTTTCGCCGAGGCCGACGCATTCTTCGCGCGCGCCGCGGCGCTCCTCGCGGCCTCGCCCGACCCGCTCATCGCCGCGCGGCTGCAATTCTACCGGGCGATTCATGCCGCAAACCAGGACGAGATGGCAAAGGCGGGCACGGAGGTCGCCGGGGCGGAGCGCGAATTTTCCGCCTTCGTGCCCGCCGCCATGCTGTCGGCGGCGCGGCGCGGCGAGGCGGCGCAAGCGGGCAAGTACGGTGCGAGCGGGTCCTATGATTCGCTCTTCATCGATCCGGACAGCGAGATGGGCATTCTCGGCCTCTCCAGCATTTGGCGGTTCGAAGGCATGTTGGCTTATCGCGCCGGCCGGTTCGATGACGCGCGGCGCTTTGCCGAGCAGTCGAAGATCCTGATCGCGGCGAGCGGCATGAATCAATCCGGAGTCTTGCCGCGCGTCGTCCGCATGGCGGCGCTGAGCGATGCGGGGCAAGGCGATTTCGTCGACGCGGCCAAGGGGTTCAGCCAATCCCTGCAGCTCTTCGACCAGGTGATTCCGAATGAGCGCCCGGTCGCCGTCACCTTGTTCCTCGCCGGGCGCGAGGCGCAGAAGCAGGGCAAGGTCGAGCGCGCCCTCCAGCGCTTCCGCCGCGGCGCCAAGATCCTGCGCGACCGGCATCTCGGTCTTCCCGAAAGCCTCGTGACGCCCTATCTCGACACCTTGTTCGCGCTCGCCCAAAGCAATCGGGACGGGGCGCCGGCGCTCTATGCCGAGATGTTCGGCGCAGCGCAGCTCATCCAGAGCGGATTGACCGCGCAATACATCGCCAAGGCGGCGGCGCGGCTCGCCTCGGGCGACCAGCGCGTCAGCGCGACCTTGCGCAGCCTCCAGCAGGCCGAGCTCGAATTGAAGACGCTCTTCGTCGAGCGCGACGAAGAGGCGCAAAAGCCCGAACCCTTGCAGAACGATCAGGAATTGGCGCGCATCGACGCCGCGATCGCCGCGGCCGAGGCGAAACGCAACGATGCCGAGGCGGCGGCCCAGGCGGCGGCCCCCGCCTATGGACAGCTCGTTCAGGCCGACGCGCCGGCGATCACGGTGGCAAAATTGCTGCAGCCGAGGGAAGGGCTTCTCGCCATTCAGCTCGGCCGCTCTTCCAGCTTCGGCTTCATCGTCACCGGGAGCCAGGTGACCGCCTTCCGCGTCGCCCTCACCCTCGACGAGGCGACGGCGGCGGTCGACCATCTGCGCAAGACGGCGCAGGTCTTTTTCGTCGGCGGCCAACCGCAGATTCCGATCTACGATGTCGCCGCGGCGAATCGCCTCCATGCGATCTTGCTCGGCCCCGTCGCCGCCGAGACCAAGGATTTGTCGCACCTCGTCATCTCGGCCAACGGCCCCTTGCTCAGCCTGCCCTTCGAGATGCTGGTGACGGAGCCGATGGCGCCGGTGACGAATGGCGATTATCGCGCCGTGCCGTTCCTGCTGAAGCGCTTTGCCACCAGCTACGTGCCGGCGCCGCAGACCTTCGTCGGGCTGCGGCAGATCAAGGGCGCCTCGACGGCGCCGCTGCCCTTCGTCGGCTTCGGCGATTTCCGGCCGGCGAGCGATGCGCAACTCGCCGCGGCCTTTCCGCCCGATCGCTGCAAGGAGGATTATCAGGCGATGCGCGAGCTGCCGACCTTGCCGGGAACGCGCGAGGAGGTCGTCGCCGTCGGGCGGTTGCTCGGGGCGCGCTCGCAGGACATCCACCTCGGCGGCGAGTTCACGCGCAAGACGGTCGAGACGACCGATTTCACGCGATATCGCGTCATCCATCTCGCGACCCACGCCTTCCTGCCGAGCGAGCTCCATTGCCGCACCGAGCCCGCGATCCTGATGTCGGCGCCGCCGGATGCGGCGAGCGCCGAGGGCGCCTTCCTCGAGGGCAGCGAGGTGTTGAAGCTGCAGATGGATGCCGATCTCGTCGTCCTCTCCGCGTGCAACACCGCGGGTCCCGGCGGCACCGGCTCGGGCGGCGGCGGCGAGAGCCTTTCGGGTCTCGCCCGCGCCTTCTTCTTCGCCGGCACGCGCGGGCTGCTCGTCACGCACTGGTCGGTCGACGACGATTCGGCGGTGTTCATCGCGACCCGCACGCTCGCCACGATGCGCCCGGGCGAGGCGCAGCGCGACACGGTCGACGCCGTGCAAAAAGCGAAGCTCGACCGCCTGCTCGGCAACGGCGCCGCCACGGGGAGCGGCACCTTGTTCTCGCATCCCTTCGCCTGGGCGCCCTTCGTCCTCATCGGCGACGGCCTGCGCCTCGCCGCGCCGCCCGCCAGCTCCTGAGCCAGATCGCCGTTGGCCCTGGGCATCAGGATCGAGAGCCGAGAGCCCGACCCGAAATGAATGCTGTTGGACCAGCGTCACTGCGTCTGGCGGCATCGTGTAGCTGGCGCAGTATAGCCCCGCCGTCGGAGGTGATCCGGCCGCCATCGAAGGCGACGGTGACCTTCTTGCGCGCGACCGCTGGCAGGTCAAAGGGTAGAGGCATATCATCGTCCATGGATGGTATGACGCTCCTTGATCGCTGCGTGCATGCTGCTTCGGCAACGGAATTATGCCGTGCATCCACGCGCTGCGCTACGCCTGCCGGCTTTATTCTCTGATGAGGTGATCGAATGAGGCGGCACAGCTTGTGATCATCGCCAAGGGCCGCACGCATACCTGACTATCGTCGGACACTAACGGGGAGACTCTCGAAGCATTTTCGAGCCTTGCGAGCCACGCACTAAGTCTGGTGAGGTTGCCATGACGATCAGGTCAGTCGTCGGAATCGTCTTCGGCTTCGTGTTCATCGCCCTCTCGTCATCGTTGGTGCCCGGCGCTGTGGCACAAGAGAAGCTGTGGCGAATTGGCTGGCTGGACCCCAATCCTCCACCTATGCCCGGCAAGCCATCAACCAATTTGGATGCCTTCCGCAAGGCGCTGAGCGAGCTGGGTTACATCGAGAACCGGGATTACGTCATCGAAGGCCGCTTCGCGGATACCGACTGGGCGCGGCTCCAGGGGTTGGCGGAGGAACTTGTCGATAATAGCGTGGACATCATCGTGACGATCGGAACACCGACCGTCGCCGCAGCGAAGAATGCAACCTCCACAATCCCGATCGTTATGGCCGGGAGTGCCGACCCGGTCGAGCACGGACTCGTCGCCAGCCTCGCGCATCCCGGCGGCAATGTGACC
>JBGPOZ010000213.1:0-8369 GCA_041488295.1 Allostellaceae bacterium
ATTCTGAGATCTTGCGAGATATTCACAGTATTTTTACGAGAGAAGATCCAGTATTTCGTGGAAATATTGCAAGCAAGGGGCGATCGATGAAGACGAGATCGGCATTGAAGATGGACTCGTACCGTCGCCGCCACTCGCGACACGACATTGCGCCCAAATCGATCAAAGTCGCGATCAACGGAACCGATTATGACTGTCTCAACTGCACGCCGGGCGGGCTCTTGCTGACCGGCGCGGCGGCACCGGCACAGGCGGGCGACCCGGTCGTCGGCGTCATCAGCTTCTCCGGGTGCGACGGCATCGAGTTCGCCGCGACGGTGGTTCACATCGGCAAGGATCAACGCGATTTCGGATTGCGCCATGCCGATCTCGAACTCGACGAAGCTCTTCAATCTTTCTTAGGCCGCTGAAAACCCGGGTTCCGTCTCGCGGGACGCAATCCATGTGGCGGGCCTAAGACGATCGGCGTGACGAGCGGAGAAATGACGATCGAGCGTCGTGACCGATCCGCGCTCTCATGCCCTCCGTTCCACTCTTGACATCGCGGGCCTGCTTCCGCTCTGTTCGCGGCGGCCGCCGCACCCGCGATTTCGCCGTGGAGACCGCGGAATAGTTCGTTTGCGGCCCGCGTTGTTCGAAGCCTGCGTTTCCGCCCTTTGTCGGGCAGGCATGGGGAGTTCATTGAATGCAATCGGTCGCGACCGCACCCGCCGCCGCGGACCTGACGACGCCCGCGTCGTCGGCCGCGGCGGCGATCGAGGTCAAGGGCAAGTTCTTCTTCAGCGGCGGCAAAAAGCATTTCGTCAGGGGCGTGACCTACGGCCCCTTCGCGCCGGCGCCGCACGGCACGCAATTCCCCGAGCCGGCAATGGCGGCCCGCGATTTCGTGCTGATGGCGGAGATGGGCATCAACACGGTGCGCGTCTTCACCGTACCACCGGTCTGGCTGCTCGATGCCGCCGCCGCCAACGGGCTGAAGGTCCTGGTCGGCATTCCGTGGGCGCAGCACGTGACGTTTCTCGACAGCGCCGCGGTTCAGGGCGAAGCGCGCCGCACCATCCTCGCCGGCGTCCGCGCCTGCGAGCGGCACCCTGCCGTCTTCGCCTATGTCATCGGCAACGAGATTCCGCCCGACATGGTGCGCTGGCACGGCGCCAAGCGCGTCCGCCAATTCTTGAAGGAGCTCGTGCAGGCGGTGAAGGCGGAGGTACCCGGCGCCCTCGTCAGCTACGCCAATTTCCCCTCGACCGAGTACCTGACGATCGACTTCACCGATTTCCTCTGCTTCAACGTCTATCTGCACAACGAAGACGCGTTCCGCCGCTACGTCTCGCGCCTCCACAACCTCGCTGTCGACCGCCCACTCGTGCTGACGGAATTCGGCGTCGATTCGATGCGCGAGGGCGAGGAGGGACAGCGCGCCATCCTGTCCTGGCAGGTCGGCACCGCCTTCGCCATGGGCGTTGCCGGCACCTTCGTCTTCGCCTGGACCGACGAATGGTTCACCGGCGGCCATCTCATCGAGGATTGGGCCTTTGGCCTGGTCGACCGCGAGCGCAAGCCCAAGCCCGCCGCCGCCGCCGTCTCGGCCGCTTACAAGGGGCCGCTGCCGCCGCCTTTGCCGCGCCATCCCAAGGTCTCGGTCGTCGTCTGTGCCTACAACGCCGAGCGGACGATGGAAGCGTGCCTCGCCTCGCTCGAGCACCTCAACTACCCCGACTACGAGGTCGTCGTCGTCAATGACGGCTCGACCGACCGGACGCTCGAGATCTCGCAGCGATATCCCTATTGCCGCATCATCAGCCAGCCGAACAAGGGCCTTTCCGTCGCGCGCAACGTCGGCGCCGAGGCGGCCACGGGCGAGATCGTCGCGTACACCGACAGCGACTGCGTCGCTGATCCCGACTGGCTCAACTACCTTGTCGGCAAGATGGTCTCGGCCGACCTCGTCGCTTGCGGCGGGCCGAATTTCCCTCCGCCCGAGGACAGCCTCGTCCCCTCGGCGGTCGCCGTCTCGCCGGGCGGGCCGACACATGTCCTCGTCAGCGACGACGTCGCCGAGCACATCGCCGGCTGCAACATGGCGTTCCGCCGCGACGTCCTGCTGGGGCTCGGCGGTTTCGACCCGCTCTACCGCGCGGCGGGCGATGACGTCGACATCTGCTGGCGCTTTCAGGACGCCGGCCACACGATCGGCTTCAGCCCCTCGGCCGTCGTCTGGCATTTCCGCCGCAACACCGTCAAAGCCTATATCGGCCAACAGCGCGGCTACGGCAAAGCCGAAGCGCTCGTTTACGGCAAGCACCCTTTCCGTTTCAACCTCTTCGGCCAGGCGAAATGGCTGGGGCGCATCTATGGCGACCTCTCGGCCTCGCTCATCCTGTCGCGTCGTCCGGTCATCTATTCCGGCGTCTTCGGGCGCGGCCTCTTTCAGACGATGTACGAGCCGCCATCGTCCTTGATGGCGTTTCTGCCGCTCACTTTCGAGTGGAACGTCGTCGCCCTGCTGCTGGCGCTCATCGGCATCGTCGGCGGCGGCTGGATGTGGCTCCTCACGGTGCCGCTCCTCGTCACCTGTACGATGTGCGTCAACGGCGCGCTCAAGGCGCCGGTCGATCCCCGCTTCCGCGGCCTCAAAGCGCGCGGCCTTATCGCGCTTCTGATCTATCTCGGTCCGATCGTGCGCGGCTGGGAGCGCCTCAAATGGCGCTCGCGCCTCATGGAGACGAAGGACCCGGCGCGGCTCGACGCGACGCGGCAGAAGCCGCGCATCGACTGGCGCGAGCGCGCGCTCTACTTGGCATATTGGAGCGAGAAGAGCGACGAGAAGGAGGCGCTGCTCGGCGGCCTCATGGCGTTCCTCGCGCCGCAGAAATACTTCATCGTCCCCGACACCGGCTGGAGCGACTGGGATCTCAAGATCTCGCGCGGCCTTTGGAGCCGGGCCTATGTGACGGTGGTCGGCGAGAATCACGGCGGCGCCAAGCGGCTTCTGCGCGTGCGCTGCGCGATGCGTCTGTCGCGTCTCTCGGCCTTGGTCCTGCGCGGCTATGCCGTCATCGCGGCGGCCTCGCTCATCCTCGGCGCGCCGATCGTCGCGGTGGCCGTCGGCGTTCTCGGCCTCGGGCACTTCGCGTTCATCGCCCAGCGCACCGCGGCCTTCGGCAGCCTCATGCACCGGATCATCGAGGCGGTCGCCAAGCAGGCGCAGTTGACGCCGGTCGAGCCGGCGCCGCGCTCGGCCATCGCCATCGGCTCGCCGCGCACCGCGTGAGCTGGAAACGGCAATGCGCGTGGCGAAGGCCCCCTCCCTAACCCTCCCCCGCAAGGGGGGAGGGGATTCTCGGGTCGCCTGCTCTCTCACATCCCCCTCCCCCCTTGCGGGGGAGGGTCGGGGTGGGGGGCAGTCTCGGCGCATGCATTAAGGTCCTGCGTCATGTCGCCACTCGGTGCTAAGCTCTTCCCCTATCTCTGGCCCTACCGGCTGCGCTTCGCTTGGGCGCTGCTGCAGGTCTTTCTCATCGCCGGCTTCGAGCTCTTGAAGCCGTGGCCGCTGCAGATCGTCATCGATCACGTGCTCGGCGGCAAGCCGATGGCGCCGCCGCTCGAGGCTCTCGCGCCGCTTCAGCTTCTCGCTTTCGCCTGCCTCGGCATCGTCCTTGTGCAACTCGCCGCGGGCGGGCTGACATTGCTCCACAATTACACGACGATCGGCGTCGGTCAGCGCATGGTCAACGATCTGCGCGGCGCGCTTTACGGCCATCTGCAGCGGCTGTCGCTCGCCTTCCACAGCCGGCAGAAGGTGGGCGATCTCATGTATCGCGTCACGGCCGACAGCTTCGCCGTGCAGACGATGATCATGAACGGCCTTCTGCCGATCGTCTCGGCTTTCGTGCTGCTCGGCGGCATGCTCTTCATCCTCGTGCCGATGGATGCGGAGCTGACGCTCCTTGCGCTCACCATCGTGCCGGCGCTGTTCGTTCTCATCGCGCTCTTCAACCGCAAGATCACGACGATCGCCGGCGAGGTGCGCGATGCCGACAGCCGGGTCTACAGCCTCGTCCAATGGGCGTTCACCTCGATCAAGGTCATTCAGGCCTTCACCAAGGAGGAGGAAGAGTATCGCCGCTTCATGGGGGCGAGTAGAGCCAGCCTCGGCTCGACGCTTCGCCTCTACTCTTGGCAGACGCTCTACTCCGGGACGGTCAACGTGGTGATCGCCGCGGGCACGGCGATCGTCGTCTACGCCGGCGGCCGCGCCGCCATGTCGGGGACGCTGACGATCGGCCAGCTCGTCGTCTTCATTTCGTACTTGGCGCAGCTCTATCAGCCGGTCAACCAGATCACGCAGAGCTGGAGCCTCATCGCCGGGGCGCGGATCGGCGCGCGCCGCGTCTTCGAGATCCTCGACACCGAGCCCGACCTCGTGGATGGCGGACGATGCTTTCCTGCGCAGGGTGCGCATGGCGACATCGCCTGGCGCGGCGTCAGCTTCCGCTATCGGCCGGAGCTGCCCGTGCTCCGCGCCGTCGACCTCGAGATCCGCGCCGGGACGAAGGTCGCCGTGGTGGGGCCGACCGGAGCCGGCAAATCGACCTTGCTCGCCCTTTTGCCGCGCTTCTTCGATCCGTCGACCGGGCAGGTCCTGATCGATGGCGTCGATATCAGGGAGTTCGCGCTCAAATCGCTGCGCGCCCAGATCGCGATGGTGCTGCAGCCGCCGCTCATCTTTCCGATCTCCGTACATGACAACATCGCCTATGGCCGGCCCGACGCCACGCGCGAAGCGGTCGAAGAGGCGGCGCGGCATGCCCGCATCCACGATCTCATCGTCTCTCTGCCGCAGGGCTACGACACGGTGATCGGCGAAGCCGGGGCGACGCTCTCGGAAGGAGAAAAACAACGCTTGACGATCGCCCGCGCCCTGTTGCGCGATGCGCCGATCCTCATCCTTGACGAGCCGACCTCGGCGCTCGACGTCGAGACCGAAGCCGTCGTCATGGCCGGAATCGAGCGTCTCACCCAAGGCCGCACCACCTTCATCATCGCGCATCGTTTGTCGACGGTGCGAAGTTGTGATCTCATCCTCGTGCTGCGCGACAGCGTCATCGCCGAACAGGGCGGTTTCGCCGAGCTGGTGCAGCGCAACGGTGTCTTCGCCGAGTACTACAACACGCAATTCGGCAACGAGGAGACCCACCTTGGCGTCTCGTAAGACCATTCTCGTCCTGCACCTCGCCGGGCAGGTCCCGCTCGCCGGGGTGGCGTGGCAGGCGCTGCATTACGTGTTGGGCCTGCGCCGCCTCGGCCACGATGTCTGGTATGTCGAGGATTCAGGCGCGCGGCCTTTCGATCCGCGGCGCCAAGCGCTCGGCGAGGATTGCGCCTACAACGTCGCCTTCCTGCGCAACATGATGGAGCGTTTCGATCTCGGCGATCGCTGGGCCTATTGGGATGCCGCGAGCGATCGCTGGCACGGGCTTCCGGGCGAGCGCGTCAAGGCGCTCTATCGCCAGGCGGACGCGCTCATCAACCTGTCCGGCGCCACGCACCTGCGCGAGGAGCACATGCCCTGCCCGGTGCGCGTCTTCGTCGACACCGATCCCGGCTACGAGCAGGCGCGCGCGGCCGAGGGCGACGCGGCAGCGCGCCGCTATCTCGACGCGCACACGCATCTCTTCACCTATGGCGAGAATTTGGGGCAGGCCGATTGCGCCATTCCGCTCGCCGGTTTCTCCTGGCGACCGACGCGCCCGCCCGTGCTGCTCGATCTGTGGGATGCCGGCTGCATCTCCGCCGGCCCGTTCTTCACCTCGGTCGCGACTTGGGAGAATACCGGCAAGGACATCGCGATCGGCGGCGAAACCTATCGCTGGTCGAAGCACGTCAATTTCCTGCGCTTCCTCGACTTGCCGCGCCAGACGCTGCAACCCTGCCGACTTGCCATGTGGCCGCCCACCGAGGAGATCGCCGCGCAAGTCCGGGCCGCCGGCTGGGACATCGTCGATCCCGTGCCCGTCTCCGCCGACATGCAGCCCTATCGCGACTTCATCGTGACATCGCGCGCGGAATTCACCGTCGCCAAGGACATCTATGTCCGCGCGCGCACGGGATGGTTCAGCGACCGCAGCGTCTGCTATCTCGCGGCGGGGCGGCCGGTCGTGACGCAAGACACTGGTTTTTCCAAGGCGATCCCGAGCACGGCCGGGCTCTTCGCCTTCACGACGCTCGACGAGATTCGCGAGGCGATCGGGCGCATCAACGCCGATTATCGCCGCCAATGCCACGCTGCGCTCGAGATCGCGCATGAATATTTCGATGCCGACCGCGTGCTCCGCGAACTGCTGCAGCAAGCGGGGATCTGAGGATCTCAGGGGCTCAGCCCTGAAACGCTTTCTGCAGGAAGCGCCCGCCGGCTTTCAATCCCTCTTCGTCGATGCCGTGCTGCAGGCCGCGCCGGGCCATGGTCTCGACCGGAACACCGGCCGCCTCGAGGGCCGATCTCGCCATGCCCATCGCCTGAAACGGGACGATCGGGTCGGCATCGCCGTGGACCAGCATGACAGGCGGCTTCGACCGGATCTCCGCCTGGAGCGTGTCGGCGCCGATGAGGGCTCCCGAGAAGCCGAGGATGCCGGCGACCTGTTCCGCGCGGCGCAGACCGACATAGAGCGCCATCATCGTTCCTTGCGAGAAACCGACCAGGGCGAGGTCCTTTTCGGCGAGCCCGCGCTTTTCCAGCGCTTTGTCGACAAACGCATCTAGGGTCGGCGCCGCGGCACGCACACCAGCGAGGATCGCCGCCGGCGCGCGATCCTGCAGACTGAACCATTGAAATCCGAACGGCCCCATATCGCAGGGGAACGGCGCGTTGGGCGAGAGGAACTCTGCCTCCGGCAGGAGACGAGACCAATAGGGAGCGAGTCCGATGAGATCGTTCCCGTCGGCCCCGAGGCCATGCAGCAATATGACCAGTTGTCGGGGCTTGCCGCCGGACGCCGGAGGATGCGAGGGGCCGCTGAGGGTCGGCAGCATGCGGATCGGGTTCCTTACGCAGGAAGAGAGGTCGGCTCACTGACGCGGAGGGATAGCCCAATCCGTCACCGCCTGTCATCCTCTGGCTCGTGATGCCCGCCGCCGTCACCCGTTTTGCGCCGAGCCCGACGGGGCTCCTTCACCTCGGCCATGCCCATGCCGCGCTCTTTGCCTCGCACCGCGCCCGGGCGGAGGGCGGCCGGTTCCTGCTTCGTCTCGAGGACATCGACGCGACGCGCTGCCGGCCGGACTTTGCCGAAGCGATCATCGAGGATCTCTCGTGGCTGGGACTCGATTGGGACGGGCCGGTGCGGCGGCAATCGGCATGCTTTGCCGATTACCGCGCGGCGCTTGCGCGGATCGAGGCGATGGGCTTGCTCTATCCGTGCTTTTGCACGCGTGCCGAGATCGCCGCCGAGATCGCCCGCGCCGGGAACGCTCCGCATCGGTCCGAGGACACGCTCTATCCCGGCACCTGCCGCAACCGCAGCGCCGACGAGCGGGCGCAGCGGGTCGGCTCTGGGGAACCCTACGCGCTGCGGCTCGATCTTGCCGCGTCCTTGGCGCAAACGGGTGCGCTCGTCTGGGAGGATGAACTCGCCGGACGCGTCGCCCTCGACCCCACGAGCCACGGCGACGTCGTGCTCGCGCGCAAGGAGGTGCCGACGAGCTACCACCTTGCCGTTACCGTCGATGACGCGCTCCAAGGCGTCACCTTGGTGACGCGGGGCGACGATCTCTTCGCGGCAACGCACGTTCACCGCCTGCTGCAGGCGCTGCTCGACCTTCCGGTCCCGCGCTATCACCACCACAAGCTGCTGACCGACGCGAATGGCCGGCGCTTCGCCAAGCGCGACCGCGCGCTCACCCTTGCGTCCTTGCGCGCGGCCGGACGCAGCCCGGCCGAAGTGAGGGCGATGGCGGGATTTCAAGATCGTCCGGCTTTAGATCGGAGGAACGTTTGAACCACGAAGGCACGAAGAACACGAAGAAATAATCTCGAGGGGGATGGAGAGACGATTTGGGATGTCTTGATCAGGAAAGTGGCGCCTTCGGCGCCAATCAACCCATTCCTATATCCCCAATCATCTTCTATCCCCACAAGGCGCTTTTTCTTCGTGTTCTTCGTGCCTTCGTGGTTCGAGCGTTTCCTAATCCAGCGGGCGGCGCAACCCCGTCACGAGATCGAGATAGTCGGGGTCATCGAGCGTGATGAGGCCGCGGCGCAGCGCGAAGTCGATGATGACGAGATTGACGTTGAACTTGAACGCCTCGCCGTCACGCACGAGGGCGACGACCTCCGCGGCGGGCATCAATCGGAACTCGGCGATCTC
>JBGPOZ010000214.1:0-8262 GCA_041488295.1 Allostellaceae bacterium
CGCCATCCCCCATCTCCTCGCCGGCCGCGACCTTCTCGGTTGCGCCCAGACCGGCACCGGCAAGACCGCGGCCTTCGCCCTGCCGATGCTCCAGCATCTCGCCGCGCTCTTTCAACCCCTTCCCGCCAGCGGCGGCGGGCGGCGGCCATCAGCCGGTCCGCGGCGGACGCGCAGCCTCATCCTGACGCCGACGCGCGAGCTCGCGATCCAGATCGGCGAGAGCTTCCGCGCCTATGGGCGCCATCTTGGCTTGCGCCAGGCGGTCGTCTATGGCGGCGTCGGCCAGAAGCCGCAAGTCGATGCGCTGCATCGCGGCCTCGACATCCTGGTGGCGACGCCGGGCCGTCTCCTCGACCTCATGAACCAGGGCCATGCGATGCTCGACCGGATCGAGATCTTCGTCCTCGACGAGGCCGACCGCATGCTCGACATGGGCTTCATCCACGACATCCGGAAGATCATCGCGACCTTGCCCAAAAAGCGGCAGACGCTGTTCTTCTCGGCGACCATGCCGCCCGATATCGCGCGGCTTGCCGCCGGCATCCTCAAGGACCCGGTCGAGATCGCGGTGACGCCGGTCGCCTCGACCGTCGAGCGCGTCGAGCAGCGCGTGCTGTTCGTCGATCCCAGCAACAAGCGCGCGCTCCTCGCCGAGCTGCTCAAGGATCAGACGATCGACCGCGCGCTCGTCTTCACCCGCACCAAGCACGGCGCCAACCGCGTCGCCGAGCAATTGGCGCACGGCCGCATCTCGGCCGAGGCGATCCACGGCAACAAATCGCAGAGTGCGCGGCAGCGGGCGCTGGAGAACTTCCGCGCTGGGCGGATTCGCGTCCTCGTCGCGACCGACATCGCGGCGCGCGGCATCGACATCGACGGCATCAGCCACGTCATCAATTACGAGCTGCCGAACGTGCCGGAGAGCTACGTCCACCGCATCGGCCGCACCGCGCGTGCCGGCGCGACGGGCGTTGCGATCTCGTTCTGCGATACGGCGGAGCGGGCTTACCTGCGCGACATCGAGAAGCTCATCAAGCAGCGCGTGCCGGTCGTCGCCGACCATCCCTTCGCAGCGCCGGTGAGCGCGACGCCGCTCGCGGCCAACGCCAATCGCGGCGCTGCCCACGCGCCGCGGCAAGATCGCGGTGCGCGTCCGCCGCAGCGCGGCGGCCGCCGCTTCCCGCCGCGCCGCGCTAACGGCTGAGGATCGCCGCGGCGGCGGCGCGCTCGACACGAGCCGTCGCCATGCGCCGCGTTGCCGCCTCGAGCGAGCCGTTGCTGTCGATGGCGCGGCAGGCTTCCTCGATGAGGATCGCCGGGAAACCGGCGGTCCGCGCGTCGCAGGCGCTGAAGGCGACGCAGAAATCGGTCGCCAAGCCGCACAGGAAGACGCGCTCCAGCCCGCGCTCGCGCAGATAGCCGGCAAGGCCGGTCGGCCTGCCGTCGGCTTCGCAGAAGGCCGAGTAGCTGTCGACCGCTGCATTGTAGCCCTTGCGGATGAGAAGCTCGGCATGCGCGACGTCGAGCGCGGCGTGCAGCGCCGCGCCCGGCGTCCCCTGGATGCAGTGATCGGGCCACAGGATTTGCGGCCCGTACGGCAAGCTCACCGTCTCGAAGGGGGCGCGGCCGGGATGCGAGGACGCGAAGGAGAGGTGCCCGCGCGGGTGCCAATCCTGCGTCAATACGACATGGGCGAAAGACGCGGCGAGGCGGTTGACGAGCGGCACGATCTCATCGCCGCGCGGAACGGCAAGCGCACCGCCGGGCATGAAATCATTCTGCACGTCGACAACGAGCAGCACATCGCGCGGGCCGACGTCGATTGGGCCGGGCGTCATCGCGGGTCCCCTCAGTGATCGCCGCCGCGCCGTCGCCGCGGCGTGCTCATTCTACCCGACTATCTGAGCTCGTGGAGGAGATCCGACAAGACCGCGCGGTCGAGGGGCTTTGCCAGCGCGCGCGCCACTTCGAGCCCGCTGAAGCGGGCGAAATCCGAGGCGAGCTGGAGGTATTCGCCGTAGCCGCTGATGATGATCAGCTTGCTGCGGCTGTTCTTGGCGGCAAGCTCGCCGATCAGCTCGAGGCCGTCGGTGTCGGGGATGACGACGTCGAGCACGATCGTGCTCGGCATCGCGCTGTCGTAGGAGCTGCGGAACGCCTGCGCCGTCTCGGTCACGTCGACGGCGTAGCCGCAATCGATGCCGATGCGCTCGACGACGGCGCCGATGACCGGATCGTCGTCGATGACGAGGAGTTTCGCCGCGTTCATGGCTCAGCCTCGCGCTGCAAAATTGGCCGATCGGGATGAGGCGGCGTCCGCGCTCATCGCTTGCTCGATGCGCTCCATCGCCTTGGTGGCGCGCCGCGCCGCCTCGGTGAAGGCGGCGACCGGGCGCGCCAGATCCGGCTTCGCCGGGTCGCGGCAAGCTTGCATCAGGGCCCGGCTCGCCGCGGTGAGCTCGCCGAGGCCGAAATTGCCGGCGACGGAGACCATGGCATGCGCCTCGCGGCCGACGCGCTCATGATCGCCCGGGGATCTGGCGACCGAATCGAGGTGGACCGGCAGGTCGGCGAGAAAGCGCTTGACGAGCTCATGCAGCCGCTCGCGCCCGAGCAAGGCGTCGAGCCTGGCGATGGTCTCCTCATCGAGGATCGCCGCCGTCTCGCTGCGCGGCGAGACGCTGCCGGCGCGCTCGCCATTGCCGCGCCACCGCTCGACGGCGGCGAGCAGCAATTCGACATCGATCGGCTTTGCAATATGATCGTCCATGCCGGCGGCGCGGCAGCGGGCGACCTCTTCGGGCAGCGCGTTCGCGGTCATTGCCAGGATCGGCAAGCGGCCCGTCTCTCCGGGGAGCGCTCGGATGGCGCGTGTCGCGGCGAGCCCGTCCATCACCGGCATCTGCACATCCATCAAGACGAGGTCGAAGCTCTCGCGCTGCACGGCGGAAAGAGCCTCCGCCCCATCCGCAGCGGTGACGATCGTATGGCCGGCATCGCGCAGGATCGCCTCGGCGAGGATTTGATTCATCGGCAGATCCTCGACCAGGAGGATCCGGGCCGGACGCCGGAAGGCGACAACTGCGCCGCCATCGGCCGCCGCTGCGCCGGCGCGCTCTTCGCCCAAGGAGAGCATCGTCGTAAACCAGAAGGTGCTGCCGCGCCCGGGCGTGCTCTCGAAGCCGATCTCGCCGCCCATCAAGGTGACGAGGCGCCGCGAGATGGCAAGGCCGAGTCCGGTGCCGCCGAATTGACGGCTGATCGTGCGATCGACCTGCGAGAACTGCTCGAAGAGGAGCCCCTGTTTTTCCGCCGGAATGCCGATGCCGGTATCGGCGATGAGGAATTTGATCTGCGGCTTGCCGGATTGCTCGCCGATGCGCGTGACGCTGAGGACGACGCTGCCCTCTTTCGTGAATTTGACGGCATTGTTGAGGAGATTGAGCAGCACCTGGCGGAGCCGGCCGGGATCGCCCTTGAGATGCCGCGGCACGTCGGGCGGCACGAGGATTTGCAGCTCGAGCCCCTTGTCGCTCGCCGCCTTGGCGACAAGCTCCTGGCAGCCCTCGACCAGCTCGGCGAGCGGGAACTCGATCTCCTCCAGATCGAGCTTGCCGGCCTCGATCTTGGAGAAATCGAGGATGTCGTTGATGATCGCCAGGAGCGATTGGCCTGCGTCTTTGAGCAAAGTCGTGAATTTGCGCTGCTTCTCGGTCAGCTCGGTGCCGTGCAGCAGCCCGGCGAAGCCGATGATGCCGTTGAGCGGCGTCCGGATCTCGTGGCTCATCGCCGCCATGAACTCGGCCTTGGCGCGGCCCGCCGTCTCGGCCGCGCTCGTCGCCTCCTGTAGTTGCCGGTCGCGTCGCTTCAGGCGGTCGGCCATCTCGCTCAACGCACCGGCGAGACCGCCGAGTTCGCCCGACATGCGCCCGGGCCGCGCTTCGAGGTCGCCCGCGCCGATGCGGTCGGCAAAGCGCGTCAGCAGGCGGACGCCGCGCAGCACGAGTATTTCACAGAGGAGCCAAGCCGCGCCCACCGCCAAGACGGCGATGACGCAAAGAATGAGGAGGCTCCGCCGATAGTCGGCGTTGACCTGGTGCAACGCGAAGTCGCGGCGCAGGCCGACGATGATCCGGTTCGGCGTGCCGTTGACGCGGGCGAAACCGTAAAGGCGCGAGACGCCGTCGAAGTCGGTCAGCTCGACCTCGCCCTCGGGTTGCGCCATGACGGCCGAGAAGAGGTGAGATTCGGGCAGGCTGCCGCCGACCAGCTTCGCTGCCGCGGGTTCCCGCGCAAGCACGATGCCGTCGCCGTCGACGATCGTCGTTTCGAGACCCGGCTCCTTCCCCATCATGACCGCATCGGCGTTCAGCGAGGCGAGGTCGAGCGTCAATGCCAACACGCGCACGACGGCTCCCGCCGGATCGAGCACCGGAAGGATGGCGGCGATCGCCGGCCTCTTCGTCGAGTGCCCGAAGATGTAGCCGCTGAGCACGAATTGCTTCGTCGCGACCGCGGTCTTGAAATAGTCGCGGTCGCCGAGGTTGGCCATTGTGGCGAAGTCGGCGTCGCGGCAGAGGCCGGTGCCGTCGGGCTTGTTGACGCGCGCGCTGATGATCCAGCGGTGCCGGGCGGTGAGGTCGGTGAGAAAGGCGGTGCAGCCGGCGACATCCTCGCCCTGCAAGACGGCAACCCGGCTCATCACCTCGAGCAGGTCGCGCGCCTCCGTGATCAATCCCGCCTGTTTTTCGCCGGCCAATCGCGCGAGGACCAGCGCCCGATGCTGCGCAGCCGCGATCTGCTCGTGCTGGCGATTGTCGAGCTCATGGAGCTGCAGCGCGATGAGCGGCGCGATCGTGAGCAGGACAAGCGCGACGAGACGGCCCCGCAACCCCGAGAAGGGACCGATCCGACGTGGCGAATTGACGGCGTAAGACATCGAGTGCTAGTCCCGCGGGTGCGATTTCTCCAAATACGGGCAGAAATTAGCATCGAGATGGTTAAGAAAAGGTCAGTCGAAGCCGGCTTGGGCGCGCCGCCTCAGCAATATGCTTTCCCCTTGCGCGGCAAGGAAAATTCGCGCCCGGACCGGGTGGCGCGCTCGCGCCGATCGACGTTTCCCGGTTCCGCTGCTCACATCGATGGTTCGCTACTGCTCCGTGGCGTTGTGCTATGCTTGCGATATGGGGTTGTCTCGGCCGCCGGTCATGCGAAGTCTCTCTGCGCGCCTCCTCGTGCTGACGATGTTTTTCGTCATGGTGAGCGAGATCCTGATTTTCGCGCCCTCGATCGGGCGATTTCGCGTCGGCTACCTCGAAGACCGCATTGCCGCCGGCCGTCTCGCCGTCCTCGCCCTCGAAGCCACTCCCAACAACGTCGTCAGCCAGCCGCTTGCCGACCAATTGCTGGCGCATGTCGGAGCGCTCGGCATCGTCCTGCACAAGACCAGCAACGTCACCTTGATGATCGACAGCGAGATGCCGCCGTCGATCGATGCGACCGTGGATTTGCGCGATACCCAGTTCTTCGGGGCGATCAAGGAAGCCTTCGTCACCTTGCTGGGGTCGCGCGACCGCGTTCTGCGCGTGCTCGGCGTCGCGCCGCGCGACGCGAATTCGGTGGTCGAGGTCTTGCTTTACGAGGAACCGATGCGCCGCGAGATGTGGCATTTCGGCATTCGCGTCCTCGAGCTCTCGCTCTTCATCTCGCTGATGACCGCGGCGCTGGTCTATCTCAGCTTGCGCTGGGCGTTGGTCCGGCCGATGCAACGCCTCACCGCCGCGATCATGGCGTTCCGGGCCGATCCCGAGGGCGCGGCACAGGTGATTGAGCCGAGCACGCGCCGCGACGAGATCGGCGTCGCCCAACGCGAGCTTGCCGAGATGCAGGAGACCGTGCGCGAAGCGCTGCGCCAGCGCGCGCGCCTCGCCGCCCTCGGCACCGCGGTCAGCAAGATCAATCACGATCTGCGCGGCATTCTGTCGACGGCGCGGCTCGTCTCCGACGGCCTTGCCGACAGCGCCGCGCCCGAGGTGCGCCGCGTCGCGCCGACCCTTCTCGGGGCGATCGATCGCGCGGTGGCGCTGTGCACGCACACGCTCGACTTCACGCGCGAGCGCCCGCCGGAGATCGTGCGCAGCCGCTTCGCCTTCGCCGAGCTCGTCGACGACGTGGCGCAGGCGGCGTGGATCCCGCAAGGGGCGGAGCATGGGAGGGTCGAGGGCGGGCCGCGGGTCAAGAGCGAAGTGCCGCCGCATCTCATGGTCGACGGCGATCGCGACCAGCTCTACCGCGTCCTGTTCAATCTCTGCCGGAACGCCTTCGAGGCCGGGGCACATCGCGTCTCGGTGGCGGCGACCGAGGCCGATGGGCAGGTGTGGATCGACGTCACCGATGACGGGCCTGGCCTCCCGCCCAAGGCGCGCGACAATCTTTTCCAGCCTTTCACCGGCTCGGCGCGGCTCGGCGGCACCGGGCTTGGCCTCGCCATCGCGCGCGAGCTGATGCGCGCCCATGGCGGCGACATCATCCTCGTCGAGAGCACGGGTTCCGGGACGATCTTCCGCCTCACTCTTCCCGCCGCTCCCGCCGAGACGGCCGAACCGTTGCGGCCACATGCCGTGCATGCGGCACGGCGCGCACCGCGCCGTAAGGTCCAGGCGGAGAGCGCGGAACGCTGAACCCGGCCATTGCCCCCACCCCGACCCTCCCCCGCAAGGGGGGAGGGGGAATATTAACGGTGCCGCAATGCCTTGCTCCCTCCCCCTCGATGGGGGAGGGCCGGGGTGGGGGCGATTGGGCGCACGATGCTCCGAGCAGTTGCGTCGCGGAACCGCCTCGCTCTAGATCGCCTTCGCCTGCCGCAATTCCGCCTCGTAGGCCTGGAGCGTCTCACCGATCAGCGCCGCGATTTCCTCCACCTCTGCCTCGGTGACGATGAGCGGCGGCGAGACCATGAGCCACTCGCCGTATTTCCCGTTCGCCGTCCGCCGCGTGTAGAGAAGGAGCCCGCGCTCGATGCCGAGCTCGAGGATGCGATAGACCGCCTGCCGCTCGGCCGGCAGGATCGCCTTCGTTTCGCGATCGGCGACGATCTCGATCGCCATCAAGAGGCCCTTGCCGCGCACGTCGCCGAGAATGGCGCTCTTCGCCTTGAGCGCTTCGAGCCGCTGCCGCATCAGCGCGCCCATGCGCGCGGCATTGGCCATGAGCTTCTGCTCCAGCATCTCGGTGACGACGGCATGGCCGATGGCGCAGGAGAGCGGATTGGCGGCGTAGGTGTGGCCGTGCATGAAGCCGCCCTTCTCTGCCACCGCCTCGACCATCGCGGCCGGGGCGAGGACGGCGCCCATCGGCGTGTAGCCGGCGGCGATGCCCTTGGCGAGCGTCACGAGATCGGGCCGCGCGCCCGGCCAATGCTCGGCGGCAAGGAAGGTGCCGGTGCGCCCGGCGCCGCTCATCACCTCGTCATAGATGAGAAGAATGCCGTGGCGGTCGCAGATCTCGCGCACCGCGCGGTAATAGTGGTCGGGGGCAACGAGCGCGCCGGTCGCGAGGCCGCCGACGGGCTCCATGATGAAGGCGAGCACCGTTTCCGGCCCCTCGCGAAGGATGGTCTCGTCGAGCGTCTTGGCGCAGTGCCGCGCATAGCTGCCCTCGTCGTGGTTGGGTGGCAGGCGGTAGGTGAAGGGGGCGGGCACCTTCGGCATGATCCGGCCGAGCGCCCCGAAGACGCGCTCCGCTTCGGGATCGCCGGTCACCGAGATCGCCCCCATCGTGCCGCCGTGATAGCCGGGATCGCGCGCGATCACCTTCCAACGTTTCGTCTCGCCCTTGGTGACGGCGTATTGGCGGGCGAGCTTCAACGCCGATTCGGTCGCCTCGGAGCCGCCGGAGACGAAGAAGGCGCGCTCGAGCCCGGGGCCGGCGAGATTCGTCAGCAGATCGGCGAGCTGGATGTTGGGTTCGTTCTCGAAGACAGCGCGGCTCGCGAAGGCGACCTTCTTCGCCTGGCGGACCATGGCTTCGAGAACCCGTGGATTGCCGTGTCCGATGTTGCTGACGACCGGACCCGAGGAGGCGTCGATGTAGCGCCTGCCATCGGTGTCCCACATGTAGATGCCCTCGGCGCGCTCCACCGTCGGCCGGCGCCGGCTTCCCTTCTTATGAAAGAATAACTGCAAAGGGCCGCCAAGCGACGGCATCGAGGAATTCACAACGCGATCGGCCATCTTATCACTCTCACCACCCCTTCAGTTTAAC
>JBGPOZ010000215.1:0-8257 GCA_041488295.1 Allostellaceae bacterium
CAGCGCGGCGCCGCCATCTTCGAGCGTCGCGAGCTTTGCAATGATCTCCTGGCGCAACGCCGCGAGATCATCGACCGCGACGCGATGCTTGCGGGCGAGGGCGCGCAAGGCGAAAAGGCGCTCCTCGATCTCGTCGATCCCGCCTTGCGGCTCGGCCTCGCGCAGCGCCGCCTCGAGCTGGGCCGCCGCTTCACCCGTCTCGACAATGGCGCGCTCGAGCGCCGCCGCCGCCGCGTCGAGCTGGCCGGCCGCCTTCTCGCGCGCTCGCTCGATCAACCGCGCCGCGGCGGCGAGGGCATGCTCGGCGCCGCGCTCGCCTTGAATCTCGCTGAGCGCCGCATTGACGGCGCCGACAAGTTTCTCCCGGTGCATGAGGATCGCACGGCGATCGGCGAGGAGCGCTTCCTCGCCGACCGTGGGATCGAGCGCGTCAAGCTCTGCGGCGGCGTGGCGCAGATTGTCTTCCTCGGCGCGCGACGTCGCCAGCGTCGCTGCGGCCTCGTCATGCCGGCGCGACAGATCCCGCCAGCGCCGCCACGCCGAGGATTGCGCTGCGAGTGCCGCCGTGTCGTCGCCATAGGCGTCGAGCAGGGTCAGATGGGTCGCGGCATCGAGCAGGCCGCGCTGCTCGAATTGACCCTGGATCTCGACCAGGGTCTCGCCGATCTCGCGCAGCAGGCCGACACTGGTTGGCGCGTCATCGATGAAGGCGCGGCTGCGGCCGTCGGCGCCGAGCACTCGGCGAAGGACCAGGCTGTCGCCATCGCCGGCGAGTCCGTGCTCCGCGAGAAGGCAGCGGGAAGGGTGCCCCTCGGGCACGGCAAATTCCGCCGTCACCGTCGCCTGCGCCGCGCCATGCCGCACCATCCCGGTCTCCGCCCGCATGCCGAGGGCGAGGCCGAGCGCGTCGAGCAGGATCGATTTTCCGGCGCCGGTCTCGCCGGTCAGCACGCAGAGGCCGGAGTAAAACGCAAGGTCCAGCCGCTCAATCAGGACGAAGTCCCGGATCGTCAGACCGAGCAGCATCGTGCGGCGGATGAAGCGGACGGCATGGCGCGCGATGATAGCGGGGCCGCGCGCCCCGGGCCAGCGGGCCGTCGGCTCAGAACAAGGCGCCGATCACCCGCGCCATCCACCCCTTGGGCGGTTGGTCGTCGGGGTTGGCGTCGTTGGGAGCGCCGGTCAGGAGGGCGTAGCTGTCGTGATACCACTCGCTGCCGGGATAGTTGTGGCCGAGCACGGCGGCGGCGCTGCGCGCCTCGTCGACGATGCCGAGCGAGAGATAACATTCAGTGAGGCGGTGCAGCGCCTCGGGGACATGCGTCGTCGTCTGGTAGCCGTCGACGACATGGCGGAAGCGATTGATCGCCGCGAGGTACTGGCCGCGGTTCTCGTACCAGCGGCCGATCTCCATCTCCTTGCCGGCGAGATGGTCGCGCGTCAGGTCGAGCTTGAGGCGGGCGTCGCGCGCATAGCGGCTCTCAGGAAAGCGCTTCACGACCTCGTCGAGCGCCTTCAGCGCCTGGCTGGTCGTCTTCTGATCGCGGCCGACATCGACGATCTGGACGTAATAGCACAGCGCCTTCAGATAGTAGGCGTAGGCGGAGTCGCGATTGCCGGGATGGAGCTGGATGAAACGGTCGAGGGCGACCACCGCCTCGTCGTATTTCTGCGCCAGATAGAGCGAATAGGCGCCCATAATCTGCGATTTCGTCGCCCAGACCGAGTAAGGATGCTGCCGGTCGACCTCGTCGAATGCCTTTGCCGCGTTGCGGTAGTCGGCATCGGTGAACTTGTCCACCGCCGCATTGTAGAGCTGCTCGACCGGCTTGTCGGCACTGTCATTCGTTTTGCTGGAACAAGCGCTCGCCAAGAAGGCAAGAGCGACGATCGCGGCAAATCGCGACAATGCGGAATTCTGGACCATGATTCCCTTCGCGTGACGCACCGATGCACCGTCGGCATGGCTCTGACGGTCCGAGATGTTAGCACGCAGCATCACTGGCGGCGAGAAAAAGCCACGCGGCGGGTGGTTCTGAAGGGTCAGGCGCGCGCGAGCATCGGCTCGCGCCAGCCTTCCTCGAGGGTCTCGCCCCGCATGATCGTCGTGTGGCGCCAGGCCGAGGGATCGGCAAACAACGCCTCGAGCACCTGACGATTGAGGTTGTGGCCGGACCGCAAGCCGCGGAAGTGGCCGATCATCGGGCAGCCGGCGAGATAAAGATCGCCCAGCGCATCGAGCAGCTTATGGCGGACGAACTCGTCGGCGTAGCGCAGGCCACCTTCATTGAGGATGGCATCGCCGTTGACGACGACGGCGTTGTCGAGCGAGCCGCCGCGCGCCAATCCCGCGGCGCGCATGCGGTCGATGTCGTGCAGGAAACCGAAGGTCCGCGCCCGCGCGAGCTCTGCCTTGAAGCTGTCGCCATCGACGGCGAGGCTGATGTCCTGGCGGCTCACCGCCTTGCTGGCGAAATCGATCTCGAAGCTCATCGAGAAGCCATGATCGGGCAGGAGCGCGACCGAGCGCGTCTCGTCGCCGACCAGGATCGGCTTCAGAATTTTGATCGCGCGACGCGAGGAGTCCTGCTCCTTCAGGCCGGCGCATTCAATGAGGAAGAGAAACGGTGCCGCGCTGCCGTCCATGATCGGCACTTCGGGCCCGTCAAGCTCGACGACGACGTTGTCGATCTCGGCGCCGGCGAAGGCGGCCATGAGATGCTCGACGGTACCGATCGAAATCCCCTCGCCATTGCTCAAGGTCGTGCACAAGGCCGAGCCGGCGACATTCTTCCAATCGGCGGCGATGACGGCGCCGCCGCCGGCGAGGTCGGTGCGGTGGAAGACGATCCCGGTGTCGGGCGCGGCCGGCAACAACGTCAAAGAGGTCTTGGCGCCCGAATGAAGACCGATGCCGCGGCAGTGGATCGCGTTCTTGATTGTGCGTTGCTGCACGATACCCATTCTCGGAACCCCGACCCTGCGCGCCAGCGTTAAGGTTAAGACCTCTGGCGACAGCAGAGGGATACCAACAACCAGTACGCGGAACAAATCACTCTTTATTACAGATTGTTACAGAGATATGTGCTAAAAAAATACGCCTTTTCAATGAGTTAAAAAGGCGATCGTTTCGCGCGACGGTCGTGTGCCCGGGACCGCCGGGCGCGTGGACGGGATCATCGGCTGCGACCGATTCTCCCGTCCTTTTCCCAATTTACGCGCGCCGCTTTCATCAATTCGCCTGGCGTCGCAAGAACGCCGGGATGTCGAGCATATCCTCCTCGCTGCGCGACGGCACGAGCCGCTCGCCCGGATCGAGCGGGGCAAGGCGCGGCTGCTGCGGCGCGGTCGCTGCCGGCCGCGGCGATTCCGTAGCGGCCCGCGTGCGGCCGACGCCGGTGACGCGCTCGAAGAGGCTGGGCCTGTGTGGCTTCTTGCTGGCGACCGCCTGGCTGCCGTTCGCCATGGCTGCCGCGGCAAAGGGCTCGGCCGCGACCGGCGGGGCGGCGACGGCTTGGCGGGCGACCGCCGGCTCGACGGCGCGCGGCGCGAGGAAGGCACCCTCGCGCAGCGCCGCGCTCTCGGCCGCTTGCGCCGCGGCCGGAGAGGTTTCGGCCGGCGTGTCGACCGCCATCGCGAAAGCGGCGGCGGCCGGCACCGCGCCGGCGAGGGCGAGCGGCACCGTCTCGCGATCGCGGTCGCTGACCAGGCTGACGATCGGCCGCGGCTGCTGAGCGGCGGCGACGTCGATGCCGGTCGCCACCACCGAGATACGCATCCGCCCCTCGAGCTTTTCATCGAAGGTCGAGCCGAAGATGATGTTGGCTTCGGGATCGACTTCCTCGCGGATGCGGTTGGCCGCCTCGTCGACCTCGAAGAGGGTCATGTCGGGGCCGCCCGTGATGTTGATGAGAACGCCGCGCGCGCCCTTCATCGAGACGTCCTCGAGCAGCGGGTTGGAGATCGCCGCCTCGGCGGCATCGATCGCCCGGCGGTCGCCCTCGGCTTCACCCGTTCCCATCATCGCCTTGCCCATCTCGCCCATGACGGCACGGATGTCGGCGAAATCGAGGTTGATGAGGCCGGGCATGACCATGAGGTCGGTGACGCCGCGCACGCCCGAATGCAGCACGTCGTCGGCCATCTTGAAGGCGTCGGCGAAGGTCGTGCGCTCGTTCGCCACGCGGAACAGGTTCTGGTTCGGAATGATGATGAGCGTGTCGACGTATTTCTGCAGCTCGATGATGCCGGCCTCGGCAAGACGCATGCGGTGCGAGCCCTCGAAGTGGAAGGGCTTGGTCACGACGCCGACGGTGAGGATGCCGGTCTCGCGCGCCGCCCGGGCGATGACCGGGGCGGCGCCGGTGCCGGTGCCGCCGCCCATGCCGGCGGTGATGAACACCATGTTGGAGCCGCCCAATGCCTGCATGATCTCGTCGAGCGCCTCTTCCGCCGCGGCCCTGCCGACATCGGGGCGGGAGCCGGCGCCCAAGCCGCGCGTCACGCCGACGCCGAGCTGGATGCGCCGCTCCGCGAGATTCTGCGCCATTGCCTGTGCGTCGGTGTTGCAGATCAGGAATTCGCAGCCGACGAGGTTCGAGCGAATCATGTTGTTGACGGCGTTGCCGCCGGCGCCGCCGACGCCGACGACGCTGATGCGCGGCTTCAATTCGTGGTCGTCTCTGGGAATGCTGAGGTTGATCGACATGGATTTACCCTCCGACGGTACTTGGCCCGGCGACGATGGGCCCGTGAACGCAAAGGCTGCGCGGTGATCGGAAAAGAGATCCGGCTGAATGCCGGTCGCGCCGGGCTCGGCGCGTTGCTCTTGCGGCACTTCAGAAATTCTCCCTGAGCCACAGCCCGACGCGGCCGAGAAACCCGGCCGGCGGCTCGCCGTAGCTGCGCGTGTGGCGCGCTGTCTCGGCGCGCTCGGACATGGCGAAATGCAAGAGACCGACGCAGGTTGAAAAGGCGGGACCTCCGGTCGCTTCGGCGAGGCCGGCGACACGCAACGGTCGACCGATTCGGATCTGCTTGTCCAGGATCAATCCAGCCAATTCGCGCGTTCCGGGAAGCTGGCAGGCGCCGCCCGTCAGCACGACGCGGCGGCCGGCGACCTTGTCGTATCCGCTCGCCTCCAAGCGGTTGCGCACGAGCTCGAAGGTCTCTTCGAGGCGCGGTGAAACGATGCCGACGAGCAAGGATTTCGGTACGTGATTGGCCTGGCCCTCTTCCTCCTCGCCGACTTGCGGCACGGCGATCGTCTCGCGCTCGTCCGAAGGCGAGGCGATGGCGCTGCCGTAGAGCGTCTTCATGCGCTCGGCATGGATGAGCGGCGTCGAGAGCCCGCGCGCGATGTCGTTCGTGACGTGGCCGCCGCCGACCGGAATGCTGTCGGCGAAAATGAGGTTGCGATCGAAGAAGACGCCGATCGTCGTCGTGCCGGCGCCCATGTCGATGATGGTGACGCCGAGATCGATCTCGTCCTCGACGAGCGCGGCGAGACCCGAGGCGTAGGGGCTCGTCACGAGCCCGGCGATGTCGAGGTGGCAGCGCCCGACCGCAGCGCTGACGTTGCGCAGCGCCGCGGGCTTCGCCGAGACGATGTGCATGTTGACGCCGAGCTTCTTGCCGAACATGCCGCGCGGGTCGCGGATACCGCGGCTGCCGTCGATCGAGAACCCGACGGGAATCGAATGGATGACCTCGCGGTCGCTGCCGCCCTTCAGATGATAGCCCTGGTCGAGGACGCGGCGCATGTCGGCATCGCCGATCTCGCGCCCGGCGACCGAGACCTCGACATTGACGATGCGCGAGGGCGGGAAGCTGCCCGACAGATTGACCACGACCTCGTCGATCGTCACGCCCGCCATCTGCTCGGCGGCGTGGATGGCGGCGAGGATCGAGGCGCTCGCGGCTTCAAGATCGACGATGACGCCGTTGCGCACGCCGCGCGAGATCTGGTGGCCGATGCCGATGATCCTCGGCCCGTCACCGGTGGCGCGCGCGACGAAGCAGCAGACCTTGCCGGTGCCGATGTCGAGCGCGGCGAGAATGCCGCCGCGCGGCCGGGTCGCTGACTTTTTCATGCGCGGCCGCCGGTGCGGGCTCGCCGATGCTGCGGCGGTGTCGACATGTTCAAGGCTCATGTGCTCTTTGCCGTCTGGCGGCCCTTCTTTGCGGGTTCCTTGGGTGGTTCCGGCGTGACGCGGAGAACCAGGCGGTCGGGCAGGCGCAGATCGATCACTTGCACATCGCGGGCGAGGAGGCGGCTCGTCCGCTCGAGCTGGGCGAGCTTCGCCCATGCGGTCGCGGTGCCGTCCTCGGGCAGCTCGACGTCGATGCCGTTGTCGAGGCGGAGGTTCCAGCGTCGGCCGCCGATGCGCACCGCCGCGACGACGCGGCCGGCGAGATCGGGCTCGCTTGTCAGCATGTCGAGCAACAGCGCGGCGTGGCGCGGTGCATCCTCGCCGACGACGACGATGAGGTTGGGAAAGCGCTCGAGATGCTCGTCGGTGATGACGGTTCCCTCGCGGTCGATGAGGGCGAGCTTGCCGCGATTCTGCCAGAAGGCGAAGGGCGCGCGCTCGACGAGGCGGATGTGGAGCGTATCGGGAAGGCGTCGTTCGACGGCGGCGGAGCGCACCCACGGCAGAGCTTCGAGCCGGGTTTTGACCGCGGCGGGCGAGATCGTGAGGATCGCCGTGCCGCGCTCGGCGCCGATCGCGCGGAGGATGGCATCGCGGCCGGTCATCGCCCGCCCTTCCACCTCGATGTCGGCGACGGCGAGGCCGAGACGGGCGCTCGTATCGGCGAGGGCGCCGCCGAGCGAGGCGGCGAGCGCGGCGAAGCGGCCGCTGCGCTCGAGCTGCCAGGCGCCGAGGCCGATTGCGACGACGACACCAACGCCAAGGCCGATCGTGGCAAGGCTGCGCCAGCCGAGAAAGCCGTGGCGGCGCGGCCGGCGCGCCGGCGCATTCTTGGCGGCGGACACCGTCTTCTTGCGACGGGTCAGGAGTCGCATGCGGCGTTCTCCACCATCCAATGAACGAGCTCGCCGAAATCGATGCCGGCATGGCGCGCGATGTCGGGGACGAGCGAGGTCGGCGTCATGCCCGGCTGCGTGTTGATCTCGAGCAGATAAAGCCGGCCCGGCTCGCCGGCGGTGTCGTCGTAGCGCAGATCGGTTCGACTGACGCCGCGACAGCCGAGTGCGCGGTGTGCCCTGACGCCGATGTCGAGCGCCTCTTCATAGGCGCGCTTGTGCATCGGCGCCGGGATCAGATGGTCGGAGCCGCCGACGGCGTATTTCGCGGTGTAGTCGTAAAAGGTGCCGCGCGGGCGGATCTCGCAGACGCCGAGCGCGCGCTCGCCCATCACCGCGACGGTGATCTCGCGGCCGGGAATGAAGCGCTCGACCAAGGCCTCCGGGAACGCCCAACCGCGCGCCTCCTCGCGCCACGAATTGTCGTTGGGGCGCACGATGCGCACGCCGACGCTCGAGCCTTCATTGGTCGGCTTGACGACGAAGGGCGGGGCCATCGGATCGGCGATGCCGAGCGCCTCGCGCTTGACGACCGCGCCCTCGACGAGCGGCAGGCCGGCCTTGGCGAAGACTGCCTTCGCCATCGGCTTGTCCATCGCGACCGCCGAAGCGAGGACGCCGGAATGGGTGTAGGGAATGCGCAGGAATTCGAGGACGCCCTGCACCGTGCCGTCCTCGCCGCCGCGGCCGTGCAGCGCGTTGAAGACGATGTCGGGGCGAGGCCGCAGCGCCTTCGTCAGCGCGCCGAGATCGCGCGTCACGTCGATCGTCCGCGCCTTGTAGCCGCGCGCGGCGAGGGCAGCGGCGCAGTCGCGCCCGCTCGACAGCGACACCTCGCGCTCGGACGACCACCCGCCCATCAATACGGCAACGCTCCGCTTCATGATTGAACCTCGTCCATCGACGCAAGCGCGCGGCCGACACGCTTGATTTCCCATTCGAGCGTGACTCCCGATGTTTCGAAGACGCGGCGCCGCACCTCCTCGCCCAGCCCTTCGAGGTCGGCGGCGGTGGCGTTGCCGGTGTTGATCAGAAAATTCGCGTGCTTCTCCGAGATCTGCGCGCCGCCGCGTCTGAGGCCGCGGCAGCCGGCGCGGTCGATCAGCTCCCACGCCTTGTGGCCCGGCGGATTGGCGAAGGTCGAGCCGCCGGTGCGCGCGCGGATCGGCTGGCTTGCCTCGCGCGCTTCCTGGATCTCCGTCATGCGCC
>JBGPOZ010000216.1:0-8128 GCA_041488295.1 Allostellaceae bacterium
CACTGGGCCGCAGCGCCTTCGCCGAGCGCATGGCGGAGATCCGGATCCTGGTCGGGCGGTTCGGCGGAGAGGCGCGGGCGATGTCCGACGGGGCGGAGCTGAGCTTCACGCCTTCCGAGGGTCTCGAACCCGCTCTCACATCCCTCGTCGAGAAGGAGCGGCAATGCTGCTCGACATTGCGTCTCAGCATCGAGGCGGATCAAGGATCGGTCCGGCTGCGGGTCATCGCCGATGGCGACGACCGCCCGACGATCCAGGCATTCGCCCGCGCGTTGGCGACGCCGAAGTAACAGGCGGTCAGCCGCCGCCCGATCCGGCGCTCACCCGCATTTCGAATACCCGCAGCTCGTGCACTGATCGCATCCTTCGATGCGGATCAGCGAGGCTTCGCCGCATTTGGGGCACTGCGCCATGCGCGCGCCCACTCCCGCGGCACCCGGGCCCGGCAGGTTCGCGACCTGGCGCGCGGCGATCGTCTTCGGATTTTCGCCGCGTGCCGGCATGAAGCCGATATCGATCATGTGACGCTCGATGACGTCGCCGATCGCGGCGAGCAGCGAGGGGACGTATTTGCCGCCCATCCAGGCGCCGCCGCGCGGGTCGAACACCGCCTTCATCTCCTCGACGACGAAGGAGACGTCGCCGCCGCGGCGGAAGACGGCGCTGATCATGCGCGTCAGGCCGACCGTCCAGGCGTAATGCTCCATGTTCTTCGAGTTGATGAAGATCTCGAAGGGCCGCCGCCGTCCGTCCTGGATCACGTCGTTGATGGTGATGTAGATGGCGTGGTCGCCGTCGGGCCATTTGATCTTGTAGGTCTGGCCGCGGAGAGCCTCGGGCCGCGACAAGGGCTGCGTCATATAGACGACGCCACCCGCCTCGTAGATGTCGGCGGGCCTGGGCTGCGGCGAGGGCAGCGGCAATTCGGGCTCGCGGGTCGCCACCTCCTTCCCCTCGCCCTCTTTCCTCACGGCGAGGACGGCGCCCGTCACTTCGTTCGGCCGGTAGGTCGTGCAGCCCTTGCAGCCTAATTCATAGGCCTGGGAGTAGATGTCCTTGAAGGCGTCGAACGAGATCTCGGCCGGCAGGTTGATCGTCTTCGAGATCGAGCTGTCGATGTATTTCTGCACCGCCGCCTGCATGATGAGGTGGTCGCCCGGCCCCAGGGTCTGCGCGTCGACGAAGTAATCGGGCAGCGGTGTCGCCTCGCCTTTCAAGCGGTGGAAGAGGCGGAAGGCGTAGTCGCTCACCTCCTCCTCCTTGCGGCTGCCATCCGGCATCAGGACGTTGCGCGTGTAGCGGAAGGAGAAGACCGGCTCGAGGCCCGAGGAGACGTTGTCGGCGAACAGCGAGATCGTGCCGGTCGGCGCGATCGAGGTGAGCAGCGAATTGCGAATGCCGTGCTGTTCGATCGCGTCCCGCACATCGGCATCGAGCGCCCGCACCGTCTCGCCGGCGAGGTATTTCCTGCGGTCGAAGAGCGGGAAGGCGCCTTTTTCCGCGGCGAGCGCGGTCGAGGCCAGATATGCGGCGCGCTGGATCGCCTTCATCCAGCCTTCGGTCAACTCGACCGCCTTCGCCGAGCCGTAGCGCACGCCGCACATGATGAGCGCGTCGGCAAGCCCGGTGACGCCGAGCCCGATCCGCCGCTTGGCCTTCGCCTCGGCGGTCTGCGCCTCGAGCGGGAACCGCGAGGCGTCGACGACATTGTCCATCATCCGCACGGCGAGCGGGACGAGGCGCGCCAGCTCGCCCAGATCGAGCCGCGCCGACGCCTCGAACGGATCGAGGACGAGGCTCGCGAGATTGATCGAGCCGAGGAGGCAGGCGCCGTAAGGCGGCAATGGCTGCTCGCCGCATGGGTTCGTCGCGTGGATCGTCTCGCAATAATAAAGGTTGTTCAGGCGGTTGATGCGGTCGATGAAGATGACGCCCGGCTCGGCATAGGCGTAGGTCGCCCGCATGATCTTGTCCCAGAGCTCGCGCGCCGGCAGGACTTTGAAGGTGGTGCCGGCGAATTTGAGCTCCCAGGGCGCGTCCTCCTTGACGGCGTCCATGAAGGCGTCGGTGACGAGGACCGAGAGGTTGAACATGCGCAGGCGCCCAGGCGCGTGCTTGGCTTCGATGAAGGCCTCGATGTCGGGATGATCGCACCGCAGGGTTCCCATCATCGCGCCGCGGCGGTGCCCGGCGCTCATGATGGTGCGGCACATCGCGTCCCACACATCCATGAAGGAGAGCGGCCCCGAGGCGTCGGCGCCGACGCCTTTCACCGGCGCGCCCTTGGGCCGCAGCGTCGAGAAATCGTAGCCGATGCCGCCGCCCTGCTGCATGGTGAGCGCGGCTTCGCGCAGATGGGTGAAGATGCCGGCCATGTCGTCCGGCACCGTCCCCATGACGAAGCAGTTGAAGAGCGTGACGGAGCGCCCCGAACCCGCGCCGGCGACGACGCGCCCCGCCGGCAGGAAGCGAAAGCCGTCGAGCGCCGTGTAGAAGCGCTCGGCCCAATCCGCCCGCTCCTCCGGCCGCTCGGGCACGGCGAGGGCCGTGGCGATGCGGCGCCAACTGTCCTCGATCGTCTTGTCGAGCGCCGCGCCGTCCGGCCCCTTCAAGCGATATTTCATGTCCCAGATCTGCTGCGAGATCGAGGCGACGCTCGGCATGATTCTTGTCACTCCTGGTACGGGCGATAGTCTACCATAAATTCAGAACAGAACATGAAAGTCTGCGAAATTTCCCAAGGAACTTCCAGGGGAGAGGAAGCCGCGGAAACAAGAACCTTTGAACCACGAAGACACGAAGACGCGAAGGGAATTCCGCGCTGGCGCGCAAAAAGCCATCTTCTTGTCCTACGCGTCTTCGTGGTGAAAACCTTTGAGGCGACGTGCCGAAATCCGCCGCGCTTGCCCTTCCGCGAAAGGTTTCTATACTCCGCGCGCTTTTTTCGATCCCCCGCAAGCAGGATTTCAGCATGAATGCTGCCGCACTCGACGTCGTCGGCATCGGCAATGCCATCGTCGACGTGATCGCCCATGCCGAGGACGGCTTTCTCGGCAAGCACGGCCTCGTCAAGGGCGCCATGACCTTGATCGACGCGGCGCGCGCCGAAGCGCTCTACGCGGTGATGGGACCCGGCGTCGAGATGTCGGGCGGCTCGGCCGGCAACACCATGGCGGGGCTGGCGTCGCTGGGTGGCGCCGGCGCCTATATCGGTAAAGTGCGCGAGGATCAGCTCGGCGCGGTCTTTCGCCACGACATGACGGCGACCGGAATCCACTTCGCGACGGCGCCGGCGACGCAGGGCCCCGCGACAGCGCGCTGCCTCATCCTGGTGACGCCGGACGCGCAGCGGACCATGAACACTTATCTGGGCGCCTGCGTCGATCTCGGCCCGGAGGACATCGACGCCGGGATCATCTCCGACTCGCAGATCACATATCTCGAAGGCTATCTCTTCGACCCGCCGCGCGCCAAGGAGGCCTTCCGCAAGGCCGCGGCGATCGCGCACGGAGCGGGGCGGCGCGTCGCGCTCAGCCTCTCCGACCCGTTCTGCGTCGACCGCCACCGCGCCGAGTTCCGCACGCTTTTGAAGGAGCACATCGACATCCTCTTCGCCAACGAGGCCGAGCTCTGCTCGATGTTCGAGACGAATGATTTCGAGAAGGCGCTCAGCGAGGTGCGCCGGCTTTGCGACATCGCCGCCTGCACGCGTTCGGAGAAGGGCTCGGTTGTCGCGGCCGCACACAATACCCATGTTATCGCGGCGGCGGCGGTCGCGCGGGTCGTTGACACGACCGGCGCCGGCGATCTCTACGCGAGCGGTTTTCTCTACGGCGTCACGCATGGCCGCGACCTCGAGACCTGCGGCAAGCTCGGCAGCCTCTGCGCCGCCGAGATCATCGGCCATGTCGGCGCCCGGCCGGAAACGCCGCTCGCCGCGCTGGCGAAGGAGAAGGGGTTGATGTGACGAGTGCCCCCTCTCCCTTCTGATAGTGAGCGAGGAAGAAGGAAGAACCTTGGACCGGGCATCGTGCGTCCTTCGAAATGCGAGGGAGATCGCCACCGTTTCGTAACCGTTTCGTGCGATTGAGACACAATGGACATTCGGAATATCGCCATCATCGCGCATGTCGACCACGGCAAGACCACTCTGGTCGACAAATTGCTGCGGCAATCGGGCGCTTTCAGAGCCAACCAGCAAGTCGCCGAGCGGGCGATGGATTCGAACGAGCTCGAGCGCGAGCGCGGCATCACCATCCTGGCGAAATGCACCTCGCTCGTCTGGAAGCGCGTCCGCATCAACATCGTCGATACGCCCGGCCATGCCGATTTCGGCGGCGAGGTCGAGCGCATCCTCTCGATGGTCGACGGCGTCGTCGTCCTGGTCGACGCCGCCGAGGGTCCGTTGCCGCAGACGAAATTCGTCGTCGGCAAGGCGCTCCGTCAGGGGCTCCGCCCGATCGTCGTCATCAACAAGATCGACCGGCCCGATGCGCGCGTGCAGGAAGTCCACAACGACATCTTCGACCTTTTTGCCGCGCTCGACGCCACCGACGAGCAGCTCGACTTTCCGACGCTCTACGCCTCGGGCCGCGAGGGCTGGGCGGTCACCGATCTCGCCGACAAGCGCGAGAACCTCAATCCGCTCTTCGACCTCGTCATCAGCCACGTGCCGGCGCCTATTGCCAATCCCGACGCGCCCTTCGCCATGCTGGTGACGACGCTCGAGAGCGATCCCTATCTCGGCCGCGTCCTCACCGGCCGCATCCACAGCGGCACGGCGTGGCTCAACATGCCGGTGAAGTCGATCGGCCGCGACGGCCGCATCATCGAGCAATCGCGCCTCACCAAGCTCCTGGCGTTCCGCGGCCTCGAGCGGCGGCCGATCGACGAGGCGATGGCGGGCGACATCATCGCCATCGCCGGGCTCGAGGAGACGACCGTCGCCGACACGATCTGCGCCCCCGAAGTCTCGGTCGCGATCCATGCCGACCCGATCGACCCGCCGACCCTCGCCATGAGCTTTGCCGTCAATGACAGCCCGCTCGCCGGGCGCGAGGGCACGAAGGTCACCTCGCGCATGATCTTCGAGCGCCTCCACCGCGAGGCCGAGGGCAACGTCGCGATCAAGATCCGCGAATCGGAGGACAAGGACAGCGTCGAGGTCGCCGGGCGCGGCGAGCTGCAACTCGGCGTCCTCATCGAACAGATGCGGCGCGAGGGCTACGAGCTCGCGATCTCGCGGCCGCGCGTCCTCTTCAAGACCGACACCAGCACGGGCCAGCGCTTGGAGCCGATCGAGGAAATCCTGATCGACGTCGACGAGGAGCACACCGGCATCGTCGTCGACAAGATGAGCCGCCGCAAAGGCGAGCTCCAGGACATGCGGCCCTCGGGCGGCGGCAAGCAGCGCTTGACCTTCCTCGGACCGACGCGCGGCCTCATCGGCTATCAGGGCGAGTTCCTCAACGACACGCGCGGCACCGGCATCATGAGCCGCCTCTTCCACGGCTACGCCCCCTATAAGGGACCGCTCGAGGGGCGCCGCACCGGCGTTCTCATCTCGACCGGCGACGGCACTGCGGTGGCCTACGCGCTGTGGAACCTCGAGGATCGCGGACCGATGTTCATCACGCCCGGCACGCAGTGCTATCAGGGCATGATCATCGGCCAGCACACGCGCGAGAACGACCTCGAGGTCAACCCCTTGAAGGGCAAGCAGCTCACCAACATCCGCACCACCGCCAAGGATGAGGCGGTGCGCCTGACGCCGCCCATCCTCATGACCCTGGAGCAGGCGATCGCCTATATCGCCGATGACGAGCTGGTCGAGGTGACGCCGAAATCGGTCCGCCTCAGGAAGCGTCTGCTCGACCCGAATGCGAGGAAACGCGCGAACCGCGCGGCCGAGGCGGGGTAGGAGCCGGGCTCCGCTTGCGCCGCGCGATGCAGGCGAAATGCAGGGGCCGCGACACCGCCCAGCCCTCCCCTTTCCCGTCGGCCATCGCTCCGTCCTCGCTCCCGCTCTCGACATGACCCCCTCTCCCGCGTGCGGGAGAGGGTTCTGAATCCCAAATCCACGTTGTGCGCTTTCCCGCCCATCGTAGGGCGCACCGAACCTTGCGACTGAGACCGGTCGCGAAGATATTTTCGCGGTGCTGTCGAATTCCGGTCGGCTCGAACGTCATGAAGGCGGCAGAGCATGATGCTCGGCCGCATTCTCTGAAGGAGACCATCATGAAGTACATGCTGCTGATCTACACGAACGAGGCGCGGATGCAGGCTGCGAGCAAGGGCGAGATCGACCAGACGATGGCGGCCTATGGCGCCTATACCGAGGCCCTGAAGAAGGCAGGCGCCCTGGCCGCTGGAGATCGGTTGCAGCCGACCGCCTCGGCGACCACCGTGCGCATCGCCGAGGGCAAGACCAACGTACTCGATGGACCCTATGCCGAGACCAAGGAGCAGCTCGGCGGATACTACATCATCGACGCGCCCGATCTCGACGCCGCGCTGTCCTGGGCGGCGCGCTGCCCGGGGGCGAGCCGCGGCGCCGTCGAGGTGCGCCCGATCTGGGCAATGTAAAGGAACGCCGCAGGATGCCGAGAGCGGATGCCGAGCATGCCCGCGCGACCGTCGAGACAGTGGCTCGCCGGAGCTACGGCAAGCTGGTCGCCCTGATCGCAGCGCGGATTCGCGATGTCGCGGGGGCCGAGGACGCCTTGTCCGAGGCCTTCGCGGCCGCGCTCGTCGATTGGCCCACCGGCGGCATTCCGAAGAGCCCGGAGGCGTGGCTTGTCGCGGTGGCGCGGCGCAAGATGATCGATGCGGTGCGGCGACAACGGACCGGCGCCGACGCTGCCGCGCATCTGCGCCTCGTCGCCGAAGAGCTGGAGGAAGCGGCGGCGACGAAGGCGCCCATTCCCGACGAACGTCTCTCCCTGATGTTCGCCTGCGCTCACCCGGCGATCGACCGTGGCATCCGCGCGCCGCTGATCCTGCAGACGATCCTCGGCTTCGACGCCGCGAGCATCGCCTCGGCCTTTCTGGTTGCGCCGGCCGCCATGGGCCAGCGCCTGGTGCGCGCGAAGAGCAAGATCAGAGAGGCCGGCATTCCGTTCCGCGTGCCCGCGCCCGGCGATCTTCTCCGCGAGCGTCTCGATGCCGTGCTCGAGGCGATCTACGCCGCCTTCGCCGAGGGTTGGTCCGATCCGGCCGGCACCGAATTCCGCCGCCGCAACCTGACCGAAGAAGGGATCTGGCTCGGCCGGCTCGTCGCCTCGCTGCTGCCGGACGAGCCTGAAGCGCTCGGCCTCCTGGCACTGATGCTCCATGCCGAGGCGCGGCGCGGCGCGCGGCGCGACGCCGCGGGCGACTACGTGCCGCTCGCCGATCAGGATCCGGCATCGTGGGATGCGCGATTGATCGAGGAGGCCGAGGCGCTGCTGTTCCGCGCCAGCGCGATGGGCGCCATCGGCCGCTATCAGCTCGAGGCGGCGGTGCAGTCGGCGCATGTCGTGCGGCGGCTCACCGGCGCGGCCGACTGGGCGGCGATCGAGCGGCTCTACGATGCCCTGTCGGCGATGACGGGATCGCCCGTGGTGGCGATCAACCGGGCGATCGCAATTGCCGAGACGCAGGGTCCCGCCGCGGGCCTCGCGCTGCTCGACGCACTGGCGGGCGATGCGCGGCTCGCGGAATATCAACCCTATTGGGCGGCGCGTGCCGGATTGCAGGGGCGAACCGGCGAATTCGATGCCGCCGACCGAGCCTACCAACGGGCGATCGGCCTCGAATCCGATCCGGCCGTCCGCCGCTTCCTGGAGCACCGCCGCATGGCGTTGCGCGGAGGGCCGGGAGGCGCGCCTCCTTCGACGTGAGATGCACTTTGCGCCACCACAGATCGTCATGACCGGGCTTGTCCCGGTCATCCACGAAACGCAAGACTCGCGGCAAGGGCGTGGGTGCCCGGGTCACGCCCGGGCACGACGGGTGCGCGTGGTCGAAGGCCAATGCGTCGACAACCGGCGTCGCTCAACCGTACATCCACGGGTCGGAGCGGTGTCGACCGGCGCGAGAGCGCGCCAGAACTCGACTTTCGTCTCGCGTGGTGATAGCGGACAACCCC
>JBGPOZ010000217.1:0-8125 GCA_041488295.1 Allostellaceae bacterium
CGTGCCGACCGGCGTCGCCGGCGAACCGACTGCGCCCGGGAGGCGCAGCGGCGGCGCGGTCAGGAGGAAGCGCGAGCGGCCATGCGCGCGCAGCCAGTCGGCAAGCTCGGAGAGATGCCAGAGCTCGCCGAGATTGACGCCGAGGCGGAAGAGGCAATGGGCGTGGAGGGGGAGGGCGGCGCAACTCGGCCCGTCGCAATCGCGTGAGGGATGCGCCTCGACGGCGTAATTGTCCGAGATGAGGGCGACGAGGCCGCTATCCGTCACCCATTGCTGAAGCTTCTCGTCGCGCCCGTCGAGCACCGCACAGGAATTGTGAAGGCGGTCGGGGTCGGGGTTGCGGTTCATCTCGAGGATGACATCGTCGAAGCCGGTGCGCAGGCAGACGAGATCGCCGGTCTCGACCGCGACCTTGTCCTTGTCGAGGATCGTCATGAGCTCGTCATACCCGACCCATTGGCGCGCGCGGCCGTAATGGGCGAAGAGATCGATCATGACGGCGCGCCCCTGGATGCAGCTCTTCGCCATGTTCTCGACGCCGAGCGCGCGGGCGCCGGACGGTCCCTCGTGCGGCCGCTCGCCGCCGTCGCGATAGTCGATCGGGCCGACCACGTCGACGCCGGCACGATAGCCGTTGTAATAGACCATCTCTGGCTTGCCGTCGCCGTCGGCATCGAACATCTGGCCGACATGGGCGAGGCTGTCCCATTGCGTCGAATATTGCAGCGTGATCACCGCGACATCGTCGCAGATGACATCGGTGTGGCGCTGATCATGGCGGTGCAAGGGGTAGTTCATGACCGGCTTGCCCTCGCGCCTGGTCGGCTCGAGGCGAGGCGGATGGCGGCGGGGATTGAGCGAATTGCCACCAGGGTAATCGAGCGGCAGGCTGAGGCAAAAGCTGCGCCCTTCGCGCACCTCGGCGATGCCTTGGAGCACCTTTCGCGGCGTCAGGAGGTTGAGCCGCCCGAGCTGATCGTCCGGTCCGAAATCGCCCCAAGTCGAGCCCGGCGGGCGCTGCCTCCATCGCGAATTTCCGCCCATCTGCGCTCCCGATCGGTTGTTGCATCAGGCCGATCATGCAACGGATCGTGCGGTCGTCAAGAGCCCTCTGCCACCCACCGCGCGGCGTCATGTCGGCGATTTCTTCGGCCGCCGATCGATCGGCGAAGCTTCGCTTGACCGCTCGCCCCGCGCCAAAGTGTAATAGTTCGTCGATTACCACAGGAGCGAGGAGGTCGGTTGCCTCGCTCAACGAGCGATAAGGGGCGGACGAGCCGTCCTGAGCATGGGGAAGGGCGATGGCGGACGCAGCAGCCGGGACGGATTCCGTCGCCGGGAGTAGGTGCGGCGCGGCGGTTCTTGTCGGAATCTTCGCCAACGTGTTGGAATGGTACGATTTTTCAGTTTTTGCCTTCTTCGTTCCCGTCACCTCGCAGATCTTCTTTCCGGCGACGAGCCCAATCGACTCGCAGCTTCTCGCCTATGTGGCACTCGGTGCCGGTTTCCTGATGCGGCCGGTCGGCGCGATCGTCTTCGGGATTTACGGCGATCGTGTCGGGCGGCGCAAGGCGCTCTCCGTCGTCATCTTTGTCATGGCAATTTCCACCTTCATGGTCGGATTGTTGCCGACCTACGAGACCGCCGGAATCATCGCACCGATATCGCTCGGGCTCATCCGCCTCGCGCAGGGTTTGTCAGCGGGCGGCGAATGGGGCGGTTCGACCGCCTATATCGTTGAATTCGCACCGGCTGGGCGCCGCGGCTTTCTCGGCAGCTGGCAGCAATTCAGCGTCGGCGTCGGCCTTGCCTTGGGCTCGGCGATCGCTCGGCTGATGAATTCGGAGGATATCGTCTCGCATGCCGCACTTTTGGCTTGGGGGTGGCGCATCCCCTTCCTGCTCGGCATTCTGCTTGGCGGCGTCGGTGCTTATATGCGCTGGCGCCTCGACGACACGCCGAAGTTCCGCGAAATCGTGCGGACGGGGCAACTCGCCGCAGCGCCGTTGGTCGAGGCCTTCACGGTTCACCGGCGCCAGACGTTGAACGGTTTCGGTATCACCCTGCACGGCACGGTCGCATATTGCTTCGTGCTGACCCACATCGTCGGCTCTCTCGGCACGGTCGCGACGATGCCTCAGGCGTCGGCGTTGATGATCAGCACGATCGGCCTCATCGCCTTCCTCGCCCTCATCCCGATCACGGGAGCGCTCTCCGATCGCATCGGCCGGAAGCCGATGCTGATGGGCTCCTGCATCGGCTACGTCCTGTTGACCTTCCCGCTTTTCTGGATGGCGTCGCTGGGGAGTTTCACTCTAGCGCTCGTCGCGCAGCTCGTGCTGGTGTTCATGCTGGCGCTCTATGTCGGCCCCGGTCCGGCGACCTATGCGGAGATGATCCCGACGCCGGTCCGCTATACCGCGGTGTCGATCGGGTTCAGCACGACGGTGGCGGCGTTCGGCGGGACAACGCCGCTCGTTGCCGCATTTCTCATCAAGCTGACGGGCTACCCGCTGGCGCCGACCTTCTACGTCGTCGCCGCGGCGGCGCTGACCCTGCTCGTGCTTCGGCCGATGAAGGAGACGGCGTTCACGCCGCTCGGCTGAGACTCTCAGATCTGTTGGATCGCCGAGAGGAGCCATGCGCCGCCTCGGCGACGCATGAAAGTCCACGCCTCGCTTGCTTCGACGGGGTGGGTCGGATCGCCGCCGACGATGACTTCTTGCCGGCCAGCTTGGCGCACCGGCTGCACCATGTAATCCAGCGCGCTCCACCGCAGTCGGGCGGTCGCATACTCAAGATCGCCCTCGCGCCAAGCCTCTTGGAGATCGCCCTTCAGCAGGTTCACCTGCTCGACGCGATTCTCGACGCCTTTGCTCGCATTGCTCGCCAGCTCCTCGGCGAAGTAGGACAGCATCTCGGGCGTGACGTAGCGTTTCAAATGCGTGAGGTCGGCTTGGTTCCACGCCCCCTGAATATTGGTGAGCAAGCCGCTCCAGGCGTTGAAATCGCTTTCCTCGATCGGAATCTCGACAGGATCATGCGGGGCTGGCGCTGCAATCGCGCCGACCGAGCGAGGATAGCCCCCCGGAATGCCGGCGGCGGCGAGGCCGCTGCGCCGTCGGAAGAACGACAGGGCAAGCCAGATCAGGCCACCGATCAGCGCGAATTGCAGAAACATGCCAAACATGCTGCCGACCGGCGACCCGTCGGCAGCCCATGCGGAATGGCCGAACAGCATGCCGGCGATGCCGGCGCCAAGGAACCCGCCGAACAGCCCGGTCATGAACGGATGCTGCTGCGCGTAGCCGTAGCCATAGCCCGGTGCGATCGGAGACGGACGGGGCGCGAATTGCGGCTGGGTGGCGCTCGGTGGTGTTGCCATGCTGCGTTCCATCGGCTGGGCGCCGCTATCATTGAACGTGCGCGAGCCGCGGCTGCCTTGGCTGGTGGCGCGAGACGAGCTGCCGGCGCGGGCCTCGGCGAGCGAGGGGGCAAGGGCGATCCAGGCACAAAGGAGGGCGACGGCCGCTTTGCGCCAATCGAGATGTGACGCCGCAAGGCGGATCGTGGTTGCAATTCGTAAAATCATGAGCATTTTGTCCGACGGGTCGCAGTTTCTCGCCGATGAAGGTACCAGCCGATGATAGATATTGTCGGCAGGGTTCGGATTTAAGGGGTCGGAGCGGAGGTCGCCGTGAAACCATTGGAAGTGGCGCGTGTGCAGAGATACCTACGCGACAAGTTCGGAACGGACCGCATCATTCTCGGACCGACGACGGGTAAGGATGGTTCGGTCGAGGTCAATCTCGGCGGCGAGTTCATCGGCATCATCTATCGCGACGAGGAGGATGGCGAGGTCTCCTACGCCTTTCACATGGCCGTCATGGAAATGGATCTCCCGCCTGGTCCTTGAGCCGCCTTCCCCGATCTTGAGACCGCCTGGGCCGATGGCGGCCTCGCCATGAGCCTGCGGTATCTCATCTGGTCCGGTGCTGCGCCCGGCAATCTCCTTGTGCTGGGACTTGCCGCCGGCCTCCTTTTTCTCGGCTTCGGACGAGGCCGCTTCGGTCGTTTCCTGATCGGTTTGTCGGCGCTGGGCTTCGTCTTGTTCCTCGTCTTGCCGCTCGGGCGATGGGCTGTCGATCCGCTCGAGGATCGCTTTCCCGTTCCGAAGCTGACGCAGCCGATCGACGGCATCCTCCTCCTCACCGGGGCGATCGATGTGCGCGAGACGACCAGGCGCGGCCAGCCGATCTTTTCGGGCTACGCGGAACGGGTCACCGCGACCGCCGCACTTGCGCATCGGTTTCCCGGCGCGCGGCTTCTGGTCAGCGGCGGCAGCTTCGATCCCACCTTGCCATCCGAAGCGGCCGCGCACCGCGACCTGCTGGTTGCCATGGGCATCGACGGTGCGCGCATTCTGACCGAGGAGCACGCGCGCAACACCTGCGAGAGCGCCCTCTTTTCGTATCAGCAGATGCCCGCCGCGCCGAGTGAGCGCTGGGTCCTCGTGACGTCGGCCTTCCATATGCCGCGCGCGATCGCCTGCTTCCGCCACGTCGGCTGGAATATCGTTCCCTTCCCAGCCGGGTATCTCGATCACCAGTCCGACGTTTTTGCGCTGGTCGGAAACCTGCACGTCTTCGACCTCGCCCTCCACGAATGGGTGGGGCTGGTCGCGTATCGCCTCTTGGGCGAGACGGATGCGGTATTTCCCGCGGCGGATGCGAACGAGACGGCCGCGCCGAAAAGCCCGCCCGTGACCGCCATGCCACCGGGCGGCGGCTGAAGAAACTCAGGCCGCGCAGGCTTGTCGCAGGCTCGCGACGACGCGCTCGGCGGTATGGCCGTCCCACAATTCAGGCCGCCGTCCATGCGGCCATTCGCCGCGCAGCACGGCCGCTACCGCCCGCCCGAGATCGTTTGGCTGCACCAGCCGGTTTGTCCCTTGCAAGACGGTGATCGGTCGTTCGGTCGACGGCCGAAGCGTGAGGCACGGGATGTCGAGATAGGTCGTCTCCTCTTGAACGCCGCCCGAATCGGTGATGACGAGGCGGCATTTTTCGACGAGCGACATGAAGCCGATATAGCCCAGCGGCTCGACGGTCGTGATGTCGCGTTCGCCGAGAATGCCGGACAGGAGGCCGAACTCGTCCAGACGCTTGCGGGTGCGCGGATGAACCGCGAAGACGAGGCGCAGCGATTTTGCGACGCCACGGAGCTCGCCGACGATGGACGACAAAGTCTCCCGATCATCGACATTGGCCGGGCGATGCAGGGTCACGACGCCGAAGGCGCGGGGCGTCAACCCCAGTCTTTCCGCCGCCGGGTCCTTCTCGATGCGGTCGCGGACGAGCTCGTATGAATCGAGCATGATGTTGCCGACGCGGACGATCCGCTCCGCGCCAACGCCCTCACCCCGCAGATTGTCGTCCCCGTCTTCCGACGGCGTCCACAGCAGATCGGAGATCGCATCGGTGACGATGCGATTGATCTCCTCGGGCATGGTTCGGTCGCCGCTGCGCAAGCCGGCTTCGAGATGCGCGAGCGGCAGGCAAAGCTTCTTTGCGACCAAGGCGCAGGCAAGCGTCGAGTTGACGTCGCCGACGACCACGACCCAGTCGGGCGATGCCGTCCGGCACAAGCGCTCATAGCCGATCATCACGCCGCCGGTTTGCTCGGCATGGCTGCCGCTGCCCACGTCGAGATTGAAATGCGGTGCGGGGAGCCGTAAGTCGGTAAAGAACGCTTCCGACATGTTGGCGTCGTAATGCTGCCCGGTATGGACGATGACAGGTTCCGCCCAGTCGCACGCCGCGAGCGCGTGATAGAGGGGAGCGATCTTCATGAAGTTCGGCCGCGCTGCCGCGATCAGGTGAATTTGCTTCCGCACTATGATACCGGCGGCCAATCAGCAGGTGAGATCGCCGATCTCCCAACGAAGCACGCGATCGACAACGATCATGATATAGAGGGATGTGAAAATCGCTATGGCAAAATCGGCAAAACTGGTCCGAAGGCGCAGAGGCGGCAAGCCGACCGAGCACGTGGACAGAGTTCGATGAGCGGCCTCGCCGCCGATCGGGAAGAACGTCCTTCTGGTCGCCGACAAGAGGGGCTGGGGTTTTGCCGAGATCATGGGACGCATCGCACCGGTGGTCTTTGCCGCCGCGAAGCCGTATGTTCGCCGGCCATGGCCGGTGCAACCTGCAGCGCAAGCCGAATCGAAACCGACACGATTCTGACGATATGAACCATCTCGACGCATTGGAAGCGCAGACGATCTACATTCTGCGCGAGGCCTTCAACAAGATCGACAAGCTGGCCATGCTGTGGTCCTTCGGCAAGGACAGCCAGGCCGTGCTGTGGATGGCGCGGCGGGCCTTCTTCGGGCATGTGCCGTTTCCGGTCGTCCATATCGACACCTCGTACGAGCCGCCCGAGATGCTCGAGTTCCGCGATCGCATCGCCGCGGAATGGAAGCTCGACCTCATCGTCGGCCGCAACGAGACCGCGCTCGCCCAGGGGATGAACCACACGCGCGGCCGCATCACCTGCTGCACCGCCTTGAAGACCGAGGCGCTGAAGCAGACGATCGCGAGCCACGGCTTTTCCGGGATCATCGCCGGGATCCGGCGCGATGAGGAAGGGACCCGCGCCAAGGAGCGCGTCTTCAGCCCGCGCGCCAGCGACAGCCACTATGATTCGCGCAACCAGCCGCCGGAATTCTGGGACCACTACATGACTGACTTCCCGAAGGGAACGCATGTGCGGGTCCATCCGCTCCTCCACTGGAACGAGATCGACATCTGGCGCTACATCAAGCGCGAGGGCATTCCCGTCGTCGGCCTTTATTTCGCTCGGGAGGGCCGGCGCTACCGCTCGCTCGGCTGCGCGCCCTGTACCGGCTCCGTCGCGAGCAATGCCGCAACCATCGACGACATCATCGCCGAGCTGGAGGCGACGCGTGTGCCGGAGCGCGCCGGGCGCATGCAGGATCAGGAGGCCGAGGACGCCTTCGAGCGGCTCCGCGCCGAAGGGCATATGTGATGGACGACGTCCTCCAGGCCAACGATGGCGCCGCTGCGGCGAAAGCTGCGGCCGATGACGGACGCGATCCGTTGAAGGTCGTCGTCGTCGGCCATGTCGACCATGGCAAATCGACTTTGATCGGCCGGCTTCTACACGACACGGGCTCGTTGCCCGAGGGCAAGGCCGAGGCGGTTGCCGAGATGTGCCGTCGGCGCGGCATGCCGTTCGAATGGGCCTTCGTCACCGACGCGCTGCGCGCCGAGCGCGACCAAGGCATCACCATCGATGTCAGCCATATCTGGTTCCGCACCGCGGCACGCGACTATGTGCTGCTCGACGCGCCCGGCCATCGCGAATTCCTGCGCAACATGGTGACGGGCGCGGCGGCAAGCGATGCGGCGCTGCTCGTAATCGACGCCGCCGAGGGCGTCCGCGATCAGTCGAAGCGGCACGGCTTTCTCCTCTCGCTGCTCGGCGTCCGTCAGCTCGTCGTTGCCGTCAACAAGATGGATCTCGTCGGCTACGCGGAGGGCCGCTTCGCCGAGGTGTCGCATGACATGTCGACCTACCTCGCCTCGGTCGGCATCACCGCGCAATACATCGTTCCAGTCTCGGCGCGCGAGGGCGCGAATCTCGTCGCGACTTCGGCGGAAATGCCATGGTACAGCGGCCCGACGATCGGCGGCGCGCTCGACCGATTCGCTCCGACGCCGCGCGAGCTCGACCTTCCGCTTCGCCTGCCGGTCCAGGACATCTACAAATTCGACGCGCGGCGGATCATTGCCGGCCGCATCGAATCGGGTCGGCTCGCCGTCGGCGATACGCTCCTGTTCTCGCCTTCGGGGAAGACAGCTCGAGTCGCCGGCATCGAGACTTGGAACGCGCCCACTCCCGTTTCGGCGCTCGCCGGCGAGAGCATCGGGATCACCCTCGATGAGCAAATCTTCATCGAGCGCGGCGAGATCGCCAGTCACGGCGAAGGGGCGCCAATTCTGACCGATGTGTTCCGGGCGCGCGTTTTCTGGCTCGGTCAGAAGCCGCTTGGCCGCGGCCAGCGCTATCGGATGAAGTACGGCACGGCCGAGATACC
>JBGPOZ010000218.1:0-8123 GCA_041488295.1 Allostellaceae bacterium
TCACTCCCAAGGATTGAGGAGATCGACGCCCATCGGGTGAAAATCCGCTACGTTTCGGGTCACGAGTGTCAAACGATGGACCAGGGCGGTCGCGGCAATCAGGGCATCTCGCTCAGCCCGAGGATTCGGCACGTGCAACCGAGCACAGCGCTGCGCGACAGCCGTATCCACCGCAAGGATTCGCCCCGTGAACGCCGGCAAGACCTTGCGGTCGATCCACGCTCGCAGCATGGCCCCTTGGGCTTCGTCGCGGCGCTGCAGCATCAGCGTGCCGGCTTCGATCTCGTGGATCGTGATGACGGACAGAAAGAGATCAGAGGGTTGGAGACCGTCGGCCCATGCGGCAACTCTGGGATCGGTCCGATCGCGGCGCCGCAGTTCCGATAGAACATTGGTGTCGAGCAGGAACATCAGGACAAGGTTGGCGGACGAAAAATTCCGCCGCCGACGCGCGGCGGGTCGAACTCGATCTCTTCAGCACCCGGCTGGTCCAGCAATTCGCGTATCGTCGGGCCGCCGCCCGCGAGGCGACGGTAAGCATCGTGGCGCAAGAGCACATAGGCCGGCTCTCCCCTATCGGTGATGATGACCGGCCCCTCGTCGGCTGCGCGCTTGGCACGGCTGACATCCTGATTGAATTCGCGGCTCGAGAACGTCGTGACCGTCATCGGCGGACCCTCGCGGAGGTATTGTCCATGTACCTACGATACTACATCACGGTCTGTGCCGCCATATATATAGGAGTAGCAACGTTCCGACAGACAAAAGAAATCCTTTCTGCAGAATCGTAACTACCTGAAATTATAGGATATGCGATCTCTTCCGCTGCGAAGATCAGGCGCGCTTCTTGCGGTTCTCCGCCAGCCTTGCATCGACGAGAGCCACGGTCTCGTCGACGATCGCCGAGCGCAGGCCTTTCTGTGCCGCGATCGCCTGCACCAGCCGGTCGACGCGTTCGATGTTGGGCGCGCCGGCGAACAGCGCGCGCGCCGCGGAGGAGGGGCGCGCCAAACCTTGCGCCGCGCTCGCGTATTTTTCGAACGGCACGAGATCGTCCGGCGACGCCCCCAATGCGATGCACAGCTCGCGCACCCAGTTGTAGACCGACCGCGATGCTTCGAGATCGGTGTGCACGGCTTCCTTGATGGAGCGCGCGGCGTCCTTTTGGACGCAGCGGTAGTTGCCGGTCAGCAACATGCTCCACTTCGCCAGCGGCACGAAGACGGAGTCGTGCACCTTGAGCTTGACGGGGAGCTCGATCTCGCCGCTTTCCGTTCGATACCGCACCGCCTCGATGTCCGCCTGCATCTGCCGCAGCATCGCGGTGTGCTTTTCGGAATCGAACCGCGCCACTTTGAAATTTGTCGGCAACGTCACTTGCAGCACGTTGACTTTTTCCTCGGGCGGGCGAAAGGCCTGCGGGTCGGGGCTGCACAAGGTCATCAGCGAGGGATCGAAATTCTGCCAGACGCTCGCATCGGTGTAGCAGGGTTTCAGCGCGTCGGTGTCGAGCCCCGGAACGCGCTTCAAATAGGGAAGGGGCGGCATGTTCATGATCGACATGCACGGCACCTTGGATCTGGCGACGGCGTCGAGAAGCTCGCGCACGCCTGCGGCGCCGTATTGCGGCTCCTGCATCGCCAAGGCGACCAGATCATAGTCGGCGGGATTGACCGCGCCGGGGCCGTCGGCGGAAAGCTTGCCCGGCAGCCGCCGCGTGTCGATCTCGATCAAATCCTTCCGGCCCTTGATCGGCAGACGCACGCGCGCGCCGTCCTTGTTGATCGCCTCCGCTTCGGCGGGGAGGCACACCAGCTTCACATTATGGCCGCCGAACAGCAGTTTCGTCGCAAGCAGCGACCCGTAGGAAGCGCCCAAGATCAGCACGTTGTAGGTGGTCTTCACGAATAAGCTTCCCTTGTTCTCGAGTTGTAGGTCGACGCAGGGACTCTGCGTCATCGTGTCTTCGCGATGGTCCCGATGCTATTGGAACGCGCGGTCACCGCGCAACCATGACGGCGCGGCGAGAGGCGCGGTAGTTCATCAAGGCACGCGTCACCACTGCACCGGAATCGTCATTGCGAGCATCGCGAAGCAATCCAGGCTACGAGCCCCGGCCCGTGGATTGCTTCGCCTCCGGCTCGCAATGACGGCGGTCAGAGAAACCGCATCGTACAGCATTCATTTCAGGTCAGAGCTCCTAGACCGCAAGGGCATCTGCAAAGGGCGCTGTCGACAGCGCGACGGCGCCCTTCCTCGTGATCAGCACCTGCTGCTCGAGCTTGACGCCCTCCTTGCCGCCGACTTCGCCGATGTAGCTTTCGACCGAGACGACCATGTTCTCCTCGAAGCGCCCGTCATAGCCCCACTCCTTGAAGTCGCTGGCGTAGGCGACGCTGGGGTATTCGTCGACGAGGCCGACGCCATGCACCATCATCATATAGCGGTTGGCGAGGAATTCCTCCGGCACCGGCCAGCATCGCTCGGCAAACTCGCGAAAGCCGAGGCCGGGCTTGATGATGTCGATGTTGAAGAGGACTTGCTCCTGCGCGATGGCATAAAGGCGCCGCTGCTCATCGGTCGGCTTCCTGCCGGGGCAGACCCAGCTTCGCGAGATGTCGGCGAGGTAGCCCAGCGGCCCCACCATGTCGGTATCGAAGGCGACGAGATCGCCCGCCTGGATGACGCGATTGCCGCATTCCTGAAACCACGGATTGGTGCGCTCGCCCGAGCCCAGGAGGCGCGATTCGATCCACTCGCCGTCATGCGCGATGTTGACCTCGTGCAGGACCGACCAGAGCTGGTTGTCGGTCATGCCCGGCCGCAGCGCCTCGCGCATGCGCAGGATCGCCGCATCACAGACCTCCATCGACAGCCGCAACGCCGCGATCTCCTCGGCTGATTTGATGAGGCGCGCCTGCTCGATCGCCTCCTGCGCATCGCACAATTCGATGCCGAGCCGCGTCAGGCGTTGCGCGCCCATCGGCTCGCAGCGATCGACGGCGAGGCGGCGGTTCTTGCCGCCGTGCTTCACGACCATGTCGGCGATGTCGCCCGCCCAGAGCTCGGCCTTCTCTTCGCAGCGCGGGCCGGCGAGGAAGTAGATCCACGGGACGCAGGTCCGGATCTCGCCGATCGTCTCGAGCCCGTCATTGACGTGGCGGGAGCTGGTGAATTCGTAGAGCACCACGGGACCCTCGGTCGGCACGAAGGCCCAGCGGCTCGGCGCATGCATCGTCCAATTGACCATGTTGCGGCTGCCGGTCGCGTAGCGAATGTTGATCGGGTCGGCGAGGAGGCAGCCCATATAATCGCGCTTGCGCAGCTCCGCGCGCAGACGCTCCAGACGGTACGCGCGCAGCTTCGTCTGATCGATCGCGGCAAGGCGAGCCGGAACGTCGACATCGAGCGGGACGGGATCGCGGTGTTCGGTCGTGGATCGTGGCATGGCCCGGCCTCCCTCGATTGCTTCCCATCATCCGCTGCGAGACAATCATGCGGTCATTCGCCGGCTTTGTCACGGCAGCCGCTCGCCCGCCGCTCCGGCAAGAGTGTGGCCGATGAGAGATCGCCGCCTTCTGCCGGGATCAGTCGGCGAGATTGGTGGCTGTCGTGTGCGGCGCGGTCTCGCGGCCGCCGATCGCGGCCGGTGCGGCGGTCTTGAGCGGCGTCTCCTTCAGGAAGAGGACGCTGATGAAGGTAAGGAGCGCTATTCCGGCGCCGACCAGGAAGACATCGTGGAAGCCGCGGAGCATCGCCGCCGCGACGGCGTCGTGGAGCGCTGGAGGGGCGAGCGTTGCGGCGCGCGCGCCGGCGCGGAGGAGGGCGATCCCGGGATCGGCGCCCAGCGCCTCGTGCCCCGGAAGACCGCCGACCAGCGCGTTCAGCCGCGCGATCAGCACGGCGCCGAACATGGCGACGCCGAAGGAGCCGCCCATCGAGCGGAAGAAGGAGATCGACGACGTCGCCGTACCGAGGTCGCGCGGCTCGACTGCGTTCTGCACGACCACCATCATGACCGGCATGACGAAGCCGATCCCCGCGCCGGCGAGGCCCATCGCCGAACCCGTCACCCAGAGCGGCGTCGCGGGGCCGACGAATGACAGCATCAGCAGCCCAGCGCCGGTGACGCTGGTTCCGAGGATCGGAAAGACCTTATACCGCCCGGTCGCCGCGATGAGCCGGCCGGTCGTGATCGCGGCGATGACCGAGGTCGCCGTCATCGGGATCAGCATCAATCCAGAATCGCCGGTTTCGAGCCCGTAGATCATTTGCAGGAACAGCGGCACGAAGACGATGCCGCCCAGCATGCCGATCGAGGTCAGAAGGTTGGCGACATTGGCGACGGCAAAGGCCTTGTTCGCGAAGAGGCGCGGCGGCAGCACCGGCTCGCTCGCGCGGAACTCCTGGACGACGCAGCAGAGGAAGAGAACAAGCGCGCCGCCCGCCAGCCCCTCGATCAGGGGCGAGTTCCACGGCGCCTCGTTGCCGCCCATCGTCGTCACCAGGAGAACGCAGCAGACCGCGGCGACGATGAGGAGCGCGCCGAGATAGTCGATCCGGTGCCGCAGGCGCTTGGCGACGAGCCGCCGCAAGGTCAACTCCGAGAGGATGAGCGCACCGATGCCGATCGGCAGATTGATCCAGAAGACCCAGCGCCAGGTGAGATGCTCGGCAAAGAGGCCGCCGAGGACCGGCCCGATGACGCTGGCGACGGCGAAGACCGCGGCGATGTAGGCCTGGTAGCGGCCGCGCTCGCGCGGCGAGATGATGTCGGCGATCGTCGCATGCGCCATCGCGATGAGCCCGCCGCCGCCGAGGCCCTGCAGGGCGCGGAACGCGATGAGCTGCCCCATCGTCGCCGCGAGACCGCACAGGATCGAGGTCAGGAGGAAGATCGTGATCGCGATCTGCAGCATGATCTTCCGCCCGTAGAGGTCGGAGAGCTTGCCGTAGATCGGTGTCGCCGCGGTCGAGGTGAGCAGATAGGCGGAAACGACCCAGGAAAGATGCGCGACGCCGTGAAGATCGGCGGCGATTCGCGGCAACGCGGTTGCGACGATCGTCTGGTCGAGCGCCGAGAGGAACATGCCGAGCATCAGCCCGACGATGATCGTGACCGTCTCGCGGTAGGTGAAGCGGAGGGGGGCTGGTGCAGAGAGGGCAGACAAAAGGGGGCGAACCTCGGCGAATCCGATATTGTGCAGTGCAGCATGAGGATGCTGCCAATTTTCTCGATCGACTACCGGAAAAATTCGATCGCAGGATGCACAATTGTGCATGGCGGCCTGCCTCCCCTCGCGGGTTCGTCGGCGGTCCGCCCGGTGTGCGGCCGCTAGTCGGCGGCAGTGCGCAGGATGGGCCGGAGTCGATGACGCGGGAGCCAAGGAACCGGAAGTTAAATGTTGGGCTGGCACAGTTTTCGACTTAGCCAGAAGAAATAATGTTCGGGTGCGTGGTTGCTTTGAATTATTATTGAAAGGCAGGGTATTTCTGCAACTGACGTTGAGGCGTACAGCGGTTGCAATGGACAGCGTAGTACAACGTACCACACCCGGAAATCGCGGCTTGGCGCGCACCATCGGCGATGTCATACGCCATTGGGCGCACACTGCGCCGGAAGCTTCGGCTATCGCAGCCAAGAACAAACGGGACATGAGTTATCGCGATCTCGAAGCGCTGACAGATCGCATCGCGCGCCAGCTGGAAGACGCGGGCTTCGGTCCGGATAGCCGCCTCGCGCTTGTCCATCGGGGCGGTGCGGAGATGATTACGACGGCTCTCGGGATCGTCAATTGCGCGATCGCGGTGCCCGTGAGCGACGAGATTTCGGCGAATGAGTGCGCCAGCTACTTCGAGGCCTGCCGGATCGACGGCATCATCGCCGATGCGCGGCTCGACACTCCGGTTCGCGAGATTGCGCGCGCGAAGGGACTGCGCGTCATCGAGGTTCGATCCGGTCAGGACGGCGATGCAGCGGGCTATGTGACGCTCGACCTTCCGCCTCCCGCCGGTCGCGCGCCGTCCGCCGCCACGCGCCAGGACGATATTGCCTTCATCTTCGGCACATCGGGCACGACCAGTGCGTCCAAGCTCGTCCCCTTGCGCCATCGCCATATGGTGTCGCGGTCTGAATCGACGGCAGTTCTGCATGAGCTGACGGCAAATGATCGGTGTTTCAATCAGAACCGATTGTTCCTTTGCAGCGGCATTTCCAATGCATGCACCGCCGTTTACGCCGGCGGCTGCGTGATCCATCCCGACGAACGAGATAAATTCAACTTGGAAGCGTTCATCGATGGCTTGAGAACACTTCGCCCGACCTGGTACGTCGCAAGCTACAATTTCAACATCGGCGTCTACAATGCGCTCAAGGCCGATTCATCGGCGATTGCCGGCCATACCTTGCGCTTTATTCGTGCGTCGTCCGGTCATCTCGATCCGATGATCGCCGCCGGATTGGAAAGGATTTTCGGCGTACCGGTGATCGAAGCCTATTCGTCGACCGAATCGGGCCGAATCAGCGGCAACCCCTTGCCGCCAAGGCGGCGCAAGCATGGGTCGGTCGGCACGCCCACCATGCACAGCGAGGTTTCGATCATCGATGACGACGGGCGTCCGGTGGCGACAGGCGAGCGGGGCGAGGTGGTCGTGCGCGGCGACAACGTGTTCGATGGCTACGAACACGATAGCGCGGCCAACGACGCGGCGTTCGTTGGCGCGTGGTACAAAACCGGCGATTTGGGCTTCTTTGACGAGGATGGCTATCTGACGCTCGTCGGCCGGATCAAGGAGATGATCAATCGGGGTGGACAGAAAATCTCGCCGATCGAAGTCGACGAAGCGCTGCTTGCCCATCCGGACATTGTCGATGCGGCGGCATTCTCCCTACCGCACCCGACGCTGGGCGATGTCGTCGGCGCCGCGGTCGTCCTGGCGCCGAACGCGCGTCTGACCGAGCAGGACCTGTACGACTTTCTTCGCGATCGTCTCGAGCCCTTAAAATGGCCCCGGAAATTCGCGTTCATCGAGCGAATCCCAAGGGGACCCTCGGGAAAGGCGCGAAGGCACGAGGTTGCGCGGCTTTTGGAGACACTCACTCCGACATCGCAGACGCCTCTGGACGAGCGGTTTCCGCATGCCGATGGGACAGCAACTCCGACTGAAGCCAAGCTCGCCGCATTGTGGAAGCGGCTCCTGCATCGGGATGAACTCGGTCCGAACGACGATTTTTTTATGGTTGGAGGAGATTCGCTAGCGGCGACACAGCTCGTCTTGCTCGCCAATGACGTGTTCCAGGTCGAGCTGAACCTTGTGTCGGTCTTCGGCGAAGCGAGGACCATCAGGACGATGGCCGCCACAATCAACGCGCTCGAAGGCAAACCGATCGTTGGGCGGAACCCGGACCTTCCGCCGGTCTCGATCGATGAACGAATCTTGCACCTCGGCGACAACCGTCGGGACGACAAATCGGACGAACCGAAGGCAAAACGAAAATCGCTGGCCCTTGATTCGCATGAAACCGATCTATTCATCCTCGATAAGGATACCGGCCTGCGCCTGATGCGACCCGGCGCCCGACTGGGTTCCGTTCAGGTGAACTCTTACGGATTTAGAAGCCCCGAAATCCCGCTGCAAAAGCCGGAGGGAACAATCCGGTTCGCATTTCTCGGCGATTCGCTGGCGTTCGGTTCGTGGAAACACGGCAATGATGCCACCTGGCCGTCTTATGCGCTCGAGGCGTTGCGTCTCGCGCATGCCGGGTTGTCCTGCGACTATATCAATGCTGGGATTCCGGGATACGGCGTCAGCCATGTGAGATTGCAGTTTCGGGAAGCGATTTCCAGATTTCATCCGGACGTCGTGGCGCTTGTCCCGGGCGCAAGCGGCAATCGTGTCGATTGGGCGCGCAGAAAGATAGGATACTCGGGTGTCCACTACGTTCCGAGCCGGCTCGGTCAGCGATCGCATTTGCTGGCCCTGATCGAAAAGAATCTCGTCGTCGGTCTGCGTCAGATCAGAGCGCTCAGCGATCGCGGAAAATTGAAATTCGAGCCGCACGAGCTGAGAGAGCTTTCGAGAGACTTCGAGTCCAAACTGCATGAGCTCGTGACCGAGTGCCA
>JBGPOZ010000219.1:0-8060 GCA_041488295.1 Allostellaceae bacterium
GCCGTCCACACGCCCATCACATCCGTGCCGGTGGCATAGCGGATATTCGCCGGATTGTAGAAAAGGCAGATCGGGATCGCGTGTTTCTTCATCATCGTCTGGAGGCGCGCAAGACGGTTCCTGCGCAAGCTTCCGAGATCGATTTCGGTGATGTTGGGAACCCGCAGATGTTGAACATGCGGATTGTGGGTTCGAGCGCGCTCGCCGCCGACAGTCATCGCCATTCCCCTTCGCTGCAATCTCGGGATGAAGCCCTACCCTTCCTTCGCTTCGATTCGCCGCTGGACCGTTGTCGACGTGCATCAGCGACGGTGATGCATCAGGAATGGTGATTGCCGGCGGTCGCATAGTCAAACTACTCTACCATGCGCTGGGCTAGGCTCCGGCGCGTCAGCGCGACGGCGATGAATTTGATGACATGATACCAGGTGGCCGCAGAGGACTCTCTGATCCCACCTCGGTTGCCGGAAAGGCGCCGATCGCGGCGGCGCATGTTCCGCTGATCGTCGTCGGCGCCGGCGCGGCCGGGTTGGCGGCGGCGCTCGCCGCAGCCAAGGCCGGCGTCGTCACCATGCTGGTCGATGAGCATCCCGTCGCCAGCGCGCTGATGGGGCTCGATGTTCCCTACCATTTCGGGCAGCGCATGAATGCCGCCGTGCAGAACAAGGCGCGGATGGTCGAGAGGCTCGTCGAAACCAATCCGCAGCTCGCCGAAGCGTTCGAGCGCGGCATCGACGTGCAGCTCGGCGTCTATGTCGCCGGCGCCTTCGTCAATGGGCCGACGGCGCGTACCCTGCCGAAACCGATGATCATGCTCGCCGATGACGAGCGCTCCTGGATGGTCAGTTTCGATCGCCTGATCGTCGCCGCGGGAGCGCGCGATCTCGGTCTCGCCTTTGCCGGATGGGAGAAACCCGGCGTGATGGGCGCGCAAGCGGCGCTGACCTTGCTGCAGCGCTACCGAGCCTTCGACGGACGGCAATTGGTTGTGCTGGGTTCCGGTGCGGTCGGTATGCAGGTCGCCTTGACCGGTCTAGATGCTGGCATCACCGTCGCCGGCATCGTCGAGGTCGGTGTGGCGGTGCGCGGTCCCGAACGCATGCGCTCCGAACTCGAGCGCCGGGGCGTCCCCTTCTTCGCGCGGCACGCGGTGAAGGAAGCATGTGGCATGGCCGAGGTGGATGGCGTCATCGTCGTTCGGCTCGACGAGCACGACTCTCCAATCAGCGGCAGCGAGACCACGATCGCCTGCGATACGGTCGTCACGGCAATCGGTCTCGTTCCCAATGTCGAGTTGCTCGACGTGCTCGGATGCCGCCTTGCGTTCCATTCCGAGCGCGGCGGTTACGTCCCGGACATCGATCGCGACGGACGCACCACGGTGCCGTGCATCTACGGCGTCGGCGACTGCGCCGGGATCTTCGATGAAAAGCAGCTCGATCCGGCAATCGCCATCGCGGAGGGGCGTCGCGCGGGAATCGCCGCGGCGCGCGACATCGGCGCGGCCGAATCTCGTCCGCAAGACCACGATCCGACGCCGCACGCGCCGCCGACCGAGATGCACAGCCACTGGCAGCGTTGGCTGAAGGCCGAGATCGCGGTGGGCGGTTGGGACGTCAACATCTGTCAGTGCGAGGAGGTGACGCGGCGCGAACTCGTCGAGCTGCGGCCGCCGCGCTATCTCAATTGGGGCTCCTCGCAGATGGAGGCGCGCAAGCTTGACACGCTGATGAAGGACGGGCCCATCAATCAGGACCAAGTGAAGCGGCTGACGCGCGCCGGGATGGGGCCTTGCCAGGGCCGCCGCTGCCGCGAGCAGGTGCAGATGCTTCTCGCCATCGCGGGCAATGTCGAAATCTCCACCATTCCGCTGGCGAGCTATCGCGCGCCGGTGAGGCCGCTGCCGCTCGGCGTTTGCTGGCCGCACGAGGAACCGCAGCAGATGCGCGACAATTGGTCGCCCTGGTTCAACATTCCGACGCAATGGATGCCGCATTGGGAGCCATCGCCACTCTCGCCCGCCATCGCGGACCCGTCGGCGAAGGCGTCCGAGGTGTTCGGCTTGGGAAGCGACGAGAAGACCGATGAGCGGTAGGAAGGGAGCCGATGTCGTCATCATCGGCGCAGGCGTGACGGGCCTCAGCGCGGGATGGTGGCTCGCCCGCTCGGGCGCGGACGTTCTGGTTCTCGACAAAGGCATCGTCGGTTGGGAGGCATCGGGTCGCAACGGCGGCGGCGCCACCCATTCCTTCAGCCCATTCTTTCTTGAAGAGCAGCGCCTCTGGCCGCAAATGGACGAGATGCTCGGCTATCCGACCGAGTATCGGCGTCATCGCATCCGTATCGCGCTCAACGAAATCCAGTCGGAGCGGATGATGCGCAGCGCGACGATTGCCGAGCGTCAGGGGTTCACGTTCCGTCGGCTGGATCGCGCGCAACTCCGCGACCTGGTGCCGCTGGTCGGCGACAATGCGATCGGCGGCCTCTTCCTCGATTACGGCGGCCATGCGAACCCGCAGCGCACGAGCCAGGCCTATGCCTGGGCGTTGCAGGACCACGGCGGGCGCATCATGCAGGACACGACGGTCACGGGGATTGCCGTGCGCGACGGCAAGGTGACTGAAATCGTGACGAGCCGTGGCATCATCGGTTGCGATGCGCTGGTGATTGCGGCCGGACCGCAAACCGGGATGCTTGCTGCAATGGTCGGCGCCGACTTGCCGCTCGCGCCGGCGCGCGTCGAGATGATCGTGACGGAGCCGCTGCCGCTGATGCGCTACGGCGGCGCCGACGGCAACGGTCTTTACGGACGGCAGACGCTGCGCGGCAATCTCGCCTATGGCGGCGGTCCGCACGAATGGATCGAGATCGACGGCATGGAAACGCCGTCGCGCGTTGCAACGTCGCTGTTCCGGCATCTGGCGCGCCGCCTCGCGGAGTTGTTTCCGAAAGCGGCGCATGTGCGCGTCATCCGCAGCTGGGCCGGGATCGTCGAGAATACGCCCGACGGCCGCCCGGTGATCGAGCGCCTTGCCGATCCCGGCAATGTCGTCCTGGCGACGATGTCGAGCGTCGGCTTCGGATTATCGCCCGCCAGCGGACGCGCGATCGCCGAACTGGTGCAGCACGGCAGATGCCTCTTTGCCGATGTGGTGCAGCTCAGCACCGCGCGCTTCAGGGATCTGCCCAGAGATTGGCGCGAGCGAAGAGGGTGGGTTCCCACAGCCGATCTCGAAGACACGACGCTCGGCGTCGCCTGACCAAACCAGCTTGGAGGGCCTTCTATCGTGACACAAAAACCGATCCGGTTCGAACCCTCGGAGCGCCGCATCCGCGCCGAGATCGCGGGCATGACCATCGCCGACACCGACAAGGCGATGCTGATGTGCGAGCCCGGTCACCAGCCCGTCTATTACCTGCCGACGAGCGACATCCGCATGGACCTCATGCAGCGGACCAATCACCGCACGACCTGCCCGCATAAGGGTGACGCCACCTATTGGTCGCTCAGAATCGGCGACCGTGTCGTCGAGAACGCGATGTGGGCTTATCTCGAACCCTACGATCACGCGCCGAACGGCCTCACGGATCGCGCGGCGTTCTATTGGGACAAGATCGATCATTGGTTCGAGGAGGATGAAGAAATCTTCGTCCACCCGCGCGACCCGCGCAAACGCATCGACACGATCCGCAGCAGCCGGCGCATCGAAATCGTCCTCGACGGGACCGTAATCGCCGACAGCCGGCGCGCAATCTTCCTGTTCGAGACCGACCTGCCGACCCGCTACTATCTGCCTCGTGAGGATTTACGGCCCGATCTCTTGAGTCCGAGCGAGCGGCGCACGCGGTGCCCCTACAAGGGCATCGCGTCCTACTATCACGCCGCGCTGAACGGCAGGACCTGGCCCGACCTCGTCTGGTCCTACCTGACACCGATCCCCGAATGCACCAAGATCGACGGCCTCGTTTCTTTCTTCAACGAGAAGGTCGATGCGATCCGCGTCGACGGCAAGATCGTGCCGAAGCCAGTGACGAAGTGGTCCTGACCGCAGGTCACGGCGCGTAGGGATAGCGCGCTCGCCAATGGCGCGCGATCTCGACCCTGCGACAGATCCAGACGTCCCTATGCTTTTGGACGTGATCGAGGAATTTGGCGAGGCCGCCGATCCGCCCCGGCCGTCCGACGAGGCGCGAATGGAGGCCGACCGACATCATGCGTGGCATCGTTCCTCCTTCGGCATAGAGCCAGTCGAAGGCATCGCGCAGATAGGCGAAGAACTCGTCGGCGAGATCGAAGCCCTGTGACCGGGTGAAGCGGCTGTCGTTGTTGTCGAGGGAGTACGGGATGACGAGATGGCCATTGCCGTCGACCGTCGTCCAATACGGCAAATCGTCGTCATAAGCGTCCGAATCATAGAGGAAGCCGCCCTCGGCGACGACGAGGCGCCTTGTGTTTGGGCTCGGCCGCCCGGTGTACCAACCGAGCGGACGCTGGCCCGTCAAGCGCTCGAGCACGGCGACGGCGCGGCGGATATGCTCTCGCTCCTCCGTCTCCGGCACGTGCTGGTAATCGATCCAGCGCCAGCCATGCGATGCCACTTCATGGCCTGCCGCGACGATCGCAGCGGCTGCCTCCGGATGGCGCTCGAGCGCCATCGCGACGGCATAGATCGTCAGCGGAATGCCGCGTTCGGCGAACAGATTGAGGAGCCGCCAAAATCCGACGCGACTGCCATAGCCGTAGAGCGATTCGATGTTGAGATTGCGCCCGCCGACGACCGGCACCGCGATGCCGAGATCGGAGAGGATGCTCTCCGCATGCGCATCGCCATGAAGGATCGAATATTCGGCGCCTTCCTCGTAGTTGAGAACGATCGACACGGCGAGGCGCGCCCCGCGAGGCCAATCCGCCGCAGGCGGGTTCGGACCGTAGCCTTTGAGGTCCCGCGGATAGGTCATCCTTTTGCCTTTGACGCCAACGCGATTGGTCGCAGCCGCCTGCGCCGACGGCTCACCGTCACAGCGCCGTATATCCGCCGTCGACGACGAGGTCCGCACCCGTCATGAACGAGGACTCCTCGCCCGCAAGAAAGACCGCCGCGCTGGCGATCTCGTCCGGGCGCCCAAGGCGCCCCAGCGGATGCATCACCTTGCCCCATTCGCGCTCGGCCGTCGCCATGTCGCCCCAGCGTTCTGCCATCCCTTTCGTGGCGATGCCGCCGGGCGACAATGTATTGACGCGGATGCCGTCGTCGGCATGGTCGAGCGCCATGCCCTTTGCCAGCAGGATCAGCGCCGCCTTGGTCGCGCAATATGTGGCTTGCTTGCGGCGCGCGACACGGCCCATTTGCGAGGCGATGTGGATGATGCTGCCGCCGCCCGATCGGGCGATGTGCGGGATCGCGTACCGGCTCATCAGGAAGGCGCCCGTCACGTTGACGGCGAAGGAGCGCTGGAACAGCGCTTCGTCGAGCTCCGGCAAAGTGGCGTCGGGGATGAAGAGGGCGGCATTGTTCGCCAGGATCTGGACCGCGCCGAACCCGCCGATCGCGGCATCGATCGCAGCCTTGGCGGCGGTGCTGTCGCTGACGTCGCCGACCGTCGCGGCCGCAGCGCCGCCCCGCGCCTCGATCTCGCGGACCGTCTCTGCAACCGACAGCGGATTGATGTCGGTGCACAGCACGGACGCTCCCTCGGCGGCAAAGCGCAGGCATATCGCCCGGCCGATGTCGCCGCCGGCACCCGTCACGACCGCGACTTTGCCTTGAAGGCGTCCTGCGCGGCCCTCAGACGTCTCTTTGCCCATCTTAGCCGCTCCCGTCGCCTTCGGTTCGCGTCCTCAGTTCGCTTCGTTGGCCTTGATCCACGCGATGTAGTCGTGCAGCGCCTGCCGGACAGGGCGCGGGCGCCACCCGACCTCGTTGTAGATGCGCGAGATCTCGTAAGCGCCCCACATGCCATCGCGAAGCGCCGGATCTTGCAAGATATCCGCCTCTTCCGGCGGCACGATTTCGGCCCGGGTCCCGGGAACGATCTCCGCCGCGTAGGCGACGAGTTCGCCCGTCGTCGTCGCGACGCCGCTCGCGACGTTGTAGGCGTGGTGATGGAGCCGCGGCGCCAGCAAAAGGCGCGCGATCGCCTCAGCCGCATCGCCGGCATGGAGGTAGTCGCCGACGCCCTCGAGCGTATTCACTCGGATCGGGCGGCCGGCGAGCGCCAGATGGGCAACTTTGTTCGGAACATGCCGGAAATTCCGGCTCGCCGTGACCCGGTCCATGGGCCCGTACACCGACGATAGGCGCACCGACGCCGCCGACAAGCGGAAGAGTTCGGCGTAGCGGTTGACGACCAGCTCCGAGGCGAGCTTCGAGATGCCATAGAGCCGCAGCGGCATGACGTAACCGTCTTCGGGCAGCGGCTCGCCGGGCCAATCCGGGCCGTTGTTGCGATAGACGGCACCCGAGCTGACATAGATGAAGCGTTCGAGGCCCGGCTGGCGCCGCGCCCATTCGAGCACGTTCACAGTGCCCATCAGATTGACTTCCATGATCCGAGCCGGGTCTTCGGTCTCGGGATCACGGCGCGCCTCCGCCGCCGTTCCACGCGACAGCGGCGTCATGGTCGCGCCATGGACGATGCGGGTAATCCTGTGCTGAGCCAGCGCAGTTTCCCATCCTGGCCGGGTCAGATCCGCGACCGCGACGGTCAGGCGGTCGGCGACAGGCGCGAAATGGCGCGCCGCCGCAGCGTCGACCGGTGATTGATCGAGGATCACGGCGCGAGCGTCGGGATCGCGTTCGAGCCAATGGCGCGCCAGCACGCTCATCACGAAGCCAGTTCCGCCAGTAATGAGCAGTGTCATCGGTTCCAAACTCCCAGGTCGGGACCGGCAAGTGAGCATCACGCCGCCGCAACGGCCTGTGCGAATCTACGACCCCCGCTGGCCCGCGCCCATCCGCTCCGCCGCCAGGCTCGGAGGATGGATCGGCACAAAGACCGGCCGCACCAGCCACCGCCGAGCGATCTCGCCATAGCCCTTGAAGACGTAGCCGCCATTGTGCGCGAGCATGCGGGTGCGATGCTCGCGCCACACCTTGGGCAAGCGGTACCAGGATAACGTCGGAAACGTGTGGTGGATGGCGTGAAGGTTGTTCCAGAGGAAGAGCAGGCCGAAGACCGCGTTCGATTCGATGATCGCAGTGCGCTGGCTCGGCCGCTCACCCCAGCGGTGCTCGATGAAGGACCGCATCATGCCGAGGGCGGTACCGGGATAGGCGAACACGAGGAGGTATTGCCAGATCGGCATGTCGAACCCGTCGTCGATGAGGACGAAAAGAGCGGCAACGCCGACACCATGGCGCAGCCAGATCCCGGCATGGACAAAGTCGCCGGCGAGAATGCGCCGGATCTCGATCAGCCAGAGGCGCGGCGGCCGGACGAGCGGGCCAAGCAACAAGCGGCCGAGGAAAGTCTGGTTGGCGAGCAGCATGCCGCGCCGCAGGGCACCGTAGCGACGCCAAGACGCCGCCGTGTGATAGAGCGTCTCGGTGTCTTCGCCGGGAAATGTGAGATGCGTGTTGCGATGGTGCAGCGAGTGCGATTCTCGATAGAGCTCGAACGGGAACCACACGCCGAGCGGCGGCCAGACGATCGCCGTGCGAAGCCAGGTCGGCAGCGTGCGCCAGCTGTGGATCGCTTCGTGCTGTAGCGAGAAGTGCCACTGCACGACATAGCCGCCGAGCAACAGCAGGACCCACCACGGCAACATCGTGTGGAAGGCGAGCAACAGGATCCAGGCGCCGTAGATCGCGAGCGCCACGAGGACCGTCGGCGCCTCGCAGCGCCAGAACCAGCTCTCCGCCGCATCGGCGCCGGAGATTGCGGCGGCGACGAGATCGGTCGCGCGGCCGTGAGTTGGGCTGGCTGCCGTCATCGGGCACGTCCCGGATAGGGCGAACGCCACGGTAGAGTCGTGCGCCGGCATCGGAAGACAAATTCGCGATGTCGAATACTTGAAGCTACACGACACCGATCTTCGGATCAATCCAGTGTGCCGGTGA
>JBGPOZ010000220.1:0-7992 GCA_041488295.1 Allostellaceae bacterium
ATGCTGCCGCCCGGGCGCAAATGATTGGCGCCCGCGGGGTTGACCTCGCCCCAATAGAGGAAGTTGTTAAGACAGACGCCATAGCCCGGAACGACGATGCCGCTGCCGAAGAGGCTGCCGAGGCTCTGCGTCAGGCAGACGATGTTGCCCTCGCCATCGGCGACCGAGAGCGACGTCGTGTGCTCACGGTCGACGATATCCGGCTCGGGATCCGCCGTCATTTCGGTCGGCCCGTCGATCGGCTGCCCGTCGCGCACGCGCCGGCGGAGCGCTGCGACGGCGGGCTCGGCGAGGAGGCGCGCCAGCACATCCGGCGCCGGTTTGTTGTGGGCGATGCGGATGCCGGCGGCGAGGCGGATCGCGCGATAGACGGTGTCGAGATGCTGGACGCCGTCGCGCTCCAGCGAAGCGAGGTCGAAACCGTCGAGAATGCGCAAGGCTAGGAGAAACTGAAACCCCTCGGAGGGTGGCGGCAATGTGTGGACCTGAAGGTTCCGGTAGGTGGCGGAAGCGGGTTCGAGCCAGGCCGGTTTCACCGCCTCGAGATCGGCGAGGGTCAGGCATCCGCCGAGTTTCTTCAGATGCGCGATGATGGCGCGGCCGAGCGGGCCGCCATAAAGGAAACCGGCGCCTTCGGCGGCGATCGCTTCATAGGTGCGGGCGAGATCGGGTTGGCGCAGGATGAAGCCCTTGCCGACCGTGCCGTCGGCACCTGGATAGGTCTTGAGCCAGTCGCCGAAAAAGGCGGTGTGCGCCTTGAGCTCGGCGCAGCTTTGGTTGATCGAGGCGACGTTGAAGCCGATCTGCGGAAAACCGTCGCGCGCAAGCTCGATCGCCGGCGCGAACACCTCGCCGAGCGTCTTGCAGCCATGGGCGCGCACGAGCTCGCACCAGCCGGCAAGGTTGCCGGGCGTCCCGACCGCGAGCGGCCCGCGCGCCAGATCCTCGCGTTTGTGGAGTCGCTCGACCGGCAGCTCCAAGGGGGTCCTCGTCACGAAGTCGAGGGTCCGGATGCGGCGCTCGGCGGCGACATAGCAGGTCGCGACGCCCTCGCCGGCCAAACCCGACATGTAGGGTTCGACGACATTGAGCGCGGCCGCGGTCGCCGCCGCCGCGTCAAACGCATTGCCGCCGCTGCGCAACAGCCGCGCGCCCGCTTGCGCCGCCAGCGGATGGGCGGCGGCCACCATGCCGCGGAGCGAGGAAACGGTCGGGCGGCCTCCCTGCATCGGTTACTCCCTTATTGAGCGACGAGTCGGCTTTGTGAGGTTCAGTCTATCAGCGGTAACGGCCTCGCCAAAGGTCTGAAGATCGCCGGTTGTGTGCCAGCTCTTCCGCCCGATGCCCGTCCGCCTCACTCAATCGTGCCTTGACGGCGAAAATCGCATAGAATGACCGGCGTTGCGATGATGGGGATCCTAACCGTGGATGAGCGGCAACTGGCTCGCGTCTTGGCGAAGGCCGAGAAATCGTGCAAGGAGCGGGGCGCCCGGCTGACCCAACTGCGGCGCCGCGCGCTCGAACTCATCCTGCGCGCCGGCCAGCCGATCGGCGCCTACGCGCTGCTGGCGCAGCTCGACGCCAAGCGCACGCCCACCACCATCTATCGCGCGATCGAGTTTCTGCTCGAGCAGAAATTCATCCATCGCATCGAAAGCCTCAACGCCTTCACCGCGTGCCCGGACGCCGACCACCCGCATGACAGCCAGTTCGTCATCTGCACCGATTGCGGCTCGACCGAGGAGCTGCACGACAGCAAGATCGCCGAGACGCTCCGCCATCGCGGCCAGGCGCTCGGCTTCAAGATCGACCGGCAGGTCGTCGAGCTGCGCGGGCTCTGCGCGTCGTGCCGGGCTGCCGCCGCAGAATAGCGGCGCGACCCGCGGGGCCACCACGACACCGACGCGTCACCGATGATCGCCGGCAATACGGTTGCCTGGCGATAGGTTATATTGTATCAAAACTCCGCTAAAATCGAATGCGGGAGAAGCCTCCATGTGGAAGGCCGTGTGCGTCGTTCTCGCCGTCGCCGGCTTCGGCTGGACGATTTCCGAAGCCCGGGCGGAGCCGATCAACATCGTCGCCGCCGAGAATTTCTACGGCGACGTCGCGGCACAGCTCGGCGGACCCGATGTCAAGGTCACAAGCATCCTCACCAACCCCGATCAGGACCCGCATCTCTTCGAGGCGAGCGCGACGACGGCGCGCGACCTCGCCGGAGCGCGGCTGGTGATCTTCAACGGCGCCGATTACGATCCGTGGATGACGAAGCTGCTTGCCGCCTCGAAGCCGGCCGGAAGGCGCGTCATCGAGGTGGCGAAGCTCATGCACCGAAAGACCGGCGACAATCCGCACCTCTGGTACGATCCGGCGACGATGCCAGCGGTGGCGAAGGCGCTCGCCGCGGAGCTCGCCGCCGCCGATCCGGCGCACAAATCTGACTACGAGCAGCGCCTCCAGGCCTTCACCGCGTCCTTGAAGCCGCTCGACGACGCGGTCGCGGCGATGCGCAGCAAATTTGCCGGCACCCCGGTCACGGCGACCGAGCCCGTTTTCGGCTATATGGCGACGGCGCTCGGCCTCAAGATGCGCAACGATCGTTTTCAGCTCTCGATCATGAACAACACCGAGCCGAGCGCATCCGACATCGCCGGGTTCGAGAACGATCTCAAGAAGAACCGGGTGAGGGTGCTGCTCTACAACAACCAGACGAGCGAGGCGCTGACGCAGCGGATGCAGAAGCGGGCGCAGGAAGCGAAAATTCCCATCGTCGGCGTCAGCGAGACCGAGCCGCCCGGCAAGAGCTACCAGGATTGGATGACCGACCAACTCGGCGCGCTCGACAAGGCGCTTGCCCGGCCGACATCGTGAATGCCATCGAGCTCGCCGGGGTCACGCTCTCGATCGGCGGGCGGACGATCCTCTCCGACGTCGACGCGGCGATCGGCCCCGACGAGTTCATCGGCGTCTTCGGTCCGAACGGCGCTGGCAAGACGACGCTTCTGCGCGCCATTCTCGGCCTCATCAGACCGAGCGCCGGAGAAATCCGCGTGTTGGGGCAGCGGCCGGCGCATGGCAACCCGCTCGCCGGCTACATCCCGCAAGTGCACAGCTCAGGCGCCGAGCTCGGGCTGCGCGGCTGGGACCTCGTCGCCGGCGCGGTCGACGGACACCGTTGGGGGTTGCCGCTGCTGACCGCCGCCGACCGGCGGATGGTCGAATGGGCGCTCGATACGGTGGGGGCGACGACGCTCGCCGAGCGACCGATCGCACAGCTCTCGGGCGGCGAGCGGCAACGGCTGATGCTGGCGCAGGCCCTCCTCGGCAAGCCGCGCCTCCTGCTGCTCGACGAGCCGCTCATCAGCCTCGACCCGCACTATCAAAAACTTGTCATCGATCTGGTGCGCCGCGTGCAGAAAGAGCTCGGCATCGCCGTGCTGTTCACCGCGCACGAGCTCAATCCCCTCTTGGGCACGCTCGACCGCGTCTTCTATCTCGGCAACGGCCGGGCCGCGCTCGGCAGTGTGGACGAGGTCGTCACCGGACCCGTGCTCTCGCGTCTCTACGGCTCGCCGATCGACGTGGTGCGGATCAACGGGCGGGTGTTCGTCATGTCCGGCGAGCAGGATGTCGAGCGGGATCATCATCGCCACGATGCTTGACTACGATTTCATGCGCACCGCCTTCATGGCGGGAAGCATCGTCGCGATCGTCGCCGGTGCCGTCGGCTTCTTTCTGGTGCTGCGCGCGCAGGCCTTTGCCGGCCATGCGCTCTCGCATGTCGGGTTCGCCGGCGCGACCGGCGCCGTGCTGCTCGGCGTCAACCCGATCTGGGGCCTCTTGCTGTTCACGGTCGCGGCCGGCATCGGCATGGGGCTCCTCGGCGAGCGCCTGGCCGGGCGGGACGTCGCAATCGGTGTCGTGCTGACCTTCTCGCTCGGTCTTGGCCTCTTATTCCTGCATTTCTACACGGCCTACGCGACGCAGGTTACCGCGCTGCTCTTCGGCAACGTACTCGGCGTCGATCCTGATACGTTGTGGGCATTGCTCGGCCTCGCCGCCTTCTGTCTTGTGGCGCTTGGCGTCATCGCCCGCCCGCTGCTGTTCGCGACCCTTCAGCCGGAGCTGGCCGAGGCGCGCGGCGTGTCGCTCCGCCTGGTCTCGGTTCTCTTCCTCGTCATTGTCTCGGTCGCCGTCGCCGAAGCGACGCAGATCGTCGGGATCCTCCTCATCTTCGCGCTCATGGTGGGGCCCGCGGCGACGGCTTGTCGCCTGACCTCGCGCCTCGGCTGGGGCATCGCGCTCGCGATGCTGCTCGCGGTGGCGGAGACCTGGCTCGGCCTCGTTCTTGCCTACGACACGGATTGGCCGACCAGCTTCTGGATCAGCACATTGAGCGCCTCGCTCTACCTCGTCAGCGTCGGGTGGCATGCGAGCCGCCAGAGGAGCCGCTCGATGGCCGGTCGACGCGACGCGACGCTCGCAGGCCCGAACCCCTCCGCGCCCGCGCCTCCGATGCCCCATCATCCGCACTGACTTCGCGGCTTCGCGCTGCGCCGATATGCCTGGCCGACCGCGCGCACCCTCGCGAGCTCGGCACGTCGATCCAAATCCGATGAGATTGGCCGCCCGGATGCTCGGATACGCAAGCTTCGTGCCGTGATCGTCGAAGCCAAGGCGTGGTATTAGGGTTAAATTAGCGTTTCGGCGATATCGACGGGGCAGGGGGCCTTGTCGATGGCAACGGGCAGGACGCACCGATTGGCGAAATACCGTAACCGCGGCACCGTGCGGCGGCGCAAGTACCCGGCTGCGTCGTCCCTGTCGCGCCGCGCCCTCGTCATCGGCGGCCTCGGCGCGCTCGCGGCCGGCGCCGGGATAGCAGAGCTGATGAGCCGCGCCGCGCCGCGCCCCACGATCCCTCCGGTTTCACCGAAGCCAGCCGCGGAGGCGCGGATCCCGACGGTCGCCATGGAGGAAGCGCCGCTTCCGACCGACGTCTACATACCGACGGCGCCGGCGCCGGTCGCGATGCTCGAGCCGCCCGCTGCCGCACCGCCGCTCTCCGTCCCGCCGCGGCGTCCGCCAGTCTCGCTCAATCCGCCGACCTGGTTGCGCAATGCTCGGCCGCTGGTCGAGGCGACCGGGAGGCCGACGATCGCGGTGGTGATCGACGATCTTGGCCTCGACCAGACGCGGACCAGTCGGGCGATCGGCCTCGATGGCGCGATCACCCTGGCCTTCATGACTTACGCCGAGAGGTTGCCGGAATGGACGGCGGCGGCGCGAGAAGCCCGTCACGAGTATCTCGTGCATGTGCCGATGCAGCCGGAATCCGCGTCCATCGATCCCGGGCCCAACGCGCTGACGACCGCGCTGTCCGAGGCCGAGATTCGCGCCCGGCTGCGGTGGGGGCTCGAGCGGATGCAAGGATATGTCGGCGTCAACAATCATATGGGCAGCCGCTTCACGGCGGATGCCTCCGGGATGCGGATCGTCATGGAGGAATTGAAGGAGCGCGGTCTTCTCTTCCTCGATTCGCGCACGACGCCGCACACAACCTGCGCTTCGCTTGCCGCCGCGCGCGATTTGCCGTTTGCCTCGCGCAACGTCTTTCTCGATAACGAGACGACGATCGAGGGCGTCGTCAAGCAGATCGCGGCGCTGGAGAGCGTCGCCCGAAAGCAAGGCGCGGCGATCGGCATCGGGCACCCGCACGATGCCACTCTCGCGGTGCTGGAGCAGTGGATCCCGACCGCGGCATCACGCGGCCTTGCCGTTGTGCCGCTGACCAGTATCATGCGCCGCTCGCCGATGCCGGCTTAGGGTCGCCGTGCGTCGCATCGTTGCCGCAATTCACAGGCGCAATCGCGTTGAGCAAGTCGTGATATCGAGGCGTCAACACGGTCGCATTCGGAGAGGCTCGGGGATTTGCTGAATCGGCGCGCGCGCCTTCTGCTGTTGGTCGGTATCGTCGGCTTGTCCTGTCCCGGCGATGCCGGTGCGCACCCGCACGTCTTCATCGAGCACTCGGTCGCGCTGCTCTTCGATGAGAAGGATATCGCCGGACTGCGGCTGTCTTGGACGTTCGACGAGATGTACAGCTCGGTGCTGCGGAAGGACAACGTCATGAGCGCGCCCGGCGAGGCACTATCCGCCGATGACGTCGAGCGCCTGAGGACGAATGCCTTCGTGAATCTAGGAAGTTACAACTATTTCCTCGATCTTTGGATCAACGGCGAGGCCGTCAAGGTCGAGCGGGTGACGGATTTCGCCGCCTCGCTGCGCGAGCACATGATCACCTACCAATTCACCGTGCCGCTGCGAACGGCAAGGCCGCGGGCGCTCAACGAGATCGAAATGGTCGTGTTCGACAAGGAATACTTCGTCGATTTCACCTTGGCGAAGTCGCATGCCGTCGCCGTCGAGCGCGGCGAGCCGCTCGGCACGAAATGCGCGATCTATCGCGATGTCGAACGGCCCTCCGAGCTGGGGCCCGTCAATAGCGACATCGTCAAGTGCACATGGCGGCGGGCTTGAGGATGCGCGCGCTCACGGCGGCAATCCTCTTGATCCTCTGCACCATCTCGCCGCTGCGCGCCGACGATCCGTTCCATTCCGGCAAACCCTCCGAAACGCCATCTTCTCTCGCAGTGCCGCTCGGCGGAAAGTTGATCGCTGCCGCGGCCAGGGCGCAGCGCGAGCTCAACGCGGCGATCTCGGTGCGCTTTCGCGCCGTAGGCGCAACCCAACTCCATGACGGCGCTCGCCGGCATCCTGTTGCTCTCCTTCGCTTGGGGCGTGCTCCATGCGGTGGGGCCGGGGCACGGCAAGATGGTCGTCGCGTCATATTTCGTCGCGCGCCGCGAGCGATGGGTGAAGGGTGTGCTGTTCGGCAGCCTCATCTCCCTCGTTCAAGGTGTCTCTGCGATCGCGATCGTCGGAGTTCTGAGCTTCGTCCTCAGATTGGCGCAGATGGAGGTGCTGGGGGAGGCGGCGATCGCCCAAATGGCGAGCTATGGGCTCATTTGCCTGCTCGGACTCTGGATGCTTTATCAGGCGATCCTTGGGCACGGGCACCATCATGCGCATGGTCACGGGGCGCATGATCACTCCGGCGCAATCCGGTCTCGCGACGCCGGGCCGGCGCTCATGCTGGCGGCCGGGCTTACGCCTTGCGCCAGCGCCATCATCGTTCTGCTCTTCGCGCTCGCGAACAGCGTCTTCATGGTCGGCGTCGGCGCCGCCCTCGCCATGTCGGCCGGCATGGCGATCACCGTCTCCGGCATTGCCGTGCTGAGCGTCTTTGGCCGTCAGCTCGCCGAACGGATGTTCGGCGGCAGCGCGCGGTGGGCGGTCCGTTTCGAGCGCCTCCTCGCCATCGCCGGCCCCCTTCTGCTCATCGTCTTCTCTTCCATCCTTTTCCTCGGCGCCTGGGCGCAGCTTTAACTGTTGTTGACCAAGGACCTGCGACAATACCGGCGTGGAGCCTTGTCGATGACTCTGAAGCGCCGAGATCTGCTGCTGTCCACCCTGGCGGTGCCGCTGCTCGCGACGACGGCGGTCGCGCTCGTCTCTCGCCGCGACCGGTTTCACCTGCCGCTGCGCCCCGATACCGAGCTCTGGCGGCGCCTCGTCCGCGCCGAACGGCCATCCGCCTGGACGCTGCCGGTTTTTCCCGCCGATGTGGAGGAGCTCGAAGGGGCGCGGGTCACAATCCGCGGCTTCATGTTGCCGCTTCACGAGGCGGTGCGGCACCGCAGTTTCATTCTCGCCGCGAACCCGATCGGCTGCCCCGGCTGCGAGCGGCCGGGCTTCAGCATGATGATCCGTATCGTAGCCGACCAAGCCATCGCGCCGACCGGACGGAGCCTCGTTTTCTCCGGCATCCTGCGCATCGAGCGCGGCGCCGAGCTGCCCTATCGCTTGCTCGACGCGGTGCCGGCTTAGCTCCTTCTACCCGAGCGACAGTGCCTTGGCGAAGCGCTCGCC
>JBGPOZ010000221.1:0-7939 GCA_041488295.1 Allostellaceae bacterium
GAGCGGCACAACGCCGTCTCGCTTGAAATGTGGATCGCGGCCGAGGAGATCCTCGCGGATTTCGCAAGCGATCCGGCGATCCGCGTCGTCGTGCTCTCGGGCGCTGGAGGCAAGGCCTTCGTCTCGGGCGCCGACATCTCGAAATTCGAGAGCGAGCGGTCCTCCAGAGAGGCCGTCGAGCACTACAACAAGACGACCGACCGCACGTCGACCGCGCTTGCCAATCTGGCGAAGCCGACCATCGCCATGATCGACGGCTGGTGCATCGGCGGCGGGCTGGCGCTCTCCATCACCTGCGATTTACGCGTCGCCACCGAGGGATCGCGCTTCGGGATTCCCGCGGCGAAGCTCGGCCTCGGCTACGGGATGAAGGGCATCCGCCGTCTCTGCGATCTCGTCGGACCGGCCGCGGCCAAGGAGATCTTCTTCACGGCACGCCACTACACGGCGCAGGAGGCGCTGCGCATCGGCCTCATCAACCAACTCGTGCCGCAGGCCGAGCTCGCCGCTTACGTCGCGGACTACGCCGCGGCCATCGCCGGCAATGCCCCCCTCACCGTCGCCTCGGTGAAGCGCATCGTCGGTGAAGCAGTCAAGGACCCGGACGAGCGCGATCTCGCCCTTTGCGAGCGCCTTGTCGCCGAGTGCTTCGCGAGCGATGATTATATCGAAGGCCGCCGCGCCTTCATGGAGAAGCGCAAGCCGAACTTCATCGGGCGATAGCGGCCACCCTCGGCAGGAGCCATGACAGAAGCGTTTCAGCTGACCGTCAACGGCAAAAGCCACCGTGTCACGGTCGCGCCGGACACCCCGCTGCTTTACATCCTGCGCAACGATCTCGGCCTCAACGGCCCGAAATTCGGCTGCGGGCTTGGTCAATGCGGCGCCTGCACCGTCATTCTCGGCGATGAGGCGGTGCGCTCCTGCATGGCGCCGATCGCCGCCATTGGCGATCTCGCGGTCACGACCCTCGAAGGGATCGGCACAGCAAAGAAGCCGCACCCGCTGCAGCGCGCCTTCATCGCCGAGCAGGCGGCGCAATGCGGCTACTGCATCAACGGCATGATCATGCAGGCGAAGGCCTTGCTCGACCGCAACCCCGCGGCCGATGATGACGCGATCCGTACCTCCCTCGCCGACAATCTCTGCCGCTGCGGCACGCATTTGCGGATCATCCGCGCCGTTCAGCGCGCGGCGCGGGAGATGAAGGGATGAGCGCGCGCGTGACGCGCCGGCGGTTCGGCCAGGGTGTCGGCGCCGTCGTCCTCGCCTTCAGCCTCGCGCCGCAACTTGCCAGATCTCAGACGAAGCCGCTCCCCGGCAGCCTCGCGAAGAACCGCGCGCTCGACGGGTGGATTCGCATCGATCCCAATGGCACCATCACCGTCTTCACCGGCAAGGTCGAGCTCGGCCAGGGCATTTTGACGGCGCTGCGCCAAATCGCCGCCGAAGAGCTCGATGTCGCTCTCGAGCGCCTCATCATCATCTCGGGAGACACATCGCAAACGCCGGACGAGGGCGTCACTTCGGGAAGCCAGTCGATCGAACAGGGTGGAACCGCGCTGCGCTTTGCCGCGGTCGAAGCGCGTGCCATCCTGCTCGATCTCGCGGCGACAAAGCTCGGCGTAACCGTCGATCGTCTCGCCGTCGCCGACGGTACGATCTCGGTCCGAGACGGCACTGCCACGACGAATTATTGGGAGATCGCGCGTCAGGGCATCTTCCACCGCGAGGCGACCGCCTCGACGCCGCCGAAGCCCCCGGCCGAGTACAAGATTGTCGGCCGCAGCGCGCCGCGCATCGATATCCCGGCGAAGGTCGCGGGTGGCGCGATCTATGTGCAAGACATACGCCTTCCGGGGATGTTGTTCGGGCGGGTCGTCCGTCCGCCGAGCTACGGCGCCCGTCTCCTCGGTTTCGACGAGGTCGCGTTCCGACAGATGCCGGGCGTCATCTCGATCGTGCACGATGGCAGTTTCCTCGGCGTTGTGGCATCGCGCGAGGAACAGGCGATCGCTGCTCGCGACGCGCTGCGCAATGGCGCCCACTGGCGGGATGGCCCGGCACTGCCGGACGCCGACAGCATCCATGCCTATCTGAGGAACCTCGGATCCGACAACGAGGTGATCAGCGCGACGGACAATGCCGCCGGCGATGTTGCACAAAAGCTTGCCGCGACCTACACGCGGCCTTATCTGGCACACGCTTCGATCGGTCCGTCATGCGCCGTGGCGCGCGTCGACCGCGAGCGAGCGGAGATCTGGTCGCACACGCAGGGCGTCTTTCCGCTGCGCCGCGACATCGCCAAGGTTCTGGGATTGCCCGAGGACCGTATCGTCGTGCGCCACGCGCAAGGCTCCGGCTGCTACGGCCAGAACGGCGCCGACGATGTCGCGCTCGATGCCGTTCTCCTCGCCCGCGCCGTGCCTGGTCGTCCGGTCAAGGTCCAATGGATGCGCGAGGACGAGTTTGCGTGGGAGCCGTTCGGCCCGGCCATGAGCATGAGCGCGAGCGCTGGTCTTGCGCGGGACGGCGCCATCGTCGAATGGACCTACGATGTCTGGAGCAACACGCACAGCACGCGACCGGGAGCGCCGGACGGCGTCGGGCTGCTCGGCGCCTGGTATCTCGAGAAACCGATGGAGCCGCCGCCTCCGGTCGCGATCCCGCAACCCGCGGGTGGCGGCGACCGCAACGCCATCCCGCTCTACGATTTTCCACGCCAGCACATCACTCATCACTTCGTCCCCGAGATGCCGCTGCGCGTCTCGGCGCTGCGCACCCTTGGCGCCTATGCAAATGTCTTTGCCATCGAGTGCTTCATGGACGAGTTGGCGGCGGCCGCCGGCGCGGACCCGGTCGAATTCCGCCTTCGCCATCTGAGGGACGAACGAGCCAAGGCGGTCATCGCTTCGGCCGTGGAGAAGATCGGGTGGGCGCCGCGACAAGCGCGCGACGGCACCCACGGGCGGGGCCTCGGCTTTGCCAAATACAAGAACCTCGCGACCTATGTGGCGGTCATCGTCGATGTCGCGATCGACCGCGCGAGCGGCGCCGTGCGCGTACTCAAGGCAGTGGCGGCCGTCGATGCCGGCCAGATCGTCAACCCGGACGGCCTGCGCAACCAGATCGAGGGCGGCATCATCCAGGCAACGAGCTGGGCCCTGAAGGAGGAGGTTGTTTTCGACCGTCGCGGCATCGCCTCGCGCGATTGGGACGGTTATCCGATCCTGCGCTTTCCCGAGGTGCCGGCGATCGAAATCGTGCTCCTCGACCGGCCCGATGAGCGCTCGCTCGGCGCCGGCGAAGCTGCGGGCGGACCGACGGCGGCGGCGATCGGCAACGCCGTCGCTCAGGCGACGGGACGGCGCTTGCGCGACCTGCCGTTCACGGCAAAGCGCGTGAAACAAGCACTGGGTTGACGAACGCCCGTCAGCGCGACGACGGCTCGATCTCGGACAGGATGGCGGCCGGAGCGATACCGGTGCCAAGGCGCGCAAGCGCAACGCCAAGCCCTTGAAGCGAAGGTTGCCGGGCGATTTCCTCGATCGCCGCCATCGTCCGGTCGGCAAGGCGTCTTGCCTCCGCCGCGGCGCTCGTGGCCCCACCCTCACGCGCCGTCGCGGCAAGGGTCGCATCGAGGATGCCGAGGGTCGTCCGACCGGCGAGCTCGCCGACCTGCGCAACGAGCTCATCGAACTTGCGGGACGCAGGCCGAGCGGCGGAGCTGTCGTCGGCGATGTCGTCGCCGAGCTTTGAACTCGCCGTCTCGTCGCGATCGAATTGCTCCATGGCGCCCTCCCGCGCTGCGATCCGCTCGCATCTTACCGCCGGGGGCCTTTCCACTTTCTTAACGATGTTGGGATGGAGCGGCCCCGGTCCACGCATCGGCGATATCGCTTCCCGCGGACGGCTGCTATAAGCTTCGCCTCTGCGCCAAGAACGAGCCTTGCCGAGCATGATCCCCCGCTACAGCCGCCCCGAGATGAGCGCGATCTGGGAGGCGAAAAACCGCTTTCGCATCTGGTTCGAGATCGAAGCCCATGCCTGCGATGCGCAGGCCGCGCTCGGCACCATCCCCAAGGAGGCGGCCCGCGCCGTTTGGGAGAAGGGCGCCTTCGATATCGATCGCATCGACGAGATCGAGCGCGAGACCAAGCACGACGTCATCGCCTTCCTCACCAACCTCGCCGAGCATGTCGGACCCGAGGCGCGTTTCGTCCATCAGGGGATGACCTCGAGCGACGTGCTCGACACCTGTCTTGCCGTCCAGCTGAAGCAGGCCGCCGACCTCCTCCTCGCCGATCTCGACCGCCTGCTCGCGGTCCTGAAGCGCCGCGCCTTCGAATTCAAGATGACGCCGTGCATCGGCCGCAGCCACGGTATCCATGCCGAGCCGACGACTTTCGGCTTGAAGCTTGCCAGCTTCTACGCCGAGTTCGCGCGCGGCCGCGAGCGCCTGCTGGCGGCACGGCGCGACATCGCGACCTGCGCCATCTCCGGCGCCATCGGCACCTTCGCCAATATCGATCCCGCGGTCGAGGCGCATGTCGCGGAAAAGCTCGGCCTTGCGCCCGAGCCGATCTCGACCCAGGTGATCCCGCGCGATCGCCATGCCTGGTTCTTCGCGACATTGGGGGTCCTCGCCGGCTCCGTCGAGCGCCTGGCGACCGAAATCCGGCACCTGCAACGCACCGAGATCCGTGAGGCGGAGGAGTATTTCGCACCGGGCCAAAAAGGTTCCTCGGCGATGCCGCACAAGCGCAACCCGGTCCTATCCGAGAACGTGACCGGCCTCGCGCGTCTCGTCCGCGGCGCCGTCACTCCGGCGCTCGAGAATATCGCCCTTTGGCACGAGCGCGACATCTCGCACTCCTCGGTCGAGCGCGTCATCGCGCCCGATGCAACGATCGCCCTCGATTTCGCCCTCGCCCGCCTCGCCGGGATGATCGACAAGCTGATGGTCTATCCCGAGCAGATGCGGCGCAACCTCGACCAGCTCGCTGGCCTCGTCGATTCGCAGCGCGTCCTCCTCGCATTGACGCAAGCCGGGATGAGCCGCGAGGATGCCTATGCCGCCGTCCAGCGCAACGCCATGCCGGCTTGGCGCGGCGAAGGTCGCTTCCTCGATCTGCTGAAGGTGGACAAGGACGTCGCCCGCCATCTCACGGCCGCGGCGCTGGAGCAGCTCTTCGATGAGGGCTACCATTTCAAGCACGTCGATACGATCTTCCGCCGGGTGTTCGGCACGGCGTAAGAGCCACAAGGATCTGTCTGCGGCGCTCTACGCTCGCTCGACTTGCTTCCTCGCCTCTTCGCCAAGCCGGTGCAATTCATCGGCGATGCGCGCCTCGCCGATCGTGACGCCTTTGCCGACAAAATCGCTCTTCACTTTCGCGATGACCCCGCCGCTTCTCCCGAACTCGGCGCCCACCACCTCCTTGGCATAGGCCTCGGCCGCGGCGCCTTCGAGGCCGAGATGCTGCGCCGCCCACAAGCCAAAAAGCTTGTCGCGCCGCGCCTTGATCTTGAAGGCAAGCTCCTGATCGTGCTTGAAACGGGCTTCGAACTCGCGTTCACGTTCGTCGAATGAACTCATTCTCGCGCCCTCCAGGCCGCATTCGCGATATTGCTAATAAATGGTTCCGCCGCGTGGCGGTTTCGAGAGGCTGGCATGTGTACCCTCGTGATCCTGCGCCGTCCGGCGCATCCTTGGCCCGTCATCATCGGCGCCAATCGCGATGAGATGGTCGCAAGGCCGTGGCGCGGCCCGGCGCGGCATTGGCCGGATCGACCCGAGGCGCTCGGCGGATTCGACGAACTTGCCGGCGGCTCGTGGCTCGCCATCAATGATCACGGCGTCGTCGCCGGCATCCTCAACCGCTTCGGCACGCTCGGCCCGCAGGAGGGACGCAGATCACGCGGCGAATTGGTGCTCGAAGCGCTCGACCACGCCGATGCCGGGTCCGCGGCGGCAGCGCTCGCCATGATCGAGCCGCGCTCGTACCGCCCCTTCAACCTCATCCTCGCCGACAATCGCGACGCCTTTTGGCTGCGCCATGCCGATCCGACGGGAACGCTCCCGCTCGCCGTGCACCCGCTGCCGGACGGCGTCTCGATGATCGCCTCGGGCGATTTCGACGACCCCGAAAGCCCGCGCATTCGCGCTTATCTTCCGCGCTTTCGCGCGGCGGCGGCGCCTGACCCCGAGACTGGCGATTGGCGCAGTTGGGAGGAGCTTCTCGCCGACGATGTCAGCGATCCAACGGCGGGGCCGCGCGGCGCGATGAATTTCGCCCTGGCCGACGGCTTCGGCACGGTCTCGAGCGCGCTCATCGCCCTCCCGGCGATCGGTCGCGGCAAGACCCGCCCCGTCTTCCGCTTCGCGCCAAGACGCCCGCAGGCGGAGCCGTGGCGGGACGTACCGGTCTGAAAGCGATTAAATGAAAATCACCACGGAGGCACGGAGAGCACAGAGAAGAAACAACAGAGGAACTGGGGATGAGGGGATGATTTGGAGATAAGGGGGATATATGTCTTGGCGCCTTCGGCGCTCTCGAAAACATCCGCCCATCGCCAAACATCCCCCCATCTCCTTCATTCTTCTTCTCCGTGCCTTTCGTGGTGAAATCCCCGGCGGCCGCGAAAGCGCCCGCCCGGCGCCGTTGTTTCCGCGCCATCTCCTTGCTATACACCGCTCCCCGGGGGCGGCCCGACCGACATCAAAGGCCCGAAGATCGTGCAATAAGCGAGGTCAATTGAAAGCGCGCATCCACATCACCCTCAAATCAGGCGTGCTCGATCCACAAGGGAAAGCGATCCAGCATGCGCTCGGCAATCTCGGCTTCTCCGGCGTCGGGGACGTGCGCCAAGGCAAGTTCATCGAGATCGAGCTTGCCGAGACCGATGCGGCGCGCGCCCGGACGAGCGTCGAGGCGATGTGTCGGCAGCTTCTCGCCAACACGGTGATCGAGAATTACGTCATCGAGTTCGCCTGACGGCTTCGACACCACTCTTGCCCTCCAGGATCGCCTCGATCTCAGAATTTGCATCATGCCGGAGTTGAGCATCAGCGAGGTGGTCGCGGCGTTTCCCAGTTTCCGCGTCGCCTTCGGCGTCATCGAGTTGCCAGGACCGCACGCGGCGAGGACCGACCGGCTCGACGCCTTCATCGCGGATGCCGAGGACGGCGCGGCGCGGCTCCTTGCAGGCAGGGACATCGCCGACCTTCCTGAGATCCTTCATTGGCGCGCCGCATACCGCGCCTTCGGCTCGAAGAAGACCAGCTACCGCGACGCTTGCGAGGCGCTGCTGCGCCGTATCCAGAGCGGCGCCGGGTTGCCGCGCATCATGCCGCTGGTCGATCTCTACAACGCCGTTTCGGTGAAGCACCGGATGCCCGTCGGCGCCGACGATCTCGCCTTGATCAAGCCGCCGAACGCCTTTCGCTATGCTCGCCCAGGCGACACATTCCTCGACGGCGGTCGCGTTCCGCCGGAGCACGACCCGCCTGCCGCCGGTGAGATCGTCTACGCCGATTGCGAAAAATGTCTTTGCCGTCGCTGGAACTGGCGGCAGGATTCGCGCAGCCGCGTCAATCCGCAGACCCGAGAGGCGGTCATCGTCATCCAGACGCTGGAAGCCGACGCCGATGAGCGGCTCGCGCGCGCCATCGCCGATTTCACCGTGCTGGCAGACGAAACCCTGGGCGCCTGCTCGCGTTGGGCCGTCGCCAGCCTCGCCTCGCCGCTTGTCGCCGTCTGAACGCGCGCGGCCACAGCCTCACTCGCCCTTCCAACGCCGCGCGTAAGGCGGCGTGCCGGCCGTTCCGACAGCGGAACGATTCGGCGCACCTGCTGTTAACCCTCGCCCGCGATGACTACGGCATCGGCTTCTTGTGGGTGGCGTAATTTCGCACGAGCGCCTCGCTGTGGCGGGC
>JBGPOZ010000222.1:0-7834 GCA_041488295.1 Allostellaceae bacterium
CGAGTTTCAAGGCAATGCGTCGCCGCGCGGGCGAGCACGACATCGAGAAAGTGGGCGAGAAGCTGCGCGCGATGATGCCGTGGATCGCCGCCAACAGGCTCGTCGACAAGGCGAAGAACTGAGCAGGGGCGCGCATCGGCCGGCGTGAGGTTTGCACGCGTCGTCGGAGGAGCGAATGAGCGAGAAACTCGAAGGCGGGTGCGCCTGTGGGGCCGTGCGCTATCGGCTGACGTCCGCGCCGATGTTCGTGCATTGCTGCCACTGTCTCGATTGCCAGCGGCAAACCGGAAGTGCCTTCGCGCTCAACGCGCTGATCGAGACCGATCGGATCGTGCTGCTGTCGGGCGATCCCGAGCCGGTCGCCGTCCCCACCGACAGCGGTCGCCCGCACGACATCCACCGTTGCCCGACCTGCAAGACGGCGGTCTGGAGCAATTACGGCGGGCGTGCTGCGCTTCGCTTCGTCCGCGTCGGCACGCTCGATGATCCCACGCCTCTGCGGCCGGACGTGCATATCTACATCCGGTCGAAGCAGCCATGGGTCGTTCTCCCCGATGGCGTCCCCGCCTTCGAGGCGTATTACGACGCGAAGAAATTGTGGCCCGCGGCGAGCCTCGAGCGCCGTCGCGCGATCGTCGGCTGATCAAGACGGACCGCCATCCGCATCCCTTGCGGCATAGCGGATCTGCGCGGCTGGCGCTTTCCAATCCGCTTGCCGCACGCGAAGATGGCGGATCGTGGCGGCGGAGGAGGGGACCATGGCGACGTCTCAGGCCGAGAAGGGCAAAGCATTTCGCGCGCTGCACGAGCATGGGACCTTCATCATCCCCAATCCCTGGGATGTTGGATCCGCCCGCATTCTGACGGCGCTCGGCTTCGCGGCGCTGGCTACGACGAGCGCCGGGTTCGCTTGGTCGATCGGGCGACGCGACGGCGCGGTGACCCGCGAGGAGGCCTTGGCGCATTGCCGCGATCTCGTCGCGGCGACGCATCTCCCCGTTTCGGCCGATCTCGAGAATTGCTTCGGCGATGCGCCGGAATTCGTCGCCGAAACGATCCGGCTCGCCGCTGCGACGGGGCTCGTCGGCTGCTCGGTCGAAGACGCGACGGGCGATCGCGCCAAGCCGATCTATGATGCCGGTCTCGCGACGGAGCGCGTCGCCGCCGCCGTCGCGGCGGCCCGCGCACTTCCATTTCCCTTCACCTTGACGGCGCGCGCCGAGAATTTCCTGCACGGCCGCCCCGATCTCGACGACACGATCAAGCGGCTGCAAGCCTTCGAGAGGGCCGGAGCCGACGTGCTCTACGCGCCGGGCCTGCGCGACATCGAAACCGTTCGCACCGTCTGCGCCTCGGTCGGCAAGCCGGTCAACGTCCTTGCCGGCGCCAAGGGCCTTTCGCTCGCCGCCCTCGCCGCCGCCGGCGTCCGCCGCGTCAGTGTCGGCGGCCTCTTGAGCCGCGCCGCCCTCGGCGCCCTCATCCGCGCCGGTCGCGAGATAAAGGAGCACGGCACCTTCACCTTCGCCGAGGAGGCCGCGAGCTTTGCCGAAATCAACGGGTATATGGAGAACTGAAGAAACGACGCTCTTTCAAGGTTCCGCGTCCTCACCCCTGCCACAGTGCGATCGGCGCAGGCGCGATGCGGCGGCGATCGATGCGTCGCCAACGATCAACGGTCGCGGTCTTCACGGATGAGATCGACCACCGGGACGCTACCGGGCCGTTGCTCCGCGCGAAGGGCTCCGAGGTGCCGCGCGATTTCCGCCCGGCTGGCCTGCGCGGACGTCGTGAGGATAGTGCGCATTTCTTTGCGCTCACACATTGAACCTGAAATGCATGACGTCGCCGTCCTGCACGACGTACTCTGCGCCTTCGAGCCGCATCTTTCCGGCGTCCTTGGCGCCCTGTTCGCCGGCGCAGGCGACGAAATCGGCGTAGCCGATCGTCTCGGCCCGGATGAAGCCCTTCTCGAAATCGGTGTGGATGGCGCCGGCGGCTTGCGGCGCCTTGCTGCCCTTCGACACGGTCCAGGCCTTCGCTTCCTTGGGGCCGACGGTGAAGAAGGTGACGAGGTCCAAGAGCGAATAGCCGGCGCGGATGACGCGGGCAAGGCCGGTCTCGTCGAGGCCGAGCGACTGCAGGAATTCGCGCTTTTCCGCCTCATCCGCCAATTGCGCCACCTCCGCTTCGATCGCCGCCGAGATGACGACATGCGCCGCGCCTTGCGATGCCGCGAACTCGGCAACGCGCCGTGTTTGCGCATTCCCCGACGCGGCGCTCGCCTCCTCGACGTTGCAGACATAAAGCACCGGCTTTGCGGTGATGAGCTGCAGGGTTCGCAGAATCTTCGCCTGATCCGGCTCGAAGCGCAGGCTCCGCGCCGGCTTGCCGTCGCGCAAGAAGATGAGCGCCGGCTGCATCACCTCGAGCTGCGCTTTCGCCTCCTTGTCCTGGCCGCGCGCCTTCTTTTCGGCGGCGCTGACGCGCTTCTCCAGACTTTCGAGATCGGCGAGGAGGAGCTCGGTCTCGACCGTCTCGGCGTCGCGGATGGGATCGATCGAGCCTTCGACATGGGTGACGTTGCCGTCTTCGAAACAGCGCAGCACATGGGCGATCGCGTCGACCTCGCGGATGTGGCCCAGGAACTGGTTGCCGAGCCCTTCGCCCTTCGAGGCGCCGCGCACGAGGCCGGCGATGTCGACGAACTCCAATTGCGTCGGCACGATCTTCGCCGACTTGCCGAGCCTTGCGAGGATGTCGAGGCGCGGATCGGGGACGGCGACGCGCCCGACATTGGGCTCGATCGTGCAGAAGGGATAGTTCGCCGCCTCGGCCGCGGCGGTCGCGGTCAGGGCGTTGAAGAGCGTCGATTTGCCGACATTGGGCAGGCCGACGATGCCGCAGTTGAAACCCATGAGAATGCTCGCGATGAAATGAGGGCAAGGAGATATGGGGATGATTGGAGACAAGGGGAATCAGGAATGATTGCGCCCTTCGGGCGCGCAGATGAACATCTCCGCCATCCCCAAAATATCCCCTCATCCCCCTTCCGTCTTCTTCGTCGGTCGCGGCTCGTCCGGCTTTGGCGGCCTCGGCGGCGGGTTGGTGAGGAGCGCGACTTTGGTCATGAAACCCGACGCGTCGTCATTGGCGAGGAGCGGCGCCGCCTCGGCGATGGCGTCGAGCATCGGCCGGACCCAGTCCATCTCCTCGACCGGAAAGTTCTGCAGCACATAGTGCAGCACGAGCTCCTTGGCGCCGGGATGGCCGATGCCGAGCCGCACGCGCCAGAAATCATTGGCGAAGAGCGCGTCGATCGAGCGCAGCCCGTTGTGGCCGGCGGTACCGCCGCCGCGCTTGACGCGCACCTTCCCTTCCTTGAGGTCGAGCTCGTCATGGAGGACGGCGATCTCGCCGGGATCCAGTTTGAAAAAGCGCGCCGCGGCGCCGACCGATTCGCCGGAATCGTTCATGAAGGTCTGCGGCTTCAGCACCATGACCTTGCGCTCGCCGAGCGTCCCTTCGGTGAACTCGCCCTTGAAGCGCGGGCGAAACGCCGGAAAGGAATGGCGGCGGACGATCGCGTCCACCGCCATGAAGCCGAGATTGTGCCGGTTGCGCTCGTAGCGGGCCCCGGGATTGCCGAGCCCGACGATGAGACGCATCAGCTCGTGGCGGCCGGCGTCGTCGGCGTCGTCGGCGCGCCCGGCGCGCCCGGCGGCGCGGTGCCCGGAGCCGGCGCCTCGGTCGCTTCGGCAACCGCCAAGGCCGCGGCAGCGGCAGCCGCTGCGGCGGCGGCTTGCTCCTCGCGCACGACCGTCGGCGCTGCGACCGATGCGATGGTGAAGTCGCGCTCGATCGTCGGCTTCGTCCCCGGCGGAAGCGTCACGCTCTTGATGTGGACGCTTTCGCCGATGTCGACACCGTCGAGATCGACGGTGATGTGGTCGGGAATGTTGTCGGCGGTGCAGACCAGCTCGATCTCGTGGCGGACGACGTTGAGGATGCCGCCGCGCTTCAGCCCCGGCGCCTTGTCGTTGTTGATGAAATGCACCGGCACCGCGACCGTGATCCGGGTGCTCGCCCCGACGCGCAGGAAGTCGACATGGAGCGCCCGCTCGTTCACCGGATGGAGCTGGACGTCGCGCGGCAAGGTGCGGTGCGTCTTGCCGTCGACCGTGACGTTGAGCAGCTTCGCGAAGAAGCCTGGGCGGCGCAGCACCTTGTCGAATTCGCGCGGGTCGAGGCTGACGAGAACGGGGTCCTTTTGGTCGCCGTAGATGACGCCGGGAATCCGCCCGGCGCGTCGCGTGGCCCGGGCGGCCCCCTTTCCAGCCCGGTCGCGCAACTCGGCGCTGATGGTAGCGATATCGGCCATTGGTCTACTCTCCTTCACTGGCGGACCCGCGCGGGATGCGTCGGTTTCTCCGCTTGCGGCGTCGGCCTCCAGGGGTGCCGCTCGCCGCGTCTACACTTCTTCCTACTCTGCCATCTAATCGAACAGGCTCGAGACCGAGCGCTCCTCGCTGGTGCGATGGATCGCCTCGGCCATCAGCGGCGCGATCGTCAATTGCCGGATATTGCGCGCGACCCGCACCGCCTCGGTGGCGAGGATGCTGTCGGTCGTCACCAGCGATTCCAAGGGCGAGGAGACGACCCGCGCCACCGCGCCGCCCGACAAGACGCCATGCGTCACATAGGCGGACACGGCCGAAGCACCGGCCTCCATCAAGGCTTCGGCGGCGTTGCACAAAGTTCCCGCGCTGTCGACGATGTCGTCGACGAGGATGCAGCGCCGGCCGCTGACGTCGCCGATGATGTTCATGACTTCGGACACGCCGGCTCGCTCGCGCCGTTTGTCGATGATCGCCAGGTCGGCGTTGAGGCGTTTCGCATGTGCCCGCGCCCGGACGACGCCGCCGACATCGGGCGAGACGATGACGAGCGGTTCGCCCGGATAGCGGTCCTTGATGTCCTTGACGAAGACCGGCATGCTGAAGAGGTTGTCGGTCGGGATGTCGAAGAAGCCCTGGATCTGCCCGGCATGGAGATCGAGGGTGAGGACCCGATGGGCGCCGGCCGCCGTGATCATGTTGGCGACAAGCTTCGCCGAGATGGGCGTGCGCGGCGTCGTTTTGCGATCCTGCCGCGCATAGCCGAAATAGGGGAGAACCGCCGTCGCCCGCCGCGCCGAGCTGCGCATCAGCGCATCGAGCGTGACCAGCAGCTCCATCAGATTGTCGTTCGCCGGATACGAGGTCGACTGGATGACGAAGACGTCCTCACCGCGCACATTCTCCTGGATCTCGACGAAGATCTCCATGTCGGAGAAGCGCCGCACGCTCGCCTTGGTGAGCGGCAGGTTGAGATACGCCGAGATGGCTTCGGCGAGCGGCCGATTGCTGTTGCAGGTGAGGATTTTCATGCGGATATCGATCTGCCGGCGCCCGCGCACGACCGTCCTGGCGCGGGCTCGGCGCGGGCGAAATGTAACAAAGCGCCTTCGGGCTGTAAACCGCGCTGTCGTCGCGGCCGAAAGCGCTGGGAAAATACGGGCTTAGGAGCCGGCGTGGCCTGATTTCAAATGCTCGATCAGGGCGACGATGCCGCCGCCCGCGGCTTGCGCCACGGCATAGGCGACATCGCCCCAGGCGCCGTCGAGGCTCCCGGCGGCGACGGCGTTCTCCTGATTCACCTGGCCGATCTGGGCGCCGGTCGGATCGAACAGCGACCATGTCACCTGGATCTTCTGCTTGCCGCCGGCTGCTTTCGCCATGATGACGTTGCCGTCGACCGTGAACGCCTTGGCGGCGTCGGCGGGCTTGTCGGTATCGGCAACGGCGAGATTGGCCTTGCGCAAGACCGCGCGCATGGCTCGGGCGAGCGTCCGCGACCCGTCCCCCGGGGCGCCGGTGACCGGCCGCACGATGATGCTCGGCTCGTCGCCGGCCACCGCCGTCGCGCCCTCATCCTGGAGAAGCTCGGCGATCGCCGGCGCGGCGCTCTTGGCGAGCCGCGTCAGCAGGGCGGGTTGACCCTCACGCCAATCGGCGAGCGGCGCCTCGATCGTCTGCTGGTGCGTTCCGATCGTGGCGCCGTCATGATCGCGCAGCTCCCAATGCAGCGCGACCGTCACGCGGCCGCCGGCAGGCGAGCCCTCTTCGGCCGTGCCGACGAGCACATAGCTTGCCTTGCTGGCGGTCTGCGTGCTGGCAGGGACGTCGGCGTCTTGCAGGGCTTCCGCGAGCGCGTCGGCAATGCTGGAGCCGACCGGCTCGGCGACTCCCGCGATCGGCTGCACGACGATCCCCGCGCCGTCGCGCGGCGTCAGGATCGCCGCGCCCGGCGGCGGCGCGTCATCGGCGAGCGGGTGCGGAAGCGGCTGGCAGCCGCCGACCAGCAAGAGGCCGAGAAGGGCGATGACGCGTTGCAATGCTTGGCGCATCCGGGTCGCCGCCTTCAGTTCACGACGAAGTCGAGCGAAGCCGTCGAGAGCGACCGGGCGCCGGTTTCCGTTACCTCCGAGGTCCGTCCATGGGTCATGGCAAGGCCGTTCGCGGCATCGAAGATGATGATGTGGATGAAGAAGACCATACCCGGCGCGGCCTCGAAGGGATTGCCGTGATAGAGCATCGGCCAATCCATCCAATTGGGCGCGAAGGTGGTGCCGAGGCTGTAGCCCGTCGCGTTCATGCGATGTGCCTTGTGCCCATGCGCGTCGAGCACCCGCGCATGCGCATCGAACACCTCGCCGATCGGGCGGCCGGGCTTCAGCGCCGCTTCGGCGGCGAGCAGCGCCTCGAGCGCGGCCTTGTGCATCTCGTGCATGCGCGGATCGACCTTGCCGATGCCGATCGTGCGCATGAGGCAGGAATGGTAGTGGCGGTAGGCGCCGGCAAATTCGAGCGTCAGCTGGTCGTTGGCGTCGAGATGGCGGCGGCCGCTGAAATAGCGGCAGAGGAGGGCATCCTTACCGGAGCCGATGATGTATTCGTTGGCCGGGTCATCGCCGCCGCCGCGGAAGACCGCGCCCTGCATCGCCGCGAGGATGTCGCCCTCGAAGGCGCCGGGCTTGGCAAGGCGGGTGGCTTCGTCATGGGCGGCGTCGGCGAGCGCGGCGGCCTTGCGCACATAGGCCAATTCGGCCGGGCTCTTGACGACGCGCAGCCGCGTCACGAGCTCGGAGGCGTCGGCAAGGGTGCAGAAGCCGTCGAGCGCGGCACTGAGGCGCTGTCCGTTGCGCGCGGTGAGGCCATAGGCCTCCCATTCGACGCCGAGCCGCTTGCCGCGGCAGCCGAGGCCGCTCAACGCGTCGCGCAGCGTCTCGGCGGGCTTGGCGTCGGGTCCATCGACCCAGATGCGGATATCCTCGATCACCGAGGTATGCTGCGCCTGCAGCCGGTCGGGCGCGCGCGTCAGCAGCATGAGCCGGCCGTCCGCGCTGAGATAGAGGCATTGAAAGAAGACGTAGCCGAAGGTGTCGTAGCCGGTCAGGTAGTACATCGATTCCTGCCGGAACATGAGGAGGCCGTCGAGGCCGGCCGCTTGCAACGCCGCCGCCGCCTTGGCGCGCCGCCCGGCCAATTCCTCCTTGCTGAAATGCAGAGCCATTGCTGTTCCTCCGGTAGGTGCTTTTCGATGGAAGCCGCGACAAGCTATGCGCTTGCGGCTTCGCCCGCCAGCATGGCGGCTAAGAGCTTGTTCTGGAAATGATGAACCCCTTCCTCCCAGAAGGGCGAGAAGCGGAAATCGCCGGCGGCCGGAGAGCGGCGTCCTCGCTGCATCCCCTCGATGACGCGCCGGTCCTCCTCGCGCAGGACCCGCCAATATTCCG
>JBGPOZ010000223.1:0-7731 GCA_041488295.1 Allostellaceae bacterium
CAACATCATCGCCGCGAACCATCTCAGGCACGATTTCATGGCATTTTCTCCCTTTGCGTCATGAGCTCTACCGGCTCATATTTTTTCATGTAACTATTTGATAAATAACAGTGAAAGCGCTTCCATTCTAGCGGTCTATGCGGAAGAAGTCAAGGGCTGTGCCGGTCGCTCGCCGCATCCGGTCAAATTGCCCGCCGCCGAGCGCGTCGCCGCGCGCGCCGGCCCCGTCGACTGACGGAGGACCATCGTGGCCTCCAGCTCGATCTTCATCGGGCCGCTCCTTCCGGCGATGCGATCGAGCAGGAAATCGGCGATCGCCGTCCCGATCCGATCGGCTGGAATGTGGACGGTGCTGAGCGGCGGATCGAGCTCGGCGACGATCTCGAGATCGGAGAAGCCGGCAACGGAGACGTCCTTTGGGACATGAATTCCGAGCGCGCGGCATTCGAACAGCGCGCCCATCGCCAGCGTATCGGTCGTGCAGCAGATCGCGGTCAGCTCCGGGTGCCGGGTGAGAAGCGCGCGCGTCGCGACGCGGCCCGCGACGATGGTCTGCGCTACATCCATCAGACAACCCTGTCGTACCGCAATGCCGTGCTCGGCGAGGCAATCGACGATTCCGGCGAGCCGCGCCGCGATGCGGTCGTTGAGGCTCGCCGGCGCGGTGACGATGGCAAATTCGCGATGGCCGAGCTCGACAAGACAGCGCGTCAAATTGAAGGCGCCCTTGTGGTTGTCGAAGCCGATGCAGGGATGCGGGTTCTGCCCGTCGAACTCGTAGGTGTTGACGTAAGGGAGGTTGCGCGACTGCAGCAGCTGGTAGACTTCGGGGGCGTGGCGATGGCCGACGAGCGCCACGCCATCGACACCGCGCTCGATCAAGGCGCGGACCTGCCGCACTTCGTTTTCCTCATCGTACAGGCTGGCGGCGACGAGGAGCTGATAGCCGGACGCCTCGAGCCGCCGCTGCAGCGCTTCGACGCCGGAAGCGAAGATGCCGATGCCGAGCGTCGGCACGACATTGCCGATGGTGAAGGAATGGCGCGAAGCCAGCGCGCGAGCCGCCCCGTCGCGCACGTATCCCAGCTCGCTCATCGCGCGTATGACGCGCTCTCGAACGTCGAGGCTGACCTTTGCCGGATGGTTGAGGACGCGCGACACCGAGGCGGCGGAGACGCCGGCGCGCCGCGCCACATCGCCTAGAGTGGCCATGCGGAAACCATAGCGGCCGCGCTCGGGAATGGCCAGCCGCCCCACGAGAGCGCATGCGGCGGCGGGCCGCCGACAACGCGTTCCGCCTGCGGGTTGCGGCTCCCGTTTGCTGCATGGGCCGAGGAGGCGCATGATGTCGAGCGCAAGCCCGATTGTCGGGGGGTATGTCAGCTTGAACCAGAGAGGAGCGGGAGATGTCACACATGTCACTGCCCAGTCTGAGTGCGTTGACGGGGATATTCCTTGGAGCGGCCGTGGCGGCGACCGCAGCGCCGGCGATGGCGGCGCAGACCGTCGGCCCGGTCACCGACGCGATCGGCGTCGTCTCGATCCCGAAGGGCGCGCCGATCACGATCGGCGGCATGTGGGTGCTCTCCGGCGCCGATACTGCGCTCGGTACCGATTCGAAGCGCGGCGCCGAGATCGCCTTCAAGGAAGCGGGGAACAAGATCCTGGGTCGCTCGATCAAATTCACCGTCGAGGATGATCAATGCAGCTCCGAAGGGGGGCAGACCGCGGCGACGAAGCTCGCCGCCAATTCCAGCATGGTGGCGGTGCTCGGCTCCGCCTGCTCGAGCGTGTGCACCACGGCGGCACCGATCCTGTGGAAGCAGGGCATCGTCGAGCTTGGCACCGCCTGCTCCGCCCCGTCGCTGACGGCAGCCGACCGCAAGCCCGAATATGACGGCTTCGTGCGCACCATCTTCAGCGACATCGACCAGGGCGCGGCCGATGCGAAGTACCTCTACAACGGGCTCAAGGTGCACAAGATCGTCACCATCCATGACGGCAGTCCCTATTCGCAGCAGCTCACCGTCGTGACGGCGACGAGCTTCACGAAGCTGGGCGGGACGGTGTTGTCGCAGGAGGCGATCGCGCCCACCGACGTCGACATGCATCCGCTCCTCACGCGGGTCGCGGCCGAAAAGCCGGAGGCACTTTACTTTCCGGTGTTCGTCGCCGGCGCCGCCCAGATCGTGCGGCAGTCGAAGGACACCCCCGGGATCGAGAAGATCCCGCTCATCGGCGGCGGCTCGCTGATGGCGCCGGATATGATCACGGCCGCGGGAACGGCGGTGGTCGGTTTCCGCATTGCCTATCCCGACGTCTCCGCCGACGCGATGGGCAAGGGCTACCCGAAGTTCCTCGAGGAATATAAGAAAGCCTATGGCGAGGGGCCGATCTCGGGCTTCCATGGCCAGGCCCATGACGCGGCCGAACTCTTGATGAAGGCGCTCCAAAAAGTCGCCGTCACCGACAAGAACGGCGTCACCTATATCGGCCGCAAGGCGTTGCGGGACGCGGTGTTCGCCACCAAGTTCGACGGCGTCTCCGGACCCATCGCGTGCGATGCGCATGGCGAGTGCGGCGAGTTCAAGCCGGCGGTCTACGAGTATACCAATTCCGATCCCAAGACCTTCGCGATCGGCAAGAACCCGAAGAAGATCTATCCCTGATCCGACCTGATCGATCGCGGGCGGGGTGATGGCGTTTCAACCATCGCCCCGCTGGCTCGAGGATGCGCGGTAGGCCAATTGGTGCCGCACCGTGACGATTGCCTATCCCGGCACGAACATCCGCACCGCCGCGGCGCCCATCACCGCCGTCGCGATCCAGCCGAGGATGACGAGCGGCCGGCTCGCGGTGAAGGCGCCCATCACCGATTTCTTCGAGACGAGCAGGATGATCACGACCATGAGCGGCACGGCGACGACTCCGTTGATGACGGCGCTCCAGAACAAGGCCTTCATCGGATCGATCGGCGAATACTGGATGACGAGCCCGGCAAGCACGCTGACGGCGATGACGCCGTAGAAGCCGCGCGCCTCGGTCGCCTTGCGCTCGAGGCCCCATTTCCAGCCCATCGCCTCGGAGAGCGCATAGGCGGCAGAGCCGGCGAGCACCGGCACGCCGATGAGGCCGACGCCGAGAATGCCGAGGGCGAAGAGCATGAAGGCGAAATCGCCGGCGAGCGGGCGCAACGCGCTGGCCGCCTGCGCCGCCGTCTCGATGTCCTTGATGCCGGCGACGTTGAGCGTGACGGCGCAGGCGAGAATGATGAAGTAGGCGGTGATGTCGGAATAGAGCATGCCGCTCCAGGTGTCCCAGCGGATGCGGCGCAGCTCCGGCCCCGCCGCGCGTGCATCGCGCTTGAGCGGCGGCGCATCGTGATGGCTCATCATGTCCTCGACCTCTTCGGAGGCCTGCCAGAAGAAGAGATAGGGGCTGATGGTGGTGCCGAAGACGCCGACGATGACGGTCGCGGCGTCGGCATTAGGCGTGAAGCTCGGCCAGAAGGTGTGCAGCGCTACCTGCCGCCACGGCACGTGGACCGTGAAAAGCACCGCGGCGTAAGCCAGAAGCGAGAGCGTCAGCCATTTCAGGAAGACGACGTAGCGGTGATAGGGCACGAAGATTTGCAGCAGCAAGGTTGCAACGACGAAGAACACCGTCAGCGCGTGGCGATCGAAGCCGATGACGAGCTCCGAGACCTCGCCCATGGCGGCAACGTCGGCGGCGATGTTGAGCGTATTGGCGACGAGCAACAGCAGCACGACGCCGTAGAGCACGATCGGCGGGAACGCCGCCTTGATATTGGCGGCAAGCCCCTTCCCGGTGACCCTGCCGATGAGCGCGCACATCGATTGGATCGCGGCCATCAGCGGGAAGGCGAGCGGCATCGTCCACAACATGTCGAGGCCGAATTGCGCGCCCGCCTGGGAATAGGTGGCAATGCCGCTCGGATCGTCGTCGGCGACGCCGGTGATGAGCCCCGGCCCGACGCGCGCGAGGGGGTGCTCCTTCAGCCGTGCCCACAGGACCCGGAGCACGGGTGCGCGCTTTGCTCCGTCGACGTCGTCCTCTGAGACAGACATGCGCCTTGCCCTCGGCTCGCGCGCGTGAAGCACCGGCATCGTCGACGGCACCATAGTCGACCGAGCGGCACCGCCGAAGATGAATTCCAGCGACACCGCCGACGATGAACCTTCCGCTGCAGATCGGTGGAGCGGCGACCGGCGCTCTCGTCCCTGCAGCCGAGGAATTCGTGACGGCGCGCGGCAATCTGCTAGGCTGACGGCAGAGTTGAACGAAAAGGGGAGGAAGCCACCATGTCGATCTCTCGATCCCGAGGGCGGCTCGCCGCCCTCATTTGCGGCTCCGCTCTCGCGCTCGCGCCGCTCGCTGCCGCGGCGCAGACGGAACCGGCGAAGCCGAAGCAGATCGTCGTCAACGCTTCGGGCGGTTCGATGGGCAGCGCGATGCGCAAGGCCTATTACGACGATTTCGAGAAGGACACCGGCATCCGCGTCGTCGAGACCAGCCCCGTCGATCTCGGCAAGCTCAAGGCGATGGTGCAGTCGGGCAACATCGAATGGAACGTGACCGAGCTCGGCGGCCAGGACGCGATCTTCGCGGCGCGGAGCGGCCTGCTCGAGAAGATCGACGACACGATCGTCGACCGCAGCAAATTCCCGGAGGAGGCGCACGCCGAGTACACCTTCGCCGGTTCGGTCTATTCAACCGTCCTCGCTTATCGCACCGACGTCTTCAAACCCGGAACCCAACCCAAGGGCTGGACCGAATTCTGGGACGTCAAGCGGTTCCCCGGCCCGCGCAGCATGCGCAACCACCCCGTCGACAACCTCGAGTTCGCCCTCCTTGCCGACGGCGTCAAGCCCGAGAACCTCTATCCGATCGACATGGATCGGGCGTTCAAGAAGCTCGACGAGATCAAGCCCCATGTCAGCGTCTGGTGGACGACGGGGCAGCAGCCGGCGCAGCTCCTGCTCGATAAGGAAGTCGTGCTGGCGACCGGCTGGAACGGCCGCTTCTACGATATCGAGAAGAAAGGCGCACCCATCGCCATCGAGTGGACCGGCGGTTCGATCAAGCAGGGCACGTTCGCCATTCCGAAGGGCACCAAGGATATCTACTGGGCGCAGAAGATGCTGGCGTACATGGCCGACGCCAAGCGCCAGGCCGTCTTCGCCACCGAGCTCGGCTATCCCGGTCTCAATCTCGATTCGATCAAGTATGTCGACGCCAAGGTGGCGACGGCGATGCCGACCTACCCCGACAATCTGCAGAAGCAGTTCTGGCTCAGCGCGAAATGGTGGGACGAGAATCTCGACAAGGCGGTCGAACGCTGGAACCAGTGGCTGCTCGCGAAATAGCGCGTCCTGGCCTCGCCGCCGGTCACCTTTCTCTCGCGGAGATCGGCAAAAGCTACGGTCAGGTCGTCGCGCTCGACGGGGTGTCGCTGGCGGTCGAAAGCGGCAAACTGCTCACCATCCTCGGGCCGAGCGGCTCGGGCAAGACGACGCTGCTCAAGGTCATTGCCGGATTCGAGCTGCCGGAGAGCGGCACGGTGCTGCTTGGCGGCAGGGATCTGACCGAAGCACCGGCGGCGGCGCGCAACATCGGAATGGTTTTCCAGAACTACGCTCTCTTCCCGCATATGAGCGTGCACGACAATATCGCATTCCCGCTGCAAATGCGGCGCACGCCGCGCGGCGAGATCGCGACGCGGGTGCAGCAGGCGCTCGACCTCGTCGAGCTGCCCGGCTTCGCCGAGCGTCTTCCGGCGCAGCTCTCGGGCGGCCAGCAGCAGCGCGTTGCGCTGGCGCGGGCAATCGTCTTCCAGCCGCAGCTGCTGCTGCTCGACGAGCCGTTCGGCGCCCTCGACCGCAAGCTGCGCGAGGCGATGCAGCTCGAGGTGCGGCGGCTGCAAAAGCGGCTCGGCGTTACCACGCTCTTCATTACCCACGACCAGGAGGAGGCGCTGGTGCTCGCCGACCGCATTGCCATCATGCGCAGCGGCCGCATCGAGCAGATCGGCACGCCCGAGGACATCTATGAGCGGCCACGGACCAGTTTCGTCGCCAATTTCATCGGCGAATCGAACATCCTGACCGGATGCGTCCTCGGGCACGAGGCCGACTCTACGGTCATCGAACTGACCGACCGACAGCGCGTCCTGGTCGGCAGCAAGGGCCGCGCGCCGATCGGCCGCGATGTCAAAATCCTTGTTCGCCCGGAACGCATTGAGCTCTTCGCCACGCGCACCCCGGGTCTCAACCGGCTCAACGGGACGATCGTCGAGGCGATCTATCTCGGCACCTCCCACAAATACCGCGTCCAAATCACCACCGGATTCGATCTCCTCCTCCGCACCCCGGTGCGCGCCGACACCGCTCCGGGCGCGCCAGGCGACAGCGTGACGGTCGGCTTCGCGCCGGACGACGCCCACCCCATCGATTGGACATGAGCGATGGCCGACAGAGGGCAGCGATGATGCGGCCCGCCAATCGCGCCCTGCAGGCACGCAGGCGAGCGGTCGCCGGCGCGGTCGGGTTGTCGACCCCTGCCCTGCTCTTTCTTCTCGCCCTCTTCGCGATCCCTCTCGCCCGGCTGTTCTGGCTCAGCATCGACGATGGCAGCTTCGCACCCTACGGCAAGGCGCTGAACGGCGGGGTCTATCTCAGGGTCCTCTTCGACACCTTCGAGATCGCCGCGCTCGTCACCGCCATCGCGCTCCTCCTCGGTTACCCCGTCGCCTATTTCCTGACGACGCGGCCGCCGCTCTGGCGCGTCGTGGGGTTCGCCTTCGTCATGCTCCCGTTCTGGACCAGTATCCTGGTGCGCACCTACGCCTGGATGGTGCTGCTCGGGCGCAACGGCGTCATCAACCGCCTGCTGCTCGATTGGGGCGCGATCGACGAGCCGCTGACCCTGCTCAACAACCGCACCGGCGTCGTTATCGGCATGGTGCATGTCCTGCTGCCGTACATGGTCCTGCCGATCTTCAACGCGTTGCGCAAGGTCGATCCCAATCTGGTGCGCGCGGCCGAGGGGCTCGGAGCGCCCTTTCACGCAATTTTCCGGCGCATCTATCTGCCGCTGACGATGCACGGCGTGCTCGCCGGCGTCACGCTCGTCTTCGTCCTCTCGCTCGGCTTCTTCATCACCCCCGCGCTGCTCGGCGGCGGACGCGTCGTCATGATCGCCAATTTGATCGAGCAGCAGGTCCGAGAGCTTCTCAATTGGGCTTTCGCCGGGGCACTTTCGGTCGTGCTGCTCGGCGCCACTCTGGCCGCCTTCGTGCTCGTTCAGCGCACCCTCCACCTGCGCATCGGGGATGCGCCGTGAGGCGACGCCGTACCACGCGACGCACGCGGCTCGGCGCCGTCCTTCTCGATCTCTTCTGCGCGCTGGTCTTTTGCTTCCTGATGCTACCGCTCGCCATCATCTTCCCGATCTCGTTCAGCTCGGCGCCCTATCTGCAGTTTCCGCCGCCCGGCTTCTCATGGCAGTGGTACATCCGCTACTTTGGCGATCCGAGCTGGATCGATGCGACGTTGCGCAGCCTCGCGATCGCGGCGCTCGCGATGTTGCTCGCGCTGGGGCTCGGCGTGCCCCTCGCCTTCGGACTCACTCGGGCGCGCTTCGTCGGCCGCGCCACGCTCGAGAAATTGGCGACGGCCCCGCTCATCGTGCCGACCATCATCCTGTCGATCG
>JBGPOZ010000224.1:0-7697 GCA_041488295.1 Allostellaceae bacterium
GACGCCGTGCCGTGATCGGTGCCGCCGGTGCCGTTGACGGCGACGGTGCGGCCGAATTCGGTGGTGGCGACGATGACCGTCTCCTTCCAGGCGGGACCAAGCGCCGTCACGAGCGCCTGCAGCCCCTCGGCGAAACCTTCGAGATTACCGGCGAGGCGGCCCTTGACGGTGCCTTGTCCCACATGCGTGTCCCAGCCGCCCATCTCGAGCGCGGCGATGCGCGGACCGTCGGGCGCCGCGAGCAGCTTTCCGGCCGCCTCGGCGAGCGGCTTGAAGGCGCGCGGCCCGAAACCCATCGGACCTTTCGCCAAGTCGTCGCCCATCACCGAATCCGAGAGCTTCTGCGAGCGGAGACCATCGGCAAGGGCCGGACCAAGCAACGGATCATGGGCGTAAAGGCGGCCGAGCAGCGAGACGAATTCGGGTTCGGCCGGCTTGAAGGCCGGCGATTCCCACGAGGCGACGGCGATCTTTCCACGCAACAGCAGCGGCACCGCACCGCCGACCGCAATGCCTAGGCGGCGGTCGCCCTTCTGGACCTCTCCCAACGCACGGCTGAGCCAGCCATCGCTCTGCCCTGTCTTCTTGCCGAGGCCGCTTTCCATCAGATCCTGCGCGTCGAAATGCGAGCGCGTGTGATAGCCGTTGCCGGCCGCGTGGACGAAGAGCAGCTCGCCCGCGCCCCAATGGGAATGAATCGGCTGCAACGCCGCGTTGAGCGCGAAGAAGCCGTCGAGCGGCAGAGAGCCGTCCGCCTCGCCTGGCGCCGCGAGAGCGAGGCTGCCGCGACGCTCGGCATAGCGGCGTTCGCCGAGCGGCGGCACCGCGGCGAGGCCGTCCATGGCGCCGCGCAACAGAATGACGACGAGGCGGCGGTCGGTCGGTGCCGCGGCGAAGACCGCGCGCGGCAGGCCAGCGACGGCGATGCTGCCGGCGACAAGACCGAGGATTTCGCGACGTGTCGGGATGAGCATCTGACGGCTCCTAACGCCGCTGGAACTCGGGGCTTGCGAGCAGCAAGGCAAGGCCGATGCGGCGCGACGGCGCGAGGCGGATCGCGTCCAACGTCTCGGCCGGCATGAGATCGCCGAAGCTCGCCGCGGCAATCTCGATCGGGTCGGGCGGGTCGGGCAGCCGCTCGGCGAAGGTCTGGCACCACTCGGCGCGGCGCAGCACCGATTCAGGCGAGACCCACGCCGAGGCGACATCGGGCCAGCCCGCCGGCGAGGGCGCGACGAAGACCGGCTGATCGAGGGTGCGGAGGCTGCCGACCAGGGCCTGATCGGGCACCGATTGGAGCCCGCTCGCCCGGAAGGCGGAGACCACCAACTCCGTCGGAGTGCGCATCTTGCCGAAGGGCTGCTGCCACGCCTCGGCTTGCCCGACGACCGCGACCATGACCTGCCGCAAATCGCCGTCGCTGTCGCGGAACGCCTTGGCGATGCGCTCGACGACCGGTGGCGGCGGCGCATCGGCGATGAAATGGCGCGCGAGCTTCGTTGCGATATGCTGTGCCGTTGCCGGATGACGCGCGAGATCGCGCAATGCCGCCTCGCCCTCCTCGATTCCGGCCTCGCGATAGGTCCTGCCCAACAGCACCTTGGGCCCGGGCTCGTGGATCTGCGGGACGAACCGAAATGTGCCGGGATCGGGATCGCGCAGCCGCGCGATCGTCCAGCCGGTCAAGATGCGCGCCAACGCCTCGACATCCTGCTGCGTGTAGCCGCCGTCGACGCCGAGCGTGTGCAGCTCGAGCAGCTCGCGGCCGAGATTCTCATTGAGCCCCTTGTCCTTGCGGAGGCCGAAGGGCGAGTTGGGGCCGATCGACATGACGTTGTCGAGATAGAACCCCATCGCCGGGTGGCGCGCGACGGCGAGCAGCATGTCGGCAAAGCGGCCGGTCACATGCGGACGGATCGCCTCGCGCTCGAACGCGCCGACGAAGCCGCGCACGACCGGACGCAGCGCCGAGACGGTGAAATGATTGCTCCAGAAGAAGACGAGGCGCTCGAGGAGCGGCGCATCGCTGGTGATCGCAGCGTTGAGGCGGGCGCCGACCTCGGCGACATAGACTTGGCGCAGCGCGTCTTGCACCGCCTTCGAATCGCCGATTTTTTCCTTGCGCTCCTGGCGCGCCTCGAGCATGTCGGCGACGCCACGCGACGATTGCGGTAGGCTCGCCGCGAGTGTCGCCGGACGGCGCTGCAACTGCTGAAGCACCCAGCCGCGCGGGTCGTGCGCAACGTTGGCGAGATCGCTGCCGCGCGCGGCGAAACCGAATCGGGTGGTGGCGATGATGGCGGCGGCGTCGGTCATGACGGAGTTTCGCCTGAACGCGGTTAACATGAGATGATAAGCGCAGGAGCGGGTCGCTATCCCCGGCCGTTCCAGCGAATGCAGGAGATTGGGCAGATATGGCGCTGCGCACGCAACTGACCGAGAGACTGGGTATCCGGCATCCGATCCTTCTGGCGCCGATGGGCGGCGCCTCGGGCGGCGTGCTGGCCGGCGCCGTCACCGCGGCCGGCGGGCTGGGCCTCATCGGCGCCGGATACGGCGATGCCGCGTGGCTCGATCACGAATTCGCCGCGGCGGGCAATCAGCGGGTGGGCTGCGGCTTCATCACCTGGTCGCTGGCGAGGAAGCCTGAGCTTCTCGATCTCGCCCTCGCCCGTCGTCCCGCCGCGATCATGCTGTCCTTCGGCGATGCCGCGCCCTTTCTGCCGAAGATCAAGGCGGCGGGCGTCCTCGCCATTTGCCAGGTGCAGAGCCTCGGCCAAGCGCGGACAGCACTGCAGGAGGGCGCCGACATCATCGTCGCGCAGGGCACCGAGGCGGGCGGCCATGGTGCCGCCCGTGCGGTGCTGCCGCTTGTTCCCGCGATTGCCGACGCGGTTGCCGCCGCCCGCAGCGACACGGTCGTCCTCGCGGCGGGCGGCATCGCCGACGGGCGCGGCCTCGCTGCCGCGCTCATGCTCGGCGCCGAGGGCGTCCTCGTCGGTTCGCGCTTCTACGCTTCGAGCGAATCGCTGGCTCATCCGCGCGCCAAGGAGCGGGTCGTTGCGGCCAGCGGCGACGATACGGTGCGCACGCAGATCTTCGACATCGCGCGCGGCATCGACTGGCCGGAGCCATATACCGGGCGCGCACTCATCAACGAGTTGTCGCGGCACTGGCACGGCCGCGAAGCGGAAATGAAAGCGGGAGCCACCGCGGAAGGGGCGCGCTACGCCGCCGCTGCGGCATCGGGCGATTTCGACACGGCCGTCGTCTTCACTGGCGAAGGCGCCGACCTCATCCACGCCGTCGAGCCCGCTGGAATCATCCTGGAGCGCATGGTGCGCGAGGCGGAGGCGGCGCTGGCGCGGCGCTTCGGCTGAGCCCCCGGACGTCGCGCATGGGACGCCGCGGACGGGGCGACTCAGGTGGGTTTGCCCTCGCTCTCCTTCTTCAATCCTTCGAGCGCCGCCTTCACGCCCTGCAGATGCGGGTCGATGGCGAGCGCCGCCCCGAACACCTTGATCGCCGCGTCCTTGCGGCCGAGGGCGAGGTCGATTTGTCCCAAACCCGAAAGAGCGCCGAAATGGCGCGGCTCGAGCGCAAGGGTCTTCTCGATGTCGGCAACGCTCGCCTCGAACTGGTCCATGAGGAAGTAGACGGTCGCGCGCTTGTTCCAGCCCTCGGCGAAGTCGGGCCAGCGCTGCACGACGACATTGAAGACGGCGAGTGCCTGCGGAAAGTTGCCGCCCCCCATCGCCTGCACGCCGCGGCCGAGGAGCGCCGTCGCTTCCGCGTCGTCCGTCTCGCTCCAGATCCGCCAGATATCGGCTTCGAGCGCACGCGCCTCGAGCTCGGATTGCGTCACCTTCAACCGATCGAAGAGGCCGGCGAGGCGGCGATCCCTCTGATCGGCGCCGGCGGCACCGGGAAGCATCCCGGCAATCAGCATCAGCGCGGCGAAGACGGCGTATCGCATGGTGCGATTATGGCTTCTCGCCGCGCGGCCGCCAATGCCCCTTCGCGCAAGAAAACCGAGCGCGTCGCCCGCCCGCTTCCAGTTTGCCCGCCGCAGGAAGTGTGATACACGGCCTCGCCCATGGAGTTGTCGGTCGTCATTCCCGTCCGCAACGAGGCGGAGAACATCGCGCCGCTCGTCGCTGAAATCCGCGCCGCGCTGGATGGCAAGCTCGCCTACGAGATCGTCTATGTCGACGACGGCAGCTCGGACGGCACGGCCATGGCGATTGCCGCGCTCACCGCTGCCTTTCCCGCGCTCCGCCTCATTCGGCATCGCCAGAGCTGCGGTCAGAGCGCCGCGCTGCGCACCGGCATCAAGGCGGCGCACGCAGCGTGGATCGCGACGCTCGACGGCGACGGCCAGAACGACCCCGCCGACATCCCGCGCCTATGGGCCATGGCCGCGACGGCGAGCGCTCCGCCGCTTCTCATCGCCGGGCAGCGCACGAAGCGGCGCGACACTTGGGTGAAGCGCGTCTCCTCGCGCATTGCCAACCGGGTGCGCGCGCGGCTCCTCGGCGATGGGACCCCGGACACGGGTTGCGGCCTCAAGCTCTTCCCGCGCGCGCTCTTTCTCGATCTGCCCTATTTCGATCACATGCACCGATACTTGCCGGCACTCGCGCTGCGCAGCGGCGGCCGGGTCGTCTCGGTGCCGGTCAATCATCGCCCGCGCGCCCGCGGCATTTCGAACTACGGCACGCTCGATCGCCTCGCCGTCGCCTTTGCCGACCTTCTCGGCGTCATCTGGCTGCAGCGCCGGGCGAAGGTGCCGCAGATCATCGACGACGACGCCCCGACGGGGGATCGGCACGCGTAAGCGGAGGGCCCCGACCCTCTCGCCTCCGTATGCGAACGGACGTGATAATTGGCGGGCTGCGTCTGATCCGCGTGCTCGCCGGCACCGAGCGCCCGGAACACCCAGGCCAGCACGATTGCGAGGGCGAGGTGTTCCCGATTGCATTTGATCTCAGCCAGACGGCTTGCATCCGTCATGAGGCGATGACCTTGTCATTTCAAGATTGATTGGGCACCATTCACCCTGCCTACTGGCTGTGATCTGGGCAAAGGTAAAGCACGCCAATAATTTATTGTCGTAGCAGGAGAACAAGAATTGGACGTGCCGGCCTCGATTGAAGTTGCGAGAAACACGTTGCTTTCCGGTGGGCTCATTCTCGCGGTCGGCATCATCACCGGCCTATTGGCTCAGAAGTTGAAGATTCCCGACGTCGCGGTGTTTCCAATCGTCGGTATGGCGATCGGCCCGCGAGGACTGGGTCTGATCGACATCCCGGCAGAGTCGGCATTGAACCAAATCATCCTTCTCTTCGGCGCTAGCTACATCCTTTTCGATGGCGGTGCTTCGCTGCGCTTCCACGTCTTGAAACAGGTCTGGATCACGATCGTGGTGCTCGCCACGGTCGGTGTCATAATGACGGCCGTCCTCACCGGCATTGCTGCGTACTGGGTTTTCGGCATTCCGTTTACCGTGGCGCTCCTGCTGGGCGCGACGCTCGCCTCGACAGACCCGGCAACGCTCGTTCCGATCTTCCAACAGGTCAAAATCAGCGACCGCGTGGCACAAACGGTGGTGAGCGAGTCGGCGCTCAACGACGCCACGGGGGCGATCACAACCTTCGCCGTGCTGGCCGTCGCCATGGGGACCCACGACTTGTCGTTGGCGTCATCGCTGCTCAGCCTGCTCAAGCAACTGATCGTCGGCATTGTTGCCGGCGCCGTCTTCGGATACCTCGCGGCATTTCTCATCGCTCATGAACGTTGGGCATTCCTCGCGGAATATGCGCCGGTGGTAACGCTCGTCGCCGTTATCGGCGCCTATTTCACGGCCGATGGTTTGCAGGCCAGCGGCTTCACGGCGGTTTTTGTCTTTGGCGTCGTCCTCGGAAACCGCGACGCGTTCGGTTTCGAGATGGCAGTGGGCGAGGCGAAAAAACTCGCTGAATTTGTGGCGACCACCTCGTTCATCATGCGTTTGTTCATTTTTATCCTGCTCGGCGCCCAGGTCGATTTCGCTCTTATGGATCGGTATCTGCTGGGCGGCATCATCGTCATCGCCATCTTCATGCTGGTCGTCCGGCCAGTGACCGTCTTCCTGTGCGCACTGCCGGACCGGCGGGCGCGGTGGAGCTTCAAGGAGATGCTGTTCATGTGCTGGACCCGCGAGACCGGCGTCATTCCAGCCGCGCTCGCCGGCCTGTTGCTCGGGGTGAAGGCGCCGGGCGCCAACCTGATCGGGGCGGTCACCTTCATCGCCGTTCTCATGACGATCTCGATACAGGCGCCGACAACAAAATGGCTGGGGAGCAAGCTCGGCCTCTTAGAGGCGAAGTAACCGGCGTTCCGGCGATGAACTTCTCGACCATCCAGAATTCGCTCATTGCGGCCGGCCGGTCCGGTGATGCGCTGCCCAACGAGGGTAAGCCTGTCGCGATGATTGCGGGGTCGAGAACATGACCGGGTTGCGGCGGACGGCGGATGGCTTGAGCGCGGTCGTCGACGTTGCCGGGCGCTGGGCTTCTTGGCTCTGCCTGCCGGTGATCCTGCTCCTGTTCTTGCAGCTCCCGCTGCGCGACATCGTCCATGGCGGCAACAACACCGACAACGATTTCGGCCAGATCGTCTTCGCCAATTTCTTCATGGTCGGCATTCCCTTCGCCATGCGTCACGATGCCCATGTCCGAGTCGACATTTTCCAGCAGCATTTCAGTGCGCGGTGGCGGGCGATCATCGAGCTCGCCGGCACGGCGCTGTTCACGCTGCCGTGGCTCGCGCTCCTCGGCTGGTATGCGCTGCCGATCGTGCTGAACTCGCTCCGCGAGACCGAGAAATTCGCCGAAACCTACACCCCCGGCTACTTCATGCTTAAGCTCGGGCTGTTCTTCTTCGTGGTCCTGGTCGGGTTTCAGGCGATCGCCAACATTATCCGTGCCGGCCTTGCGCTGGCGGCGCCCGAGCCGGGAGACCAGAACTGAGTCCGGGATTGCTGCCGTCCGAGCCGGGGGCGCCTGGGCTGGCGATGTTCGCCGTCGCCTTCGTGCTGTTGATGTTCGGGTTCCCGGTTGCTTTCACCCTGGTGGGCACCGCGGTCTTCATGGCAGCGCTGGGATCGCTGCTTGGCGTGTTCGATTTCCACCTGCTCTCGGCGCTGCCGCTGCGCGTCATCGGACTGATGGAAAACGACCTGCTCCAGGCGGTGCCGCTGTTCCTTTATCTCGGCGTCGTGCTGGAGCGCACCACGCTGGCGGCCGATTTGCTCGAGGGTATGAGCGGCCTGTTCGGCCGACGCGCCGGCGGCATCGGCATCGCGAGCTTCGTCATCGGCGCGCTGTTCGCGCCCATGACAGGCGCGGTCGGCGCCACAGTACTCACCATCGGGCTCCTGGCGCTGCCGAGCATGCTCAACGCGGGCTACGACCGGCGGCTGGCAAGCGGCATCGTGTGCAGCGCCGGCACGCTGGGGACCATCCTGCCGCCCTCGATCGTGCTGATCCTACTCGGCAATTTCATGCAGAGCGCGACCGTCGAGGCGCAGCTGGCGCGCGGCGAGACCGTGGTCAACCCGCTCACCATCGAGGACGTGTATCTCGGCGCGCTCGGCCCGGCGGCGCTGGTGCTGGGCCTCGGCATCGCCTACGTCGCGCTGGTGGCGTATTTCCGGC
>JBGPOZ010000225.1:0-7630 GCA_041488295.1 Allostellaceae bacterium
CGCCGAGCTCGAGGAGAAGGGCTTCGGCCACTACCCCGTCTGCATCGCCAAGACGCAGTTCAGCTTCTCGACCGACGCCAACCAGAAGGGCGCGCCCGAGGGCCACATCGTGCCGGTGCGCGAGCTGCGCCTCTCGGCCGGCGCCGAGTTCGTCGTCGCCGTGTGCGGCGACATCATGACCATGCCCGGCCTGCCGCGAACCCCCGCCGCCAACCATATCGAGGTCACCAGGGACGGCAAGATCGCCGGGTTGTTCTGAGCGGACATGCGAGGGCGGGAGATGGGCGGAGAAGTGACTTGGCCGCACGGGGCCAAGATCGCAATCATGCTGAGCTTCGATTTCGATGCGGAATCGATCTGGCTCGCGCGCGATCCGGCGAATGCGCGGCGCATCGGCACCTTGAGCCAGGGGCTCTACGGTGCGAAGCGCGCGGTTCCGAAGATCATGGAGCTGCTCGCCGAGGAGCGCCTGCCCGCCACCTTCTTCATCCCGGGTTGGGTCGTCGACCATCACACCGACCGCTGCAAGGAGATCCGCGACGCCGGCTACGAGATCGGCCATCACGGCTACTCGCACGAATGGGCCGATCCCGAGCAACCCGAGAAAGAGGCGGAGGAACTCGATCGCGCCTCGGAAGTCTTGGACCGAAAGCTCGGCATTCGGCCCAAGGGCTATCGGCCGCCTGCGGCGGAGATCACGCACAACACCATGCGCCTCCTCACGGAACGCGGTTTTCTCTATAATTCCAATATGCTGGACGACGTCTTTCCGTACCGACACATCCTCGCCGACGGCCGCGCGGGGCCTGTCGAGCTGCCGACCCACTGGTCGCTTGGCGATGCCAATTACGCCCTGACTTCGATCCGCCACCCGCGCACCATCATGCCGAACGGGCATATCCTGCAAATCTGGCAGGATGAGTTTGCCGAGCTTTATCGCTGGGGTGCCCTCTTCAATCTCGTCATGCATCCGCAAGTGATCGGTCGGCCCTCGCGCCTGGCGCTGCTGCGCCAATTCATCGCCTTCACACGTCGCTTCCCCGATATTTGGTACGCGACCGGGTCGGAGATCGCCACCGCCTTCGTCGCGCAGGAAAAACGCTGAGGCCCTCGCGCATTAACCCGATGACAACCGCGGCGGTGTTAGCGTCGTTGCATGGAACGGGGAAAGGTCGCGCATTACGACGCGCTGGTGGCGCTTCATCTCGGCCTCGTGGTGGTGAGCCTCATCCTGTGCGGGTTGCTGGCCTTGCGTCATCTATCGCCAAGCGAGCTCACCGCCGCGGCCCGAGCCACGACAAGCCTGCCGCAATACGAGCCCGCGACACCGCCACGAGGCGGCGGTCCAAGCGTCACTTGGAGCGGCACCCCGCAGCAACGCGATTTCTCCGCCGCCCCGCACGGCGGCGGCCCGGCCATCAACTGGGGTGGGGTGCGGCGTTAGCGGCTCGGTCGGCTCGGCGAATTCTTCACGGCGATTGGGCGATGCGGTCGACACCTCATTTGAAGGTGAAGGTACTCCCCCCGACCGGCGGCAGATTGATCGGCGGCTCGGCATAGCTCGGCGAAGCGGCGGAAGGCGCGGATGCAGGCGAAGGAGCCTTGCCGGGCGCCGGCGATGCGGATTTCGACCGTGCCAGGTCCGAGGCGGGTGCTTTCTCAGTTGGCTGTACGGTCGGGTCGGGTACGCTTTCTCCGGCGGAATTGGCGGCCGATTCGTCATTTCGGCGCGCCCAATCGGTCGGTGCCGCCAGGGGTTTGGGCGGCCATGCCGGCGCCTCAGGCTTGACTGCCGTCTCACCCTCTCCGGCAGCAGGGGGTTTCACCGCTCCTTCGTCGCCACCGACGCGGTTCATCCGATCGACCGCATCGAACCGCGCGCTGAGGTTTCCCCAAAGCCGATTCTCGGTCAAGACGACGCTCATCTGATTGAACACGAGGGTCAGCGTATCGAGGCGCAGCGCGCTTACCCCGTTGTTCCAGATATACGTGACGTCGGCGAGGTCTCTGCCGAAACTCGTCGGCACGGCAGTAACCTCGAGCGAGGTTGCGTTGCCGTAGGTTCGGTAGAACAACCCGATCAATTGATCGCCACGGTCGCTGGCCATGGCAAAGGTAATCTGGGCAAGGGCGTAGTCCTCCTCGCCCGGCAGATGGTAGAACATGAAAAGCGGTGTTACCTGCTCGCCGAAGAACTCCATCGGCGCCGCCACACGCTGATCGCCCTTCGCTGCGGGAAGAAAAAACCCGCATTTAACGATTTCCGCCTGCAACATCGTCGAGGTAAGGCGCAGCGCGTCGAGGCCCGCCGCCGTCGGGTCATTCGAGCAGGCCACCCGTGCCTGACCGCGGATCGTGACATCCGGATGCTGCATTTGCCGGAACTCGTTGAGCGAGATCCCCAACTGAATGTCGCGCAGACTGTAGGTGCCGGTCGGTACGGCGGCCGATACCGACCCCGATACCGTCAAGACGACGAGCAGAATGATCAGCCCGCGACAAAGCATCGGTTCATGTCCCGCGAATGCCCGGCAGAGGGCTCGGCAACAATACCACATTTCGCGATAGCCGCGCCGGAGCGCCGTCGGAGGCATGGTTAATTGGGCACGCCGACCCGTCCGACGAAGGGCAGTTTGAGCGCCGGATGCAGAACGTCGAGGCCGACGACAAGGCCGAAGAGGTTGATCTCGATGCCCTCATGCGCACCGAGAGTGACGCCCAGCAAGCCGGCGACGGAAAGCTGGAATCCGCTGCCGGCTGGCGCTCGTGCGGCGAACGCGCCGAGCGGCAGGTAATCCTTCCCGATGGCAGTCGGCGGCAAGTCGACATGCATCTCCGGCAGTGCACGCGCCACATGGGCTATGAACGTGTTGCTGTTAGGGCCGGGCCACAGTCGATATTCGCGTGGAAACGGATAATCCTCGATCGCCAGCCTCAGGCGTTGGATCAACGCGTCGACGCCGTCGCCACGCCGCTCGGCCAGGAGGACCGGCGGATTGCCGGCCCAGTAGCCGTCGGGTGGCCGCTGGCTTTCGCGAACTGCCGACAGACCTTGTCCCACCCCCCAACCGACCACCTCGTAGCGCGTATAGCGTGCAGCACCACTCGGCTTGAAGGCGACCCAACTGTGCACACCGAAGATGCCGCGCCAGCCCCAGGTGCGCGCCGTATAGAACTGAATGACCGCCTCCGGCGTCCGCGCCGGATCTGGCGCAAGGCCGGCGCTGTCCCAGCGCGCTGCGCTCCAATGTGGCACTTGGTCGCTCGCCCAAACGGCAGCGACGCGCCAGAGCAACGGCAGTAGCACGAAGACAAGAACGAGAAGCAATGACCAGCGTGGCCAGCCCCACCCGCCTGCCAAGCGCAAGATCCATCCCGCCCGATCGAGTATCATCGGACCGAGCTTACCCGGCGCGACGGGCGAGGAGCGAGCGGAAACCGTGCCGTCTCGTTGGGTCGCCGGTCATTGTCTGCCACCAGCCACATCGCCCGGGCGACGGCGCAATCTTTCATCGGATTGTCATCCTCCTGCCAAAGTTCAGTGTCGACAATCGCGCTCGAGGCGACGGCTAACGAAGGTCAACGACAATAGCGCGTATCGACGGGCGGCGCTTTCGTTGGCGAGGCCACCATGAGAGGCTACCGGGAGGCAATATGTCGGGCAGTATCCCCTGGGCGTTCGGTATCGCCGGCTTGTTCATCGTGATGGAGATCGCCCGCGCCGAGCTGCGCGAGTGGAACGCGCGCCGCAAGGCGGCGAAACGCGGCCGTACTTTGACGGTGAAGTACGGCATCCCGTGGCGTTGACTGCCGATTCGCTTGGTCGAGCGGTGATCGCCGTCACAGCCCGGTCGCATAATTGTTCTATACATCCTCCGACGACACCAACTCGATCGAACATTCCGAGGGGAACCACATGGGACGCGTTGCGAGGCTCGAAGCGATGACGGCGCGACATCGTCGCGGTATCGTCGCGGGCCGGTTGGCCGCGCTGTGCGGCCTCACCGGCGCGGTCATCAGCCAAGCCGCTCTGCTCGCGGGCTGCTATTCCTTTTTCGCGCGCGGCACGGCGTCGCCCCTCCCCCTCGGCCTGATTGTTTCGGGCGTGGCGTTCGGTCTTGCCCTCGTTGCGCTGGCCAAAACCATCCAGCGGACGGGACGCCTCGCTCGCCTCGATGGATCGATCTCGAGGATCAACCGGGCGGCGCACGTCGAGGTGATCCATCCGCACAAAAGCGCGGCCTAAGCGGTCGCGATGACGTCGCGCTGCGACGTTGGACACCGATCGCACCGACGGCATGGCCGTCGACCGTGATCCGCTCTCTCCGCGTTGGCGATGGAATCGACCGTCGCCAACGTCGGAGGCCGTTGGGGGCGACGACTTGGAGGCGCGCTATCGAGCGCTAAGCGAAGATTTCCGGGTTCATACGCACATGACCCGTTGGCGCCGCCTCCGTCAAAAGGCCGCCCGTGGGGGCACGACTCGACGCCGCAGTCATGGCCTTGCGCGGCGACGCTTCAATAGCCAAGCGACCGGTCGACGATATTGGTCAACTTGCGTCCCGCGAGATACCGCTCGAGATTGTCGAGGAAGATGTCGAGGGCGCGTGCTGCATATGACGCCGCATCGTCGACGGCGCAATGCGGACTCATGATGAGGTTGGGCGTCGTCCAGAGCGGCGAGGAGGCAGGCAAAGGCTCCTCGGGGTAAACATCGAGCACTGCCCCCGAAAGCTCGCCACGCTTCAGCTTCGCCGCGAGCGCGTCGTTGTCGATGACGAGGCCGCGGCCGAGATTGCAGATGCCGGCATGACGCGGCAGCAGGTCGAGTTCGGCCTTGCCGATGAGCCCGCGCGTTTCAACGGTCAGCGGTGTCGTGACGAGCAGGAAATCAGCCCTAGGCAGGAGCTTGCGCAGGTCCCTTTGCGCATGGATGCGCTCGAATGGTGGCTCCTTGCGCGCTGTGCGGCCGACGCCGAGGACACGCATGCCGAAACGCTTGGCGAGACGCGCCGCGGCGGCGCCGATGGCGCCGACCCCGACGACGACCACCGTCTTTCCGGCAATCGGCGTTGCGAAGGCTTGATCCCAGCGCGCCAGGGGCTTGTTGGTGACGAAGAGCGGCACCCGGTGATTGAGCATGAGGAGCGCGGTCATCGCATATTCGCCGCCCTTCGGCCCGTGCACGCCGCTCGCATTGGTGAGAACGACGCCGGGCTGAATGTGCGGGATGACCTTTTCGACCCCGGCGCTGGTCGATTGCAGCCATTCGAGGTGCGGCGCCCGCGTCGCGAGATCCGTCATGTCGAAGCCGCCGGAGAGGATGATTTCAGCCGCGGCGAGGTTTGGATCGTTCCGCTCCGGCTCCGTGCCGTAGGTCACGCTGAGCTTCCGCGCGACGCCCGGATGCTTCTTCGCGGCGGCGGCAAAATTCGTCGCAGTCACGTGATAGACCATGGCCGAATTCGCGTTGTTGACCACGTGAACGCGCAGCCGCGCGGCCTTTCGTGCCGACTTCGCCATGAAACGGCGTCCTCTCTCAACGTTTGATCGTCGCGCTCTTCTTGCATCCGCGCTCAGCCGTGTAAAGCCGGACATTGCGCGCGGTGGAAATCGGTGCCTGTAACAACCTGCGCATGCGGACGTTCCGAGGCCGGCAACCGAATTCAGCAAAGCGCGTTGACGCGCGAGGCGCCACGTCGGAAGCTGTCGCCTCGCGGCAGGTTCGCGTGAGCGCAAGGGAGGCTCATCATGACGGCCATCCGGCAAGTGAGTGGTGCGGCACAGCAGCGCGTGACAAAGGATATCGCCGATGCCGCATCCGGCGTCGCGTATTGTGACGGCGACTTCGTTCCAGTCGCCGAGGCGACGATCTCGGTGCTCGATTTCGGCTTCACGCGGTCGGACGTGACCTACGACGTGGTGCATGTCTGGAACGGGCGCTTCTTCCGGCTCGATGCCCATCTCGACCGGTTCTTCGCCTCGATGGCGGCGCTGCGCCTGAAGCCGGCCGAGAGCAAAGCCGAGATGCGCGCGATCCTGATCGAATGCGTGCGCCGCACGGGCTTGCGTGAAGCTTATGTGGCGATGGTCTGCACGCGCGGTCGCCCGCCGGCCGGCAGCCGCGACATGCGGCTCTGCCAGAACCGCTTTATCGCCTACACCCTCCCCTTCGTCTGGCTCGCGACGCCTGAGCGGCAGGAGCGTGGCATCCACGCCATCATCAGCTCCTATGCCCGGATTCCGGCGCAATCGGTCGACCCGCGCGTCAAGAACTATCACTGGCTCGACATGGTGAGGAGCCAGTGGGAAGCCTATGACAAGGGCGGCGACGTCTCGATCCTGCTCGACCTCGACGGCAACGTGGCGGAGGGGCCGGGCTTCAACGTCTTCGCCGTGAGCGACGGCAAGGTCGCGACACCGGATGCGGGGATGCTCGAAGGCATCACGCGCCGCTCGGTGCTCGAATTGTGCAAGGCGCTCGGCGTCACGGCGAGCGAGCGCAAGCTCGACGCCGAGGAACTGCGCCAGGCAGACGAGATATTCCTCTCCTCGACCGCGGGCGGCGTCATCCCGGTGACGCGGCTCGACGGCCGCATTCTCGGCAACGATGCGCCAGGCGCGCTGACGATGCGGCTGCGCGAGGCCTATTGGAAACGGCACGACACGGACCCCGAGGCGGTTCCGGTGCCCTACGATGATTGAGACGAGCGGCGGCAGAACAAAGGAGACGACATGAGAGTGGTGGCGCGACAAGAGCATGCGGCAAAGCCCCTCGGCGTCGAACGGCAGGCACGCGTCGATCTGGCGGCGGCGCATCGGCTCGCCGTGACACATGGCTTTGATGAGGGCATCTGCAATCACTTCACCATGGCCGTCCCGGGCATGACCGACCGGTTCTTCGTCATTCCCTATGGGCTCCACTGGTCGGAGGTGACGGCGTCGAGCTTCCTGATGGTCAGTTACGACGGGCAGATCGTCGAGGGCGAGGGCGAGGTCGAACGCTCGGCCTTCTGCATCCACGCGCCGATCCATCGCCTGCGGCCCGACGCCGTCGTCGTTCTCCACACCCACATGCCCTATGCGAGCGCGCTGGCGCGACTCGACGACCCGCAATTGCAGATGATCGGACAGACCGAAATCAAGATGGCGGCCTCTCTCGCCTATGACGACGCCTATACCGGACTTGCCGACGATCCCTCGGAAGGCGAGCGCCTTGCCGCGGCAATGGCGCCCGACAAGACGATCCTGATGATGGCGGGGCACGGCGTCATCGTCACCGGCCAGAACGTCGCGCAAGCCTATGACCGTCTCTACTACCTCGAGCGTGCTTGCCAAGTGCAGCTTTACGCGTTGTGGACGGGACAGCGCCTGAAGCCGGTCGCGCCGCCGGTTCTCCAGAAGACCTTGCAGCAATTCGCGGTAACGAAGGCGCTCGGCAACAAGCCGGCGCCGTGCGAGATTCATTTCGCCGCCTTGAAGCGTCTGCTCGACAAGCGCGAGCCCGATTACCGCGAGTGAGGAGAAGCGCGATGGACCATTCGCTCGAGACGATCCGCGAAAGGCTCTTCACCTCGGTCTTGTCGGACACGCTCGATGCGGCGGGATATCGCGACCAGGCGATGAAGCC
>JBGPOZ010000226.1:0-7568 GCA_041488295.1 Allostellaceae bacterium
CGCTAAGATGATGACGGCAGGCAGCGTTGGCAACGCAGATCCTCGTCTCCGGCCACGGCAGACATGGTTGCGGGGGGCGCGCGCGACAGGCTACAACGGTCCCGTGGCGCCCGCTTCCAATGATTTCAAGCGCGAGGTCGAGCTTGCCGGCGAGGCGGCGACGGCGGCGCTTGCAGCGGCGATCGCGCGTCAGGCGGTCCGCGGCGACGTCATCGCCCTCAGCGGCGAGCTCGGCAGCGGCAAGACCGCCTTCGTCCGCGCCTTCTTGCGCGCCTGCGGGATCGTCGGCGAGGTACCGAGCCCGACCTTCACCCTCGTCCAAACCTACGAGGCGGCGCGCGGTTCCATCTGGCATTTCGATCTCTACCGCCTGACGCGCCCGGAAGACGCCCTGGAGCTCGGGCTCGAGGACGCTCTCGCCGAGGGCATCACGCTGATCGAATGGCCGGAGCGGCTGGGTTCGCTTGAGCCGCGGCACCGCCTCGAGATCCACCTGACGCAGGGACCATCCGCCGACAGCCGCTACGCGCGGATATGCGCCGATACGGCATGGTCGAAACGCCTTTGCGGAATTGCCGATGACTGACCGCGCCGCGACGATCGCTGCGTTCCTCGAGCGCGCCGGCTGGGGTACGGCGCACCGTCGCGTCTTAGCCGGCGACGCCTCGTTTCGCCGTTACGACCGGCTCGATCGCGGCAGCGAGCGCGCCGTGCTGATGGATGCGCCGCCGCCGCAGGAGGATGTCCGGCCGTTTCTCGCGGTCGCGGCGATCCTGCACCGTCTCGGCCTCAGCGCGCCGCGAATCCTCGCGCGCGACGAGGCGGCGGGACTGCTGCTGCTCGAGGATCTGGGCGACGGCACCTATACGCGCCTTCTCGCCGGCAACGCCGATGAGACGGCGCTCTATGCGCTCGCTGTCGACGTGCTGGTCTATCTTCATCGCCGCTTCGATGCGGCGGCGGCGAGGTTGCCGCCCTATGACGAGGCGCGCCTTCTCTTCGAGGCCTCGCTCCTCGTCGACTGGTTCCTGCCGGCAGTGACCGGGGGAGCCGCCGCCGAAACCGTGCGCAAGGCTTATCTCGCGGCCTGGCGCGCGGTGTTGCCGCTCGCGTCCGGTGCCGCGCCCACCCTCGTGCTGCGCGATTACCACATCGACAATCTGCTCCTCCTCGATGGCCGTGGCGGCGTCGCCGCCTGCGGGTTGCTCGACTTCCAGGATGCGGTGATCGGCCCCGCCAGCTACGATCTCGTCTCGCTGCTCGAGGATGCGCGCCGCGACGTGCCGGCAAACCTCGTTGCGGCGATGCTGGAGCGGTATCTGGCCGGGTTTCCCGGCATCGACCGCGCCGCGTACCTGACCTCCTATGCGGTGCTCGGTGCGCAGCGCAATGCCAAGATCATCGGCATCTTCACGCGGCTGTGGCGGCGCGACGGCAAGCCGGGGTACCTGCAGCACATCCCCCGCGTCTGGCGGCTTCTGGCACAAGACCTCGCGCATCCGGCCCTGGCGCCGGTCAAGGCTTGGCTCGACCGCCACGTCCCGCCGGAGCTGCGCCGGGCGCCGACGCAGCAGGACGCGGCATGACGCGGCCGGCAACCGCGATGGTGCTCGCGGCCGGGTTCGGCACGCGCATGCGTCCCATCACCGACACCATTCCGAAGCCGCTCGTCGAGGTCCGTGGCCGTGCCCTCATCGATCACGCGATCGATCGGCTCGAAGCTGTCGGGATCGAAGACATTGTCGTCAACACCCATTACCGCGGCGCGCAGATCGCGGCGCACCTCGCAAAGCGCCGCAGCCCGCGGATTACGATCTCCGAGGAAAGCGAGCTCCTCGAGACCGGGGGCGGCGTCTTGAAGGCGCTGCCGTCGCTCGGCGAGCGCTTTTACGTCGTCAACAGCGACGTCCTGTGGCTCGACGGCAAGGTCCCGGCGTTGGAGCGCCTCGCGCGCGCCTGGCGCGAGGACGAAGCCGACGCGCTGCTGCTGCTGCAACGGACGACGACGGCGTTCGGGTACGAGGGGGTGGGCGATTACTTCGTCGATCCGCTCGGCGTCCCGCGGCTGCGAGGCGAGCGCGAGATCGCGCCCAACATCTTCGCCGGCGTTCAAATCCTGCATCGCCGCCTCTTCGCCGCAGCGCGCGAGTCAATGCCGCAGAAATTTTCCCTGCTGCGTCTCTACAACCACGCGCAAGAGGCCGGCCGGCTGCGCGCCATCGTCCATGACGGGGAGTGGTATCACATCGGCACGCCGCAGGGATTGGGTCTCGCCGAGGAGCGCCTCGCGATCGGTCGCGTCGAGCGTTGAACCGGCTCCGGCAGAAGCGCCGATGCGGCCCGCCCTCTTCACCATCCCCGCACATCTGCCGTTCCTCGATGCGCTCGCCGACGGGCTTCTTGCCGAGGCCGCGGGCGATCCGCTCGCCCTCTCGCGCAGCCTCGTCCTGTTGCCGACGCGGCGCGCCTGCCGCGCCTTGCGCGAGGCGTTCCTGCGGGCGAGAAGCGGGCGCGCCATGCTCTTGCCGCAGATGCGCCCGGTCGGCGATCTCGATGCCGATGCACTCGATCTCGCGCCGGCCGACGCTGCGAGCGAGGCAGGCGGCGTCGATCTGCTGCCGGCAATTCCCGAGCTGCGGCGACGGCTCCTCCTGACGCGCCTCGTCCTCGCCTGGGGAGCATCGCGCGCCGCGACGCCCCTGCTGCCCGGCCAAGCCGCCAGCCTCGCCCGCGAGCTCCAGCGCTTCCTCGACGAGGTGCAGAGCGAAGGCGGCGATCTCGATGCGCTCGCGACGCTGGTTCCGGAGGATTTCGCCGAACATTGGCAACTCGTGCTGCGCTTCCTCGACATCGTGGCGAAGCACTGGCCGCCGATCCTCGAGGCGGAAGGCTCTCAGGATCCGGCGGCGCGCCGCAATGCCGTCCTCGAGGCGCAGGCCGAGGCATGGCGGCTCGAACGGCCCGAGCGACGCATCGTCGCGGCGGGCGTCGGCGGCGCGCTGCCGGCGGTCGCCGAGCTTCTCATGGTCGTCGCGCACCTGCCGCGTGGCGCGGTCATCCTGGCCGGGCTCGATCCGTTGATCGAACCGGAGAGTTGGGTTGCGATCGCCGAGGACCCGACCCATCCCCATCACATCGCGGCCCGGCTCCTGGCACGTCTCGAGCTTGTCCCCGCCGACCTGCGCCTATGGCCCTCTCCTTCCGTCGCCGGCGGTCGTGCCGAGCGCGGGGCGCTGGTCGCCGAGCTGATGCGGCCTGCCGCCGAAACGCATCGCTGGCGTCAGATCGACGAGCTGGGGCAGTCGGCGCTGGCGCGCCTGATCCGCCTCGATTGCGCCGGTCCGCAAGAGGAGGCCGGTGCAATCGCGCTCCTGATGCGCCAGCGTCTCGAAAACCCTGGCGAGACAGCGGCCCTGGTGACGCCCGACCGCGATCTCGCGCGGCGCGTCGCGGCGGAGCTGAAGCGCTGGGGCATCGAGATCGACGATTCTGCCGGCGTGCCGCTCAATCGCACGCCGCCCGGCACATTCCTCCGCCTCGTCATCGATCTCGCCGTTTCGGAGCTGGCACCGGTGCCCCTCCTCGCCGCGCTGAAGCATCCGCTCGCCGCCGCCGGATACGCGACCGAGACGTTGCGCATGATGGTGCGGCGGCTCGAGGAAGCGGCCTTGCGCGGCGCCCGCCCGGCGCCGGGCTTCGTCGGAGTCAAGGCGGCGCTGCGGTCGCCGGCGCCGGCGATGCTGGATCTGCTGGATCGCCTCGAGCGCGGTCTCGCCCCCCTCATGGCGGCCGTTGCTGCCGAGGAGACAAGCCTTGTCGCTCTGGTGACGGCGCATGCCGGCGCTGCGGAATGGCTTGCCGCGAGCGATACCGAGAGCGGCGCCGCGCGGCTGTGGCGCGAGGATGCCGGCGAATCCGCGGCGCGCTTTCTCGCCGAGCTGATCGCGGCGGCGGCGGATTTTCCGCCGATGCGCGGCGCCGACTATCCGGCGCTGTTCGAGGCTCTCCTTGCCGGCCCCGTCGTGCGGCCGAGCTATGGCCGTCACCCGCGGCTCAATATCTGGGGTCTGCTCGAAGCACGCCTCCAACATGCCGATCTCGTCGTCCTCGGCGGCCTCAATGAAGGAACATGGCCGGGCGAGGCGGCGATCGATCCCTGGCTCTCGCGGCCGATGCGCCGCCAATTCGGCCTGCCGCCGCCGGAGCGGCAGATTGGCATCGCCGCTCATGATTTCGCGCAAGCGCTCTCGGCGCGCGAGGTGGTGCTGACGCGATCGACCCGCGTCGACGGCGCGCCGACGGTGCCGTCGCGCTGGCTGCTGCGGCTCGAGACCGTGCTGCGCGCCGCCGGACTCGCGATCGAGCAAAAGGAGCCGCGCAGCCTCGTCTCCTGGCAATCCCTCCTCGACCGGCCCGCGCGGCGCATCGCGCTGTCGCCGCCCGAACCGCGCCCGCCCGTGAAGGCGCGGCCGCGCCGCCTCTCGGTGACGCAGATCGAGACCTGGATGCGCGATCCCTACGGCATCTACGCGCGGCACATCTTGCGCCTTCGCGCGCTCGACCCGCTCGATGCCGATCCCGGCGCCGCCGAGCGCGGTCAGTTCATCCACGACGCGCTCGACCGCTTCGTCAAGGCGTACCCTGGGAGCCTTCCGCCCGACGCCGAGCGGCGCCTCATCGAGATCGGCCGCGCATCCTTCGGCGCCGCGCTCTCGCGACCCGGCATCTGGGCGTTCTGGTGGCCGCGATTTGCGCGCATCGCGCGCTGGTTCGTCGCGACGGAGGCTCGCCGGCGGGAAGGGCTCGCCGAGAACCGCGGCGAGCTCGCGGGATCGCTCGTCCTCACCGGCCCGGCCGGCCCTTTCCTCCTCGTCTGCAAGGCCGATCGCGTCGACCGCCGCGTCGATGGCGGCCTCAGCATCATCGATTACAAAACTGGCACCGTGCCGAAGCAGGATGCGATCGAGCGCGGCTTTGCCCCGCAATTGCCGCTCGAGGCGGCGATCGCCGCCGCCGGCGGGTTCGCCGGCGTCGCCGCCGCGCCGGTTGTCGCGCTGGAGCACTGGCGGCTCGTCGGCGGCGAGATCGCCGGCGAGGTGAAGCCGGTCGCGACCGATCCAGCGACGATCGCGGTTCTCGCCGTGGATGCGGTGCACGGCCTCGAAGCGCTCATCGCCCGGTTCGATGACCCAGCCACTCCCTACCGCGCCTCGCCGCGTCCGGAATGGGCGCCGCGCTTTACCGATTACGGGCATCTGGCGCGCGTCAAGGAGTGGATGATCGCCGGAGAAGAGGAATGACCGCCGAAGCGGCGCGGCGACAGCGCGCGGCCGCCGATGGTCGTTTTTCGGTGTGGGTCGCCGCATCGGCCGGGACCGGCAAGACCAAGGTTCTGACCGACCGCGTCCTCAATCTCCTCCTCCACGGCAACGCGCCGGGGCGCATCCTCTGTCTCACCTTCACCAAGGCGGCCGCCGCCGAGATGGCGATCCGCATCAACGCGCACCTTGCCGAGTGGGCGACAATCTCCGAAGCGGCGCTGATCGAGGATGTGGAGGAGCTGACGGGCGCGATGCCGGACGAGGTGCTCCTGCAGCACGCGCGGCGTCTCTTCGCCCGCGTCCTCGAGACGCCGGGCGGGATGAAGATCCTGACGATCCATGCCTTCTGCCAGTCGCTGCTGCGCCGCTTTCCGATCGAAGCTGGTATCGCGCCGCATTTCGAGGTGATGGACGAGCGAAGCGCCGCCGAGCTTCTTGCCGAGGCGCGCGAGGCGGTGCTCGCGGCGGCGCGGGACGAGGCCGGCACGGTGTTGGCCGACGCGCTCGGCGAGATGACGCGCTACGTGCCGGAAGAAGGATTCGCCGAGCTGCTCGGCACCTTGACGCTGGAGCGCTCACGTTTCGCTCAGGTGGGTCTCGACGGCGCGCGGTTTCCGGTCTTCCTCGAGCGCCTTCATGCCGCGCTCGGCGTGCCGCGCGGCGCCACGGTCGAGACGATCATCAATGCTGCGTCTTCGGAGGAAGCTTTCGACGCGCCGGGCCTGCATGAAGCCGCGTCCGTTCTACTGGCAAGCAGAGCGCCGACGGATCGTGAGCGTGGCGCATGCATCAAGGCATGGCTCGATGCACCAGCGAAGCGCGCGGCGATGATCGCCGATTACGCATCGGCCTTCATCACCGGCAAGGGAACGGTCACAACGCGGCTCATCACCAAGTCCGAGGCAGCCGCAGCGCCGCATGTCGCGGCGGTACTGCTCGCCGAGGCGCGGCGCGTCGAGAGCGTCCTTGCCGCGCGCAACGCCTGCGCGCTGCTGCACGCCTCGGCGGCGATGGCGCGGATCGCCGATGCGTTGCTCGGCGCGTATGCCGAGAAAAAAGCGCTGCACGCGGCGCTCGATTACGACGATCTCATTCTGAAGACGCGCGATCTCTTGGGGCGGTCGGGGGTTGCAGCCTGGGTGCTCTTCAAGCTCGATGGCGGCCTCGATCACATCCTCGTCGATGAGGCGCAGGACACCAATCCCGAGCAGTGGGAGGTCGTGGCGGCGCTCGCCGAGGAATTCTTCAGCGGCCGCGGCGCGCGCGCCGGCCATCGCACGATCTTCGCGGTGGGCGACGCCAAGCAGTCGATCTATTCGTTCCAGCGCGCCGACCCCCGCGCCTTCATGCGCATGCGCGAGCATTTCGCAGCGCGCGTCGCGGCGGCGGCCGACCCGCCGGTTGACATCCGCTGGCGCACCGTCGATCTCGACATCTCGTTCCGCTCGACGGCGACCGTGCTGCGAGCGGTCGACGCCGTCTTCGCGCGGCCGGAGGCGTCGGCCGGGGTCGCCTTCGACGGCACCCCGATCCGGCACGCCGAGCAGCGGCGCGGCCATGCCGGGCGAGTCGAGCTTTGGCCGCCGGTGACACCCGATGCGGAGGAGGATTCACCGGCTTGGCAGCCGCCCGTCGTGCAACAACGGGTGCGGCGCCCGGAAGCGCGGCTCGCCGAGGCGATGGCGGCGCAGATCCATCACTGGCTCGATACCGGCGAGCGGCTGGAGGCGCGCGGCCGGCGACTGCGCGCCGGCGACGTCATGGTGCTGGTGCGCCGCCGCGGCTCTTTCGTTCCGACACTGATCCGCGCCTTGAAGCAACGCGACATTCCCGTCGCCGGCGCGGATCGCATGCGGCTTGCGGAGCAGCTCGTCGTCGAGGATCTGGTCGCGCTCGGCCATTTCCTGCTGTTGCCCGAGGACGATCTGACGCTCGCCTCGGTGCTGAAGGGGCCGCTTTTCGGCATCGACGAGGAGACCCTGTTCACGCTCGCCCATGGCCGCGGCGAGCGTCGGCTCTGGGCCGAGCTGCGGCGGCGCGCCACGGAGGATCTGGCGTTGCACCGTGCCGCCGCGGAGCTCCAGAGCCTTCTCGCGCGCGTCGATTTCGCGGCGCCTTACGAGCTCTTCGCCGACATCCTCGCCGCGCGCGGCGGAAGGCGCGCGATCCTCGCCCGCCTCGGCCCCGATTCATCCGATCCCTTGGATGAGTTTCTCGCCCTCGCCCTCGCTTACGAGCGCACCCACA
>JBGPOZ010000227.1:0-7540 GCA_041488295.1 Allostellaceae bacterium
GCCTGCGCTGGAGGCGAGTGGGTAAGCGACCGCGCGCCAAAACCTGATGATCATCAGCGGGGTGGGCGATGAGATTTCGAGATATCGAGGCGCCTTATCTGCGTCTTCCGAAGATCTCCGCCGTTCAACGCTCCGGGCGGCGCAGGCGCATGATGTGGCGCTCGACGACACGCGCGAGCTCGGCATCATCGCCAGAGAGCAGGCTGGCGATGAAGTCGCGATGCTGCTGGACGATCCGCGATTGCCCGGTTTCGGTCAGGATTTCGCGGCCGAAGATCATGAGGACGTGCCGCGCGAGCCCCTGCCACAGCGTGATGAGGATGTCGTTCTTCGAGGCAAGGCAGATCTCGCGATGGAAGGCGAGGTCCGCCTTGTTGACCCCGGCCCAGTCGCCGCGCCGGACCGCATCGTCCATCTCCTCGATGACGGCATCGAGCCGCCGGAGCCGTTCCGGCTCGGCGCGGTAGGACGCGACGGCGTAACGCGCGGCGAGCGCCTCGAGGGCGGCGCGCACCTCGCAGATCCGGTCGATGCGGGTTTCGTCGAGCTCGACCACCCTCACGCCGCGATGCGGTTCGCGTTCGAGGATGCCCTGCGCCTCGAGCGTCTTCAGCGCCTCGCGCAAGGGCACGCGGCTCACGGCGAATTGCCCGGCGAGGTCGAGCTCGATGAGGCGCTGCCCCGGACGAAGCGCTCCAGATGCGATCCCCTCGACGATGGCATCCGCGATCTGGTCGGGCAGGCTCCGTGATTTCACGAAATGAAGGCCGATTGCGGCGCGGTCTGCCACCGCCTGGCGTATCTGCTCTTTCTCAGCCACCGCGATCGTTCTCCCATCCGTCATTGTTATATTGTATTCAATCATACTTGCGCTGCACAGCCGATATGACGACAATGTCCGGTGGGTTGGGCGAAGCCAACCCTCGGGGAGTGGAGGAGGAAGCACAATGTTGCGAGGGACAGCAAAAATTGCGGGTTTGACGCTTCTGCTGGCGACGGCGTTCATCTATGCCCCCGCCGCATCGTCGGACACCGCCGTACCGGCGCCGGGAAAAAGCAAAAAGATCGACGACATCAAAAAACGCGGCGTGCTGCGCGCCGCGGCGATCGGCGAGTTTCCGTGGTTGCCCGAGAACACTAGCGGCAGCGGGCCGCAATTCTCCGGCCCCGCCTGGGTGCTCGCCAACGAGATCGCGACGCGCCTCGGCGTAAAGCTCGAGATCGTGCCGGTCAGCCACGAGACCAAGGTGCCGATCCTTGCGACCGGACAAGCCGACATCACGATCGCGCCGCTCTCGATCACGCCAGCGCGCGAGAAGGTCGTCGATTTCATCCCCTATTCGGCATCGAGCCTCTGCTTCTTCGGCCTCGCCAGCAATCCGAAGCTGCAAAAGGCGAACTCGGTCGACGATCTCGACAATCCCGACATCACGATGGCCTATTTCACCGGCACGCCGCCGGAGACCTGGGCGCCGACGCGGTTCCACAAGATCAAATTCCGCGGCGTCGCCGGCTCGGGCGCCAATGCTCCGGTCGAGGAGATCATGTCGAAACGCGCCGATATCGCCTCGATCGACAACATCGCCTGGCCGAACCTCGAGGCTTCGGTCAAAGGGCTGACCGTCTTCCCGAAGGGCGATGGCTGCTTCAAGAGCCCGGAGATGGAGACGAAGACGGCGATGGCGATCGACAAGGGCGATCCGGCCTTCCTTGCCTGGCTCACCGCGGTCAAGGACGAGGTGAAGCCGAAGCTCGAAGCCGAGGAGCTGCGCATCCTGAAGAGCGTCAAGCCCGCCTCGTAATCGTGCCGCTCGCCGTCGGCGGACCATCGGATGATCCCGGTGGTCCGTCGCGGCGACCGCCGCCGCGACGCGCGCGATAGCGACGCCCATGGACATCGACGTCTCGCCGCTTCTGGTGAACTGGCAGTTCATGCTGCAGGCGGTCGGCGTGACCTTGGTCCTGAGCTCGCTGTCGATACTGCTCGGCAGCGCGATCGGCATCGTCTGCGGCGTCCTGAGGACATATGGCGGACGCGCCGTCGATGCGGTGCTCGGGCTCTATGTCGATCTCGTGCGCTCGATCCCGGTGCTGGCGATCCTCGTCTGGATGTACTTCGCGTTCCCGATGCTCATCGGCGATCTGCTCAATCCCATGTCGGCCGGCATCATGGCGCTCGGCATCCATCTTGGTGCCTATGTGACGGAGGCGATCCGCGCCGGCCTCACCTCGATCCGGCCGGGACAGATGCGGGCGGCTCTGGCGCTTGGGATGTCGCGCTTCCAAGCGGTGCGGACGATCATCCTGCCGCAGGCGCTCATCCGCATGCTGCCGCCGCTCGGCTCGCTCATCGTCATTGCCGTCAAGGACAGCGCGATCGCCTCGGTGATCGCCGTCCCCGAATTGCTGCGGCAGTCGCAGGTCCTTGCCGGGAAGACGTTCCGCCCGTTCGAGATCTACACCGCCGCGATGCTCGTCTACTTCCTCATCTGCTATCCGACGGCGCGGATCATCGACCGCATCTACCGGCGTCTTGCGCCATTGGGGGCGTCGTGACGCTCGACTGGTCGGTCGTCTGGGGCAATCGCGGACGGCTCATCGAAGGCGCCGAGGTGACGATCATGCTGACCGCCACGACGATGGCGATCGCGCTGCCGGGTGGGCTCATCCTCGCTCTTCTCCGCCTCTCGCCGTTTCGCGCGGTGCGCGGCGCCGCCACCGCCTTCGTCGAGTTCTTCCGCGCGACGCCGCTCATCCTGCAGATCTATTGGGTCTTCTACGTCCTGCCGGCCGCCTTCGATGTCCAGCTCTCGGAATTCGCGACGGCCCTGCTCGGCCTCAGCCTCAACGTTTCCTCGTTCAATTCGGAGACCTTCCGCGCCGGCATCCAGTCGATCCGGCCCGGGCAGTGGAACGCCGGCCTCGCCCTCGGCATGAGCAAGGCCGAGGTGTTCCGCAAGATCGTGTTGCCGCAAGCCGTCATCCGCGTGCTGCCGGCGCTCGCGAGCACCTGGGTCTCGCTGTTCAAGGATACATCGCTCGTCTCGATCATCGCGGTCGCCGATCTCAGCTACGTGTCGTTGAAGATCCGCTCGGAGACCTACCGCGTTCTCGAAGTGCTCACCGCCATGGCGGCGCTCTATTGCCTCATGGGATATCCGCAGGCAAAGCTGGTCGATTGGCTGCACCGCAAATGGAAAGTGGCCGAGTGATGAGCGTCGTTCCGCTACGCCAGAACGGCGGCGACCGCGTCGGCGGGACGACGGCGCCGATCCTCAGCTTCGATGGCGTCGTCAAGCGCTACGGCACGCTCGAGGCGCTCTCCGGCGTCAGTTTCCAGGTCAATCGCGGCGAGGTGGTCTGCCTCATCGGCCCAAGCGGCTCCGGCAAATCGACCCTGCTGCGCTGCGCCAACGCGCTGGAGACGATCGACGGCGGCAACGTCGTCTTCGACGGCGTCGATCTTCAGGATAAGCAAACCGATGTGCGCAAGCTGCGGCGCCGGATGGGGATGGTGTTCCAGAATTTCGAGCTGTTCCCGCATCTGACGGTCCTGCGCAACGTCACGATCGGCCCCACCACCGTCCTTTCCATGAAAGCCGACGCCGCCGAGCGGCGCGCCACCGAGCTCCTGCGCAAGGTCGGGCTCTTGGAGAAGGCGCACCAGCATCCGGCCGCGCTTTCCGGCGGGCAGCAGCAGCGCGTCGCGATCGCCCGCGCGCTCGCGATGGAGCCCGACGTCATGCTGTTCGACGAGCCGACCTCGGCGCTCGATCCCGAGACCATCGGCGAAGTGCTGAGCGTGATGAAGCGCCTTGCCGATGAGGGGATGACGATGGTCGTCGTCACGCATGAGATGGATTTCGCCAAGCGCGTCGGCGATTGGGTCGTCGTCTTCGACCAGGGACGGGTGGTCGAGCAAGGGCCGCCGAAGCAGATTTTCGAGCAGGCGATGGTGGCTCGGACGCGCGAATTCCTCAGCCATCTCGGCTGGCATGGCGAAAGCCTCGCCGATCGGCTGACCGGCGATCCGGAAACCGGCGGAGGCGCATCATGACGGAACTCGAGATCGACCGCATCCAGGTCTACGCGGTCGGGCCGCAGACGCCGCGCTATGCCTGGGCCGAAGGAATGCCCGAGCAGTACATGACGAACACCATCGTGCGGCTGACGACGCGCGAGGGGCATGAAGGGATCGGCGCCGCCGCCTCATATTCGGAAACCGGGTTCGACCGCACGATCGCCGAGACGCTGCGTCATCAGCTGCCGTTGCTTCTCGGCGCCAGCGCGCATCATCGCGAGATGCTCTGGCATCGGGTCCACGATCTCAACATTCCGAGAGCGCCGCAGGCACATTCCGCGATCGACATCGCGCTGTGGGACCTCGCCGCAAAAGCGGCCGGATTGCCGCTCTACCGCATGCTGGGCGGCGCGCGCTCGCGCATCCCTTCCTATGCCAGTACGCCCCTTCTCCCCGAGATCGAAGCCTATCTCGATTTCATCGATCAGCTTCGCCAAGAGGGCTTCACCGCGGTCAAGTTTCACTGCTGGTGTCGGCCGGAGCGCGATCTTGCGCTCGTGCGCGCGGCGCAGAAGCGGTTCGGCACGAGCATCGCCCTCATGCTCGATGTCGAGCAGCGCTACACGCGCGCCGAAGCGCTGCCCGCGGCGCGGCTTCTCGACGATCTCGGCTATGCCTGGTTCGAGGCGCCCCTGGTCGATACCGACCTCGAAGGCTATCGCGATCTTCGCGCGCGCGTCGACGTGCCGATCCTTCCCGCCGGCAATTGGGTGCTCGATCTTCGTTCGATCGCACAGGCGATCGAGATGGGCTGCTGGAGCAGCGTGCGCGTCGACGCCACGGTCGCCGGCGGCATCACGCCGACCTTGAAGATCATGGCGCTCGCCGAAGCCAATGCGATGAACGCTGAGCTGCAATGCTGGGGCTACACCCTGACCCAAGCGGCGAATTTGCATCTCATGCTGGCGCGCGGCAATTGCAGCTATTTCGAGCAGCCGGTCCCCTATCCCGCCTTCGAAGCGGGCGCGCTCGACGTCATCCGGACCGACCCGGACGGATATGTCGCCGCGCCGCCCGGCGACGGACTCGGCATCCGCGTCGATTGGCCGGCAACCGAGGCCGCATGCTTCCTGCGCTACGAGATCACCGGAACACTGGGCGAAGTCAGTCTGACGGCGTCGGGGGGATGCTGAGCCCATGAAGATCACCGGGATCGAATGCCATGTGCTGCTCGCACCCAATTACGACCCGACGCTGACCTCCTCGGCGCAGGACAGCTTCATCGTCGCGATCGACACCGATGAAGGGATCCGGGGCTATGGCGAGAGCGACGTCAATCCGTGGATCGCCAAGATTTGCATCGAGGCGCCGGGCACGCATACGATGAGCCTCTCGCTGCGCGACATTCTCCTCGGCGCAGACCCGACCGACATCGCGGCGCTGTGGCGGCGCATGTATGTCGGCACGTGCATGCATGGGCGCCGCGGTGCCGTCATCCACGCGATGGGCGCGATCGAGATGGCGCTTTGGGACATCAAGGGGAAGGCCGAAGGAAAGCCGGTCTATGAGCTGCTGGGCGGCGCGATGCAGGCCGCCATCGTGCCGTATGCGTCGCTTCAGCCATCCGGGAAAAGCTTTGCCGAGTACCGCGATTCGCTGTGCGCCTGGGCGCAGCGCGCGAAGGAATTCGGCTTCCGGGCGGTGAAGGCCGAGGTGACGATGAACGGCCCTTACGCGCATAGCGGATTGCATGAGAGCTTCGATCGGCACACCGAAGTCATCGCCGCGGTGCGCAAGACGTTGGGTCCCGACATCGCCCTCATGGTCGACGTCCAGTACATGTGGGAGGATGCTGCGACGGCGCTCGAGACGGTGCGCCAATGGAAGGAATTCGATCTCTTCTTCCTCGAGACGCCGATCTGGGTCGACAATCTCGACGAGTATGCGCGGCTGCACGACGAGGCTCCGATGAAGATCGCATCCGGCGAATGGCTGGCGACGCATTGGGAGTTCGCCGACCTCATCGAGCGCGGCAAGATCGACGTGGCGCAGCCCGATGTCGGCCGCGTCGGCGGTTTTCTCGAAGCGAAAAAGGTCTGCGATCTTGCCGCGCTCAACGACCGCATCATCGTGCCGCATTGCTGGAAGACCGGCCTATCCGTGACGGCGACGGCGCACCTCGCCTTCAACACCCCGCATTGCGCCTTCATCGAGTATCTGCCGCCGCATCTTTGCGTCGAGACGCTCCGGCGCGAGCTCGTCCAGGAAGGGTTCGACTTCATCGCCGGCAGGATCGTGCCGCCGAAGAAGCCGGGGCTCGGCGTCGAAATCAACGAGGAGGTCCTTCAGCGCTACAAGGTCGCGTGACGGCGATCGCCAAGGGGAGGAATGGATGAAGCACGCCGATCGTTTCTCGCTTGCCGGAAAGGTTGCGCTGGTGCTCGGCGGCTCGAGCGGCATCGGGCGTCAGATCGCCCTCGGCTTTCACGACGCCGGTGCCACGGTCGTGCCGGTCGGCCGCACTGCGAGCAAGATCGCCGAGGTCGACGCCGCGCTGGCGGCGCAAGGCGCCAAGGCGAAGGGTTATTGCGCCGACGTGACGATCCCCGAGGCGCTGACGGAGACGATCGGACGCGCCATCGCCGAGCATGAACGGATCGGCATCCTCGTCAACTCGCAGGGCATCACGATCCTGAAGCCGGCCGAGGAGTTCACCCGGACCGACTACGACCATCTCATCGCGACCAACCTCACCAGCGTCTTCTTCGCCTGCACCGAGGTGGGGCGTCACATGCTGAAGCGCGGCTCGGGCAGCATCGTCAACATCGCCTCGCTTGCCGCGCATCGAGGCTTTCAGTTGAGCGCGCTCTACACGATGAGCAAGCACGGCGTCCTGGCCCTGACGCGGACGCTCGCGGCGGAGTGGGCGATTCGCGGCGTGCGCGTCAACGCGATCTCGCCGGGCTTTTTCATGACGCCGCTCAACCGCGACAAGATGTCACCGCAGCGCAAGGAGACGGCGATGCGGCGCACCCCGATGAAGCGCTTCGGGGAACTCGACGAACTTGTCGGCGCCGCCATCTATCTTGCGTCGCCCTCCGCGAGCTTCGTCACCGGCGAGGCGATCGCCGTCGACGGCGGCTTCCTTGCCGCCGGACTCGATTGAGAAGGAGCGAGAGCCATGAAGATCCAGAACGTCGAGGCGCTCTATCTGCGTTTGCCCAAGATCGAAGCGCGCACCGACAGCTCGCAGGACGCGCTCATCGTCAAGGTGACGACCGATGCCGGCATCACCGGCTGGGGCGAGGTCGATGGCTGCCCTGCCGTGGCGAAGGCGATCATCGAGGCGCCCTATTCCCACACCCTCGTCACCGGCTTGCGCGATCTTCTCGTCGGCGAGAACCCGCTCGACATCGCGCGGCTGTGGAAGAAGATGTACGACCGCACGCTCTATTACGGCCGCGAGGGCGCCGTCATCCAGGCGATGGCGGGCATCGATCTCGCGCTCTGGGACATCAA
>JBGPOZ010000228.1:0-7441 GCA_041488295.1 Allostellaceae bacterium
ATCCCACGCGAGGCCTTGAAGACCAGGGCTTCGAAGCCCGGCGTGATCGGGGTTCCGAGTTCGACGCTCAGCGCCTGGGCGCGTGCGATCACTTCCTGCGGATCGGAAATATCGGCCGGCGTGATCTTGTTCATCACTTCGGCGGCCGTGTAGCCCAGCATCCGCTCGGCCCCGACGTTGAAGATCTGAATGACTCCCTTCGCGTCGGTGGCGATACTCGAGAAATTGGCGCTGTTGAAAATCGCGTTCTGCAAGGCCCCTGCTTTAAGGATAGCCTCTTCCGCGTGCTTGCATGCGGTCACGGGGCCGGTGTCCGCGAAGACGCCAATCCGCGCCCTCGTCACGTTCTTTCGATTAGCCATGGTGCTGCCCCCCGGTGACTTGTACTCGCCCGACTCAGCGGATAAACGCGGGGATGTCCCGATCAATGATGTCGCTCGCAACAACCTCGGATAAGGCCTCTTCTCCTGGAGCAAGATCGGACATGGCCGTTGTTCTCCATAGATTGCGCGACCGCAAGGTTACGCTGCGAGTAAGTCTTCAAGAGAGTGCTGGAGCTGATGTGGCGTGTACGGCTTGCGAAGGCAGCGTGTGCCTTCGGCAAACCGAGCTTCTATTTTGTCGGTAACGTAATTGCCCGTCGTGAAGAGCACACGCAATCTCGGCCGAAGCTCGATTGCCTGGTGTGCAAGTTCGCACCCGCCAAGAACCGCCGTATTGAGATAGATATCGGTAAAAAGTGCGTCAATGACTTGCGGAGAACGTAGGAGTAAAAGCGCCCCGTCCGCGTCGCCGACGGAAAGCGTGTCGTAACCCCAGTCCCGAATTGTCATCTCCGCGAATTCGCGGATGAACGCATCGTCTTCGACGATCAGTATCAGGGCCATCAAAACTCTTCCATGGCCATCAAAACTCTTCCGGCCCACGGCAACTAGGGGAGCATTTCCGAAGCACGGCAAGCCTCGGAAACTACTCAGAGCGGGGATTTTTTATCGCTCCCCTATACAAGCCGCTGCGGCGACTAAACGATCGAATGCCGCTGGAAGGGCACAAATCGGGAATACGTCCGCTTCTGGCACATCCCGGAAGGACCGCCTGCCGCGAGGGACGGCCGCTTGCCAGCTAAAGCGGATTCTCGCCGCCACTCCTGGACGCGTTTACGAGTTTACAGCCCGCGCAGCGTCGCCTCGCTTTCCGCGACGAGGCGTCGCACGAGCTCGGCCGCCGGCAGCCGCCGCGCGAGGCGGGCGCCTTGCCCGGCCCACAGCGACAAGCGTTCCGCATCGCCCGCTTTGGCGGCTTCGTTGCGCATCGGCCGCGTCAGCGCGTTCTGCAGCGGGTAGGGGAGGATGGCGGCGCCGCCGTCCTGCTCGGCGTCCTTCATGAACGTGTTGACGATGCCGCGCGCCGGCCGTCCCGAGAAGGCGCGGGTGATCTTGGTCGCATCTTCCGAGGCGCTCGTCAAAGCGGCCTTGTAGACCTCGGGGATGCCGGCTTCATCGCAGGCGAGGAACGCCGTTCCCATCTGGACGGCGGCGGCGCCGAGCGCGCGGGCGGCAATGATCCCGCGCCCGTCCATGATGCCGCCCGAGGCGATGACCGGAATGCCGGGCACCGCGTCGACGATCTGCGGCACCAGCGCCAACCCGCCGATGAGCGCCGCCTCGAAGGGGCCGGCGAAGGTGCCGCGCTGCGCGCCCGCCTCGCTCCCTTGCGCGACGATGGCATCGACCCCGGACGCCGCGAGGCGGCGCGCTTCCTCGACCGTCGTCGCCGTGCCGAGGATCGTCGTGCCTTGGGCCTTCAGCCGCTCCATCATCGCCGGCGCGGGAATCCCGAAGGTGAAGCTGAAGATCGGCACCCGCGCCGCGAGGACCGCCTCGAATTGCGCCGGGAACGGATCGGCCGACGGCGCCGGCGCCGCGGGCGGCGGCAGGCCCAACGCGTCATGGTGGCGGCGCATGATCGCGAGCATGGGCGCGGGATCGAAGCCCTCGCCCTGCGTCGCTGACCAACCGCCGGCGAAGAGGTTGACGTTGAAGGGCTTGTTCGTTCGCCGCCGGATCTCGGAGGCCGCCTCGCCGATTTGCGCCCGCGTCAGGTAAGCCGCCGCGAGCGAGCCCAAGCCGCCGGCATTCGCGACCGCGGCGGCGAGCGCCGACGTCGATCCCCCGCCGCCCATCGGCGCCTGGATGATCGGATGAACGATGCCGAGCTTGGCGCACAGCGCCTCTGTTGCCGTCATGATGAGGCGGCTCCTTTCCGGTGCAAGCTCGCGAGGTCGATGAATGCGCCGAGCAGCAACGCCACGGCGCCGACCGCGAAGAGCAGGTGATAGGAGTGGGTCTGCTCGAAGAGGAACGACATGACGTACCCCATCCCCGCATAGACGACCGAGAACGCGATGGTGACCCACGCCCAGACCTGGTGCTGTTGCGCGCTCGGCACGAGCTCGCCGACCCGGCCCGAGGCGAGCGAGGTGATGCCGGTGCCGAGCGCGCCGACGGCGAGCGAGGAGGCCGCGAGGGCCAAGGGGTGCGACGAGACGAGCGGCAAAGCGACGCCGAGCGCCATGACGACGAGCCCGAGGCGAAGGCTTGCGCTGAAGCCGATGCGCTCGGCGAGCAATCCGCTCATCACGGGGCCGCAGGCGGCGCCGATGCCGAGCACCACCCAATAGCTGCCGCCCACCCTCAACCCTTCGCCGAGGCCGCGGGCGATGTAATCGACCCAGAAGACGGTGTGCGGCACGAAGCCGACGCCATAGAAGGCGTACGCCACCATCAGCAAGAGAATGGGCGTGGTGAGACGCGCGCTTTGCCGCGTGTGCGGTCCCGCCGCCGCGGGTGTCGCCGTTTGACGGCTCCGGAAGCCGCTCCAGGCGACGAGGGTGAGGAGCGCCGATGCGGCGCCGAGAGCGAGCCACGCTGGCGTCAAGCCGAAGCGGACGAGCCACGGCACCAAGGTTCCGGCGAGGGCGATGCCGATGCCGACGCCGGTGAAGATGACGCCGCCGACGCGGCCGCGCCGAGCGGGCGGCGTTGCGGCGAGAATGGTCGGCGCCGCCAGCACCATGAGGACACCGCCGACGACGCCCGAGACGAGGCGCCAGAGGAAGTACCAGGCAAAGCCGAGCGGGAAGGCGCAGGCGACGAAGCTCGCCGTCGCCACGATCATCGCGCCCTTGATGAGCGCCGTCGCCGCGCAGCGTTCGGCCATCCGGCGCGTCACCCCGGCGCCGATGAGATACCCGGCAAGGTTGGTGGCGCCGAGGTAACCGGCCTCGCCGGCGTTGAACCAATGCGCCTCGATGAGGGCGGGGATAAGCGGCGGATAGGCGAAGCGGCTGAGCCCGATGCCGATGAGAAGCGCGCAAAGCCCGGCGAGCGCGGCGCGCCACAGCGGCGGCGCCGTGCGCTGAACGAGCGGGAGAGCGGCCTCGGCGTCCATTGCCATCCGACGATACTCGGCAAAACCGCGCCGATGCTACGGCGGTTCGTGGGCCATGAAAAATGGTTTGTTGTGCTCGGAGGTATCTGGTCTAATGATATCTATGATCGTGGAACTCCCCTTCGCCGTCATTGCGAGCCGGAGGCGAAGCAATCCAAAGGGCGGGAATTCGCTATCTGGCTTGCGTCGCTACGCTCGCAATGACGGCCCTGCAATGGTGTGATCCAATGGATGCGGGCGATCTCAAGGTCTTCGCGGCGGTGGCGCGCCGCGGCGGCATGAACAAGGCGGCGCAGGAGCTGCACATGGTGCAGTCGAACGTGACGCAGCGCGTGCGCGGCCTCGAGCAGGAGCTGGGCGTGCCGCTGTTCCATCGCCACAGCCGCGGCGTCACCCTGACCGCCGCCGGCGCGCAGCTTCTCCCCTACGCGCACCGCATCGGCCATCTCATCGCCGAGGCGAAGCGCGCCGCGACCGACGGCCCGGTGCCGAGCGGGCGGCTGTGCATCGGCTCGCTCGAGACGACGGCGGCGCTCCGCCTGCCGCCGGTCCTCGCCGCCTATACCCGCGCCCATCCGAAGGTCGACATCGTGCTCGAGACGGGCACCTCGACCGAGCTCATCAAGGAGGTGCTCGAGCGGCGCCTCGAAGCCGCGTTCGTCGTCGGCCCGGTCGATCACCCCGACCTTGCCGAGGACCGGGTCGTCACCGAGGAATTGGTGGTCGTGACGTCGCCGCGGGTGAAGACGCTGGACGATCTCATCGACAGCATGACGAAGGGCGCGCTCGACAAGATCCTCGTCTTCCGCGCCGGCTGCACCTATCGCGCGATGCTCGAGGCGTTACTTGCCGAACGCGGCGCCGGCAGCTTCCGCAGGCTCGAATTCGGCACGCTCGACGGTATCCTCGGCTGCGTCGGGGCGGGCCTCGGGATCACCCTTCTGCCGCGTGCCGTCGTCGCCTCTGCGCTGCGCGACGGGCGGATTGCCGTGCATGCGTTGCCGAAGGATCAGGCGCTGGTGCCGACCGTCCTCGTTCGGCGGCGCGATGCTTTCGTTTCGACCGCGCTCGACCGCTTCATCGCCTGCGCGCGGGAGGAGATCCCTCAGCGTATTCGGCGGCAGAAGCGATGATGCGGTTGATGGGCACACACCCTGCCGATCATTGCGAGGGTCGACCGTTCACCCGGACTATTTCATGTCCATCAGCGGCTGGTAGAGCACGGCGATCTGTTTGACGACGCTGGAGAACAGTTTCACGGTCTCGTCGAAACTCTTCTTCTTCAGTTTTTCTTCGTCCAGTTTCCGATATTGTCCGTTATCGTTACCGAATTCGGCGATTGCCTGAGCGAGGTCCCCCGGATCCGGCAATTTTTTGACCTCCGGCAGATCCTTTATCTTGTCCGTCGCCTTCATTTTTTTAATATTGACGATGATTTGGCTGATGTCGCGCCCGGCCTTATCCATTTCGTCATTGTAGTTCTGAACGGTAGGAGAAGCCTTTATTTTCTGGATTGCTGCTGCTCCTTTGGCGATGACGGCCCTGTACCTCACCGCGAGCGTCAGGAGATCCTTGCGCTGGTTTTCAATGTTTTTGAGCTCCTTGACCTTGGCGTCGTCCATGGCGGTTTTGGCTTCTTCAATAGGCATTTTTGCCTTTTCGCTGATTTTCGCAGCATCCTTGCGAACCGACACCGATTTCAGCGCCGTCGCGGTCGTCGCAAAGATCGCCTCGATGCCGGTTTTGAGAATCTTGAGGTGACGGTATGCCTCAGGGTAGACATCCTTGAGCGATTTGGTCTCATGAGGGCCTACCGCGACCTTGGCGGGGATCGCCTTGTCGACCAGCGCGATATATGTCTTGGCCTCGTCACGGAGCTTTTGGAATTCGGCGGTCATGACCTTCAATGTCTCCGGAGGGCAATTGTTGCCGTCAATCGTGTCGCTGCCCCCGGCAAGCTCCAAGAGACGGGCCAGCGAGTGAGTGGTCGGGTCGGTGCCCTTGCGCACGGGCGTCAAGACTGGCGAGAGCGAAGAAAACGCAACCGGGTTATCCGTCCTGAGCTTAACGAGCTGCTTGCTGAAGACGATGTCTGCGGCGTTGGTGATTTTTTGCCAATCGGCCAAGTTTGATTGGAGCCCCATCTTGCCCTCTCCCATTCGGCGGGAAACCGAGAATCCCCGAATTCCCGGACCGCCGGGCGCCATCCTCCGTCCGATCGAGCGACGCGGCAACGAATTTTCAGCGAGGCGCCTTCTGAGGCGGCGTTGGGAAACAAGTGAATCGACTCAATGGCCGTCATTCCCGCGGAGGCGGGAATCGAGCGAGAGCCGCGTCTGCGGCGACATGAGTCTTTTCCGCGCTTGCCGCGCGTAAGGGCTGGATTCCCGCCTTCGCGGGAATGACGGCGGAGGAGGTAGACTGATGCACTTATTTCCGGACGAATCCTAATTCAATCCAGTCCGAAGCGGCGGACGAACCACGTTTTCATGAGGTGCGTCAGCACGGCATAACAGAGGAGGATCATGAAGAGCGCGATCCAATAGAAGGGCGGCAGCGGGATGAAGCCCAGGAACGCGCCGAGCCCGGAGAATGGCATGACGATCCCGACCGTCGCGATGATGAGGCTCGTCGCGATCAGCGCGAGGCTTGCCCTGCTCTCGATGAACGGCACTTTGGCCGTGCGGATGATGTGGATGATGAGCGTCTGGGTCAGCAGCGATTCGACGAACCAGCCGGTCTGGAACAGAGCCGGTTTGTCCCAGGCGCCGAAGCCGTACAGCATCATGAAGTACGTGACGTAATCGAAGATCGAGCTGATCGGCCCGATCAGCAGCATGAACTTCATGATGTTGCCGATGTCCCATCGCCGCGGCACGGCGAGATATTCCGCATCGACATTGTCGGTTGGGATGGTCGTCTGCGAGAAGTCGTAGAGCAGATTGTTGGTGAGAACCTGGATCGGCGCCATCGGCAGGAACGGCAGGATGATGCTGGCGCCGAGCACGCTGAACATGTTCCCGAAGTTCGAGCTGGCGCCCATCTTGATGTACTTCGTGATGTTGCCGAACACCTTGCGGCCCTCGAGCACGCCGTCGCCGAGGACGGCCAGGCTCTTCTCGAGCAGAATGATATCGGCCGACTCCTTGGCGATGTCGACGGCGCTATCGACGGAGACGCCGACATCCGCGGCCTTGAGCGCCGGCCCGTCATTGATGCCGTCACCCAGGAAGCCGACGACATGCCCTTTGCGATGCAAGGCATCGATGATCGCGGCTTTCTGCGAGGGCGATACCTTGGCGAAGACGGACGTGGTCTCGGCCAGATCCGCCACCTGCGCTGGGGATAGAGATTCGAGCTCCTTGCCGAGAACGATGCGGTCCACCGTCAATCCGACTTCATGGCAGATCTTCCGGGTCACGATGTCGTTGTCCCCGGTGAGAATCTTCACCTGCACGCCGCTCGCTTCCAGGGCGGTGATTGCCGCCGCGGCCGTCTCCTTCGGCGGGTCGAGGAATGCGATGTAGCCCAGAAGCGTCAGAGCGGCTTCGTCGCCGACCGAGTACGCCGCCTGTTCCGGCGGCATCTCTTTGTAGGCGACGGCGATGACGCGAAACCCGTCGCAATTGAGCCGTGCCGTCGTCGCCTGCGCCGCGGCGAAATGGCTCTCGTCCAGCGGGCCGGTCTCGCTGTCCGCCGCATAACGCGTGCAAGCTGCGAAGACCTCCTCCACGGCGCCCTTGCAGATGAGGATGTGTGCGCCGTCGTCGCGTCCGAGGACGACGGACATCCGGCGGCGCTCGAAATCGAACGGCATCTCGTCGATCTTGCGGTAGCGGCCTTCGACCGTGAGCGATTCCTCGAGTTCGACATGCTTCAGCACGGCAACGTCGAGCAGGTTCTTGAGGCCGGACTGGTAGAAGCTGTTCAGATACGCGTATTCGAGGATGCGCGCGGAGTCGTCGCCGCGCAGATCGAGGTGTCGCTTCAG
>JBGPOZ010000229.1:0-7361 GCA_041488295.1 Allostellaceae bacterium
ATACGTGCAACCCGTCCTTCGACTGGTCGAAGACGCAGAATGGCATCGCGGAGATCTCGTTGCGCGCCTTCGATGAAATGCTCGCCAAGGTGCACGAGGCCGATCCCGGCGGCGAGGCGGCCGAGGACAAGGCGAACACCGCGCTCGATCTGCGCACCAAGGCGCTGCTGCGGCAAGGCAAGGACATGATCGCCGAGAAGGGGTGCCAGGACGCGGAGCTGCAAAAACGCATCAAGGATTTCGCCGATCACGCGTGGTAGAGAGAATCGCGGCTCGCCGCCGTTGCGCGGTCTCGGGGCAGGCATCCTGCGTCCTTCGACTTCGCTCAGGATGAGGGTGAAATCGATGTGCCATCAACGGCTTCCCTCATCCTGAGCGAAGTCGAAGGACGCACGATGCCGATGCAACCGCATCAGGATCCGCGATTGCCGAAAAGCTATTGGGGGGCGATGAAATACATTCGATTTGCTCGGGTCATGCTCTAGAACAGAGCCTCCCCGCTGGCTGTATCGCGCAGGATCATGGCGCTTCTTTTCAAGACGACGAGCCCGCACGCCGCGCTGTGGCGATCGGAGCTGATCCGGCTCGTTCCCGGGCTCGACATTCGCTTCTTTCCAGAGATCGGCGACAAGCGCGACATCGATTGCGCGGTGGTCTGGGCGCCTCCGCATGGCCTCCTCGCGACCTTGCCGGGGCTGAAGCTCATCATCTCGCTCGGCGCCGGCGTCGATCACCTCCTCGCCGACCCGGCGCTGCCGCGCCGCGTCCCGATCATGCGCCTCATCGATCCGCACATGGTGGCGCAGATGAGCGAATATCTGATGCTGCAGGTGTTGCGCCTGCACCGCAGGGATCTCACATATCAAGCGCAGCAGCGCGAGCGGGTGTGGCGCGAGCATGTGCAGCGCCCGGCCGCGGAACGGCGCGTCGGCATCCTGGGGCTCGGCCGCTACGGCGCCGACGCGGCGATGAAGCTGAAGGGGCTCGGCTTCGACGTCGCCGGCTGGAGCCGCAGCGCCAAATCCTTGGACGGCATCCGCTGCTTTGCCGGCGATGCGGGTCTCGCGGCACTGCTCAAGCGCACCGACATCCTCATCTGCCTCTTGCCGTTGACGCAGGAGACGGCTGGCATTCTCGACCAGCGCGCCTTCGCGCTCCTGCCGCGCGGCGCCGCCATCGTCAATGTCGGGCGCGGCGGCCATCTCGTCGAAGCGGATCTGCTTGCCGCACTCGACGGGGACCAACTCGACGCCGCAATCCTCGACGTCTTCGGCGAAGAGCCGTTGCCCGAGGATCATCCGTTCTGGCGCCACCCGCGCATCGTCATGACGCCGCATGTCGCCGCCGCGACCAATCCGCCGACCGCCGCGGCGATCGTCGCCGACGCCATCAACCGGATGCGCGAGGGCCGGCCTATTGCCGATCTGGTGGATTTCGAGCGGGAGTACTGAGGAAGGGCTACGCTGCCGGGCTTGGCGAGCCTTTGTGGTTTGCCCGGCTCTCGCGCAACGCCCGCTCGGTCTTCGCCACGAGATCGGCGAAGTCGCGCAGAAAGACCGAACCCTTGACCGTGCGCTGGACGAGGATGCTGCGGCGGTCGGTCTCGTCGACCTTGCGGCGAACGATGCCGAGCTTGCCAAGCCGATCGAGGGCGCGCGTCACCGCCGGCTTGGAGATTTTCAGCATGGAAGCGAGGCCCCGCACGGTGTGCGGCGCCGAGGAGGTGTAGACGGTCAATACGAGCGCCAATTGCCGTGCCGAGAGATCGGGTCCGGCCTGGCGCACGCTGTCGACGAGCACGTGGCGCCAGAGATCGAGCGCTTCATTCGGCGTCAGATCGACCGACATTTCCTCTCCCTTTTATCGCCGCGGCCCGGCTTTTTTGGACAATGCTACGGCCTGCGGATCGTCGTCCCTCTCAGCCAAAGCGCTTGCGAATATGCGCGTAGAGCGCGCGCAGACCCATCGCCTCGCCGCCTTCGGGCCGCCCCGGCTTGGCGCTGGTGTTCCACGCGAGGATGTCGAGATGCGCCCAAGGCGTCGAAGACGCGACGAATTCGGCGAGGTAGAGCGCGGCGATGACCGAGCCTGCATAGGGCGAATCGGCGACGTTGTTGAGATCGGCGACCTTGCTGTCGAGCATCTTCCGATAGGCCTGGAAGAGCGGCATGCGCCACAGCGGATCCGATTCCTCGCCGCCGGCGCGAAGAAGATCCTCGGCGAGCTTGTCGTCGTTGCAGAAGAGCGCCGGCAGGTCGGGGCCGAGCGCGACGCGCGCCGCGCCCGTCAAGGTCGCGCAATCGACGAGGAGCGCCGGCTTTTCGCTGTCGGCTTCGCTGAGCGCGTCGCACAAGATGAGGCGCCCTTCGGCATCGGTGTTGCCGATCTCGACGGTCTTGCCGCTTCGCGTCCGGATGATGTCGAGCGGGCGGAAGGCGTTGCCCGAGACGGCGTTCTCGACCGCTGGTACGAGGACGCGCAGGCGGATCTTCGCGCCCAACGACATGAGCGCGCTGGCAAGGCCGAGCACGGTTGCGGCGCCGCCCATGTCCTTCTTCATCAGCTTCATATTGGCAGCGGATTTGAGGTCGAGGCCGCCCGAATCGAAGCAGACGCCCTTGCCGACCAACGTCACCTTTGGCGCGCTCTCATCGCCCCAGCGCAGATCGATGAGCGCCGGCGGCCGGCTCGCCGCGCGGCCGACCGCGTGGATCGTCGGATAGTTCGCTTTCAGGAGATCGTCGCCGACGATGACGGAGCAGCGCGCGCCGCACGCCTCGGCGAGCGCCTTCGCGGCGGCGGCGAGCTGCGGCGGTCCCATATCCTCGGCCGGCGTGTTGACGAGATCGCGCGTCAAGAAGATGCCGCGCGCCAGGCGCTCGACCTCGGCGCGGTCGGCGCGCTCGGGCCAGACGAGGGTGGCAAAGCGCCGCGTCCGCTCCTTGTAGCGGGTGAAGGCATAAGTGCCGAGCGCCCATCCGAGCGCCGCCCGCGTCGCGGCGGCGGCCGGGAGCTCATGCTCGAGGACGTAGCGTCCCTCGGGCAGCGCATCGGGAAGCCCGGCGAGGCACCAGAGCGGCTCCTTCTCCGGAATGCCGACGACGATTCGGGACGGCCGGCCGCCGGCGCCGGGAAGGAAGGCGAATTTGCCGGGCTCGCCGGCAAAGCCGGTCGCCTCGAGCCAATGTCGATCCGCCTCGCTCTGCCCGGCGCGCCAAGCGGCGAAGCCGCTCGCCGTCACCGTCGCGATCGGAACCGCGCCGCCCGTATCGGTTGCAAAATATCCGAGCATCGCGTTTCTCTCCGGTCTCGACATCGTCAACTCGATGCTAACAATGCCGCTGAAGAAGCCGGTTGAAAAGCCCCATGGCGCGCGGCTCGACGCGGTTTTTCTCTCGCCCAAAAGTTCGGTTGCGCAGGCTTGCCGTTACCGCCACATTGAGTGTTGCGTCAACGACGGGCGAGGGCGAGCGAATGGCCGATCTGACCATCTATGTCGGCAACAAGAACTATTCGTCATGGTCGCTGCGACCATGGCTGGCCTTGAAGCGCACTGGTGCAGCGTTCGAGGAGGTCGTCATCCCCTTGTCCGAACCCGCGACCAAGGCCACCATCCTGCGCCATTCGCCGAACGGCAAGGTGCCGGCGCTGAAGCATGGCGCGCTCACCGTCTGGGACAGCCTCGCCATCTGCGAATATCTTGCCGAGACCTTCTCCAAGGCGCATCTCTGGCCGGCCGACAAGGCGGCGCGCGCGACCGCGCGAGCGGTGAGCGCCGAGATGCATTCGGGTTTTGCCGCGCTGCGCAATCATCTGCCGATGAATGTGCGCTCCTCCTTTCCCAACCGCGGCGTCACGCCGGAGGTGCAGGCCGACATCAACCGGATCACCGCCCTGTGGCGCGAGTGTCGCAAGCGCTTCGGCAGCGGCGGCGATTTCCTGTTCAGCGAATTCACCAACGCCGACGCGATGTTCGCACCGGTCGTCAGCCGCTTCCGCACGTACCGCGTCGAGCTCGACGAAGTGGCGCAGGCCTATGTCGATGCCGTCTGGGCGCTGCCGGCGATGCAGGAATGGGCGGTCGCCGCCGGCAACGAGCCGATGATCATCGAATCGGCAGAGTTCTGAGGAGAGCAGCACCCGGAGCGCCGATGCGAATCCGCGTCGGAATCGGCGACGAGTGCGCTGTCACGAACATCACATGCCTCCCTCCATCGACGCCCTCCTCTCCGTTCCCGCCATGGGCGCGGTGCTGCTTGCGCCGGACGGAAGGCACGTTGCCTGGAGCTGGTCGCGCAAGGCGCCGGCCACCGACATCTATGTTGCGCCGACCGATGCAAGCGCTGCGCCGCGCCGGCTGACGACGACGGCGGACGACACAGCGCTCATCTCCTGGTCCGCCGACGGTGCGGCGCTGGTCATCGCCGAGGATCGCGGCGGCGACGAGCGATTGCAGCTCTTCCGCCTCGCCCTCGACGGGAGGATGACGGCGCTCACCGAACCGTCGCCGCCGTTCTTCCTGCGCGGCGGCGATCTCGATCCCGCCGGCCGCTTCCTCGTCTTCGCCGCCAATCTCGATCCCGCGACCGGCGCCGCGATCGAGGCGAGCCTCGTCATCCGCCAGGACCTTCGGAGCGGCGCGCGCGTCGCGCTCGCCCGGCCGCGGACGGCGCTCAATTTCCGCCCGCTTCTCAACCGCGCCGGGACGCACATCCTTTACGCCCGCCGCGATCTCGATCCCTCGGGGACGCAAATCTGGCTCGTCGACATCGAAGGGCGCGAAGATCGCGAAATTCTCAGTGCCGGCGCCACGGTGAAGACGAGCGCGTCGTGGTTTCCCGACGGCAGGCGCGCCCTGATCATCGCCGAGACGGCGACGCACAAGCGCCTCGGTGTCCTCGACACGGCGAGCGGCGCGGTTATCTGGCTCATCGATGACCCCGCGCGCGGCATCGAAACCGCGCATGTGCCCGAAAACGGCGACCTGATCGTCGTGATGGAGGTGCTGGCGGCGCGCGGCCGCGCATTCCTGCTCGATCCCGCGACGCGGCGGGAAACGCCGATCCGGCTGGAACGCGGCACCTTGCTGCCGATCGGTCCGTTGCCCGACGGCGCGTGGCTCGGCCGTGCCTATAGTGCAACGCAACCCGACGATCTCGTGCGCTTCACGCCGGGGCCGGGCGCGGCGACACGAGCGGCGGCCCTTGCCCGACCGCTCGCCGGCAGCGATGTGCACGCCGAGGATCTGCGCGCGCCCGAGGATTTCCGCTGGCGTTCGGTCGACGGGCGGGAGATTCAGGGCTGGCTCTATCGCCCCTTGGGCGCGGCGAAGGGGCTCGTCGTCCAGGTCCATGGCGGGCCGACGATGCACAGCGAGGACGCCTTCAACGCCTACATCCAGGCGATGCTCGGCGCCGGCTTTGCCGTGCTCGATCCCAATTACCGCGGCAGCACCGGCTTCGGCCTCGCCTTCCGTCTCGCGATCCGCCGCGACGGATGGGGCGGCATCGAGCAGGACGACATCCGTACCGGCGCCGAGGCGGTGGTGGCGCAGGGCATCGTTCCGCCGGGCAAGGTCGCGGTCTCCGGCACCTCTTACGGCGGATACTCCGCGTGGTGCGCCGTGACGCGCTGGCCGCCCTCCCTCCTCGCCGCCGCGGCGCCGATCTGCGGCATGACCGATCTCGTCCTCGACTACTACTCGACGCGGCCCGATCTGCGCCCCTACAGCGAGGAGATGCTGGGCGGCAGCCCCGAGACGGCGCCCGAGCGTTATCGCACGCGCTCGCCGATCCATTTCGTCGCCAACATCAAGGCGCGCCTCCTCATCGTCCAGGGCATGAACGATCCCAACGTGACGCCCGACAATCTCCACGCCGTCGAGGCGGCGCTCAAATCGGCGGGAGTTCCGTACGAGACCTTGCTCTTCGACGACGAGGGACACGGCATCCGCAAGCCTAGAAATCAGCGCGTGCTCTACGAGAGGCTCATCGACTTTTTCGGGCGATCCTTCGCGCAGCAAGATCGGTCATGAAGTCATGAAGATGAGATTAGGGGATGAGGGGGATGTTTTGGGGATAGGGGGATTGCTCATCTGCGTCTTCGGCGTCTCAAGAATCATCCCCTCATTCCCAGATCATCCCCTCATCCCCTTTCTCCTTCGGTGATGCGGCGCTTGGCGGTGTCCGGCTGACGGCGCACGTGTTTCATGATATTAGGCGCAGCTTTTATTTCGATTCGAGGAACGAGCCCATGCCCAGCGCCCGCATCCTTCTCCTTGCCCTCATGCTGCTTGCGCCTGTCGCCTTGGCGCAGACCGCGCCGGCTCCCTCGCTTCTCGATCAGATCATCGAGCGCGGGACGTTGCGCGTCGGCAGCACCGGCGACTACAAGCCCTTCACCTTCCAGAACCCCGAGACGAAGGCGTTCGAGGGCATCGACATCGACATGGCGGCGTCCTTGGCGAAGGCGCTCGGCGTCAAGCTCGATATCGTCAAGACCGCCTGGCCCAATCTCATGGCGGATTTCCTCGCCGGCAAGTTCGACATGGCGATGGGCGGCGTCTCGGTCAGCCTCGAGCGGCAGAAGAAGGGCCTCTTCAGCATCGCCTATCTCGTCGACGGCAAGGCGGCGATCGCGCGCTGCGCCGACAAGGACAAATATTCCTCGCTCGAGGCGATCGACAAGGCGGGCGTGCGCGTCATCGTCAATCCCGGCGGGACCAACGAGAAATTCGACCGCGATAAGCTCAAATCGGCGTCGATCGCGGTCTATCCCGACAATGTGACGATCTTCGACCAGATCGTGGCCGACAAGGCCGACGTCATGGTCACGGATGCGAGCGAGACGATGCTGCAGCAGAAATTGCGACCGGCGCTGTGCGCCATCCATCCCGACGAGCCGTTCAACTTCTCGGAGAAGGCCTATCTCCTCCAGCGCGACGAGATCTTCAAGGCCTTCGTCGATCAGTGGCTGCGCAACGCGATCATGAGCAAGGAATATCAGACGATCGCCGACCAGGCGCTCGACCGCTTCGCCAAGGGGCAATAGCCGCAGTCAGCGGCTAAGAGAGCTTGCTAGCACTGAGCATGAGCGGTGAAGCCGCTCAAGGTGAACTCCGAGGAAGATACGCCGGTGCCTCGGCGTAATATATCGTCTTCAGTAGGGCGGCTCTCAGGGGATCACCTCACCGCCGCCTTGGTGTTCTTCGTGTCCTCGTAGTTCAAATCTTTATTGGCTCCGCCCGTCTGCCTATCGAGAGAGGCCGTTACCGCGCCGGTCCCCGGCGGCGCTCGGCTCCCCGCGTGCCGGCGGCGGCACGATCTCGGCGTTCTGGCGCAAGAGGCTGATGATACGCGCTG
>JBGPOZ010000230.1:0-7198 GCA_041488295.1 Allostellaceae bacterium
CTGCCACAGCTTCATGCTTTCGATGATGAGCGGGAGCTCGCGCGGGTCGCGTGCCATCTTGCGGCACCAGCCCCAGTTCCGGCTCGATTGCTCGCCGGCGATGTGGCCCTTCTCGCACAGCACGGTCGCAATGCCCTTCTGCGCGAGAAAGAGCGCCGTAGAGGCGCCGATGATGCCGCCGCCGATGATGACGACGCTGGCCCGGCTCGGCAGGGCATCATCGGAAGGAACGGGATCGACGCGCGGCGCCATCTTGTGATCTCCCCTCTCGATCCCGTCGACTCATTCGAGATTGCGATGCCGCGTGCTCCCCGTCAATAACGCGGCGGGTGCCAAGGCAATCGGGTGAAGCAAGAAAACCTCGCCACGGAGGCGCAGAGGTCACGGAGAAGGGGATTAGGGGATCATTGGGGGATGAGGGGATCAATCTTGAGGGCGCCGAAGGCGCCAAACATCCACATCCCCTTATCTCGCAATGATCCCCAAATCCCCTTCTCCGTGTCTCTGTGGTGGCTCTTGTTCAGATCGCGGTTTCACCCGATTGCCCTGGGGCGGGCGCGTCATCCGCTTCTCAGCGCTCTCCCGCTCATCCTATAGTGCGGCGATGCTGTTCGACGATAGCGATCGCTCCTGGGAAGAGTTCGGGCAGAAGCAGCCCTATTTCGGCGTGCTCTCGGGCGATGAGTACCGCACCGAGAATCTGTCGGACGAGGCGCGGCGCCGCTTCTTCGCCTCCGGGCGCAAGCATTGGGACCGCCTCCTGCCGCTCATCGAACGGCATTTCGGACCGCCGGACTACGGCGGGACGGCGGTCGATTTCGGCTGCGGCGCCGGCCGCGTCACCGTACACCTCGCTGCGCTCTTCAAAGACGTCATCGGCATCGATGTCTCCGCATCGATGCTGCGCGTGGCGGAGGCGAATTGCAAAGAGCGCGGCATCGACAATGCGAGGTTCCTCGCCTCGAGCGGCGGGTTTCCGGATCTGCCCCAAGGCATCTCGTTCATCCATTCCGCGCTCGTCTTTCAGCACATTCCGCGCCGCCGCGGCGAGGCCATCGTCGAGCGTCTTCTCGCCGCGCTCGCACCCGGCGGCATCGCAGCGTTTCATTTCTATCTCGCCGACGAATATTCGCCGTTGCGTTCGGCCTATTGGTTGCTGCGAAATCGAATTTTCCCGATCCAGATCGCGAAGAACCTCGTGCGCCACCGCCCGTGGAACGAGCCGGTCATGCAGATGAACCATTACGATGCCGGGCGGTTGCTCGCGATCGCCGCCGCCCACGGGATCGGCGAGATCGCGCTGCAGATGACCGAAGGCGGCGGCGCCATGCTTCTCCTCCGCAGGGGCTGAGCCATGCGGCCGCGCATGGGGTTAACCACCAAGGCACGAAGACACCAAGTTCTTTCCGCGCGCAGCGCCGTCGAAACCATCATCGCCCGCGTTCTCGATCGAGGCCAAGTGCGGATCGGCGCTTCGCGCATTCTCGCTCCCTTGGTGCCTTGGTGTCTTGGTGTTTAGAAAGCACGCGCCACGATGCGCGCCGTTTCGTCGAGGTTAATCATGGGTCCGCTTGCCGGCATTAGAATCGTCGAGATCACCGGCGTCGGTCCGGCGCCGATGGCGGCGATGCTGCTCGCCGATCTCGGCGCCACCGTGCTGCGCGTCGACCGGATGGCGTCGTCCGGCCTCGGCATCGAGCTGGAGGCGCGCTTCGAGCTCTTGCACCGCTCGCGCAAGGTCATCGCGGTCGATCTGAAGAAGCCCGAGGGCGCGGCGCTGGTGCTGCGCCTCGCCGCCGCGGCCGACGCCTTCATCGAAGGTTTCCGCCCCGGCGTCGCCGAGCGCCTCGGCATCGGCCCCGAGCCCTGCCTTCAACGCAATCCGCGCCTCGTCTATGGACGCATGACGGGGTGGGGCCAGGAGGGGCCGCTCGCCGCCGCCGCCGGGCACGATCTCAACTACATCGCCCTCGTCGGCGCGCTCGACGCGATCGGCCGGGCGGGGCAAAAGCCGACGCCGCCCTTGAACCTCGCCGCCGATTTCGGCGGCGGCGCGCTCTACCTCGCCTTCGGCATGGTCTGCGCGCTCCTCGAGGCGCAGCGCTCGGGCAAGGGCCAGGTGGTCGACGCCGCGATGATCGATGGCGCCGCCTCCTTGATGACGTTGTTCTATGGCCTGCGCGCCGCCGGCGAGATGAGCTTGAACCGCGGCGAAAACCTCCTCGATTCCGGCGCCTTCTTCTACGAGACCTATGAATGCGCCGACGGCAAGTTCGTGGCCTTGGCGCCGATCGAGGGCAAATTCCTCGCCGAGCTTTACCGCCGTCTCGACCTCGACCCCGGCGATTTTCCGGCACACTACGATCGCGCCCGATGGCCGGCGGCGAAGGCGAAGCTGGCGGCGGTCTTCCGCACCCGGACCCGCGCCGAATGGTGCGCGCGCCTCGAAGGGAGCGATGCGTGCTTCGCGCCGGTGCTCTCGCTCGACGAGGCGCCGGATCATCCGCATCACCGCGCGCGCGGCACCTTCATCGACGTCGCCGGCATCGTCCAGCCGGCACCGGCGCCGCGCTTCAGCCGGACCCCGGCCGGGGTGCCGACGCCGCCCGAGGACCCGGGGCCGGACAGCGCGGCGGCGCTCGGCGATTGGGGTTTGACGGAAGCGGAGATCGCCGCGCTCAAGGCGGCTGGGGCGCTCGGCTGAGATTTGAGATGTGGTCGGCGCGGACCCGGTCGCAGGCAACCGGGTCCGGCCGTGGCTTCCCTCGAGCGTGCGCGGAATGGCGAGCTTGCGCGGGGCAAGGAATTCAGGACCGACGCGACCCCGGCGCTCCCCGAGGGAAGGGTTGCACTCGAGAACATTGACGCAAGAAACGGGCCAACACCGCACGGCGCATTCGAGAATGATGGCGCTGCACGCCGGTCAGCGCGTGCTTCGACTTCGCTCAGCATGAGGGAAATTGGAGATGGCATGACCACCGTCTCCTCATTCTGAGCGAAGTCGAAGAACGCACGATTTCGATCCCGCGTCGTTTCTCGCTTGCGGTCGTCCGTGCTGGTTTCCTGCGCAGCCCTGCACAAGAAATGATCATGCGGGGATCGCGGCTTCCGACGGAAGCAGTGCGCTATTCGCCATAAACGCAGGCGATCGCTCTATTTCTCGTCCGACGTCCAGCAAACGACGCGGACGATCGCCGCTTGGACCGTCTTGCCGTCATCGTCCGCCGCGACCCGGATGCGCGCTACGGGCCGCTTGAATTCGACATTGGCCGTGAGGCGAGAAATGAACCTGATGCCCATAGCGCCCCAGATGCGGTCGAATTCCGGATCCTTGTCCGTCGCGCCATCGATCTTGATCCCGCGACCTCTCACGACGCCGACCACGGAGCCAAAGCGATCGACCACGGGACCGCCGCTAAAGCCGTGCACATCAACCGGACTATCGAGTAAAACCAGGAAACGTGGGTCGGCGAAGGCTCCTTTTGCCCTGCCGGCGAACCGGTCGTTGACGAGCGTGGTGTCGGTGATCGATGGGCGGCGCAAATCGGCGTCGGCCGGATAGCCATAGGCTTTGAGTATTTCCGAGGGATTTGGGGCCACATCATTGATCCGCAGCGTGGCAGGAGCGGAGATTTGGCTACCGACCCGCAGCAAGGCGAGATCGAAATCGTCGTAGGCCGCGATCACCGACGCCGTCGTAGGAGCAAGCGTTTCCGAGAGAATATTGATCCGCGTATTGATCTGCAGGCATCGAGCGAAAACGCGCATTCGCGAAGCATTCCAGAACCGCGGGAAGGGCGGTGCAACCTCGGGGTGAAGATTGCGAATTTCAGCACGCCGTCGTCGCGAGGTCACGCAGTTTCGCTCTCGCTACGGGAGAGTGCCGTCATCGCAATTCCGTCTCCGCCTAATTCTCGCCGAGGGACGGCGTCGTGGCGCTCCAGCAGATGACGCGAACGATCGCCGGCCGGACCGCCTTGCCGTCGTCGCCCGGCGCGATCCGGATGGGTGCGGCTGGCGGCTTGAACTCGACATTGTCCGTAAGGCGAGCGATCAATCCGATGCCCCTGGCGACCGAGAAGGGGGCGAGATCGGAATCCTCCTTGGCAATTCCGGTCAGGACGCCGACGACCACCCCGTCGCTCCCGATCACGGGGCCGCCACTGAAGCCAGGGGCGGTAGGGCCGTCGATCCAGACCTGGAACCGCGGGTCGGTGAGCGTGCGCGGCACCCTGGGCGGAAGCTTGTCGTTGACGACCGTTGCCTCGGCAAGCACGGAGCGACGCGGATCGTGATGCGGGTAGCCATAAACCTTGACAGCGTCGGAAAGCCGAGGCGGGGTCTCGGCGAGCGCCAGCGCCGCGGGCGGAGGCGATTGACTGTCGATCCGAATGAGGGCGAGATCGAGGCTGCTGTCATACGCGATGACCGATGCCCGGCTCGGCGCAACGGCCTCCGAGATGAGGCCGATATGCAAGCATTGATGGACGACATGTTCGGCGGTCAGCAAAATTCCGTCGTCGGATATGAAGAACGCCGTTCCGGTCCCGCCAGCATGCGTCCGAGCCCGCGGCGTCGCGGCGTCCGAAGGATTCTCAAAGAGCGATTGTTTCGAGGAAAGGCACGCCGACAACGCGGCGAGGGCGACGAGGGCAATGTGTCGAGCCGAAACACGCATTCGCGAAGCAGGTCCACCGCCGCGCTAATTCTCGCCCAAGGGCGGCGTCGTGGCGCTCCAGCAGATGACGCGAACGATCGCCGGCCGCACCGCCTTGCCATCATCGCCGGCCGCGACCTGGATGGGTGCGGCGGGCGGCTTCACCTCGATTTTCGCCGTCATCGAGGCGAGCGTTTTCGGGCCGACGGCAACGAACAGATCGAGCTTCGGGTCCGTCGATTTCCGGACGGTGACGCCGATTACGGCGCCATCGCCGTCGATGACGGGGCCCCCGCTGTAACCGTGCTCGACGCGGCCATTGAGCACGACGATCGCACTGGGATCGGCCGCGAGGGTTCTCCACTTCGCGGGAATCTGGCCGTCCGCAAGCTTGGCGTCGATCGCCGCGGCGCGACGCATATCGGTGCTGGTTGGATAGCCATAGGCCTTGACCGGCTCCGAGCGCTGCGGCGGCATCGCTGCGATCCTCAGCACGGCGGGCGGGGGCGTATCGCTGGTGATCCGAAGCAAGGCGAGATCGGCCTCGCGGTCGGATGCGATGATCGACGCCGCGGTCGGCGTCAGCGCCTCGGACAGAAGATCGACCCTGAGGCACCGGCGCACGACATGCTCGGCGGTCAGGAGAACGCCATCCGCGGAGATGAAGAACGCCGTCCCGGTGTCGATATAGCGTGCCTCACGCGGCGGCGTCACGGCCTGGTTGAAATCGCGGGCATAGAGCGTGGCCGTCGTCGAGCACGCGGCCAGCGGCGTGGCGAGGGTAGAGATCGCGACAAGAAGAACCGATACACGCATCGAGCAGACCTTCCGGCACGCGGGGATCGGTGAAACCTCCGCGCGAGCGTGCTTAATTCAGCACGCGTCGCTAGCGCAGTCACGCAGTTTCGCGCCTGCCGCGGGCGGGTGACGCAATTCTGGCCGATCGCGGGGATCTCTGCTTAGGTTGTCGCCGTTACAGCCCTTCGCGAGGTGCCGGATGTTGCCGCCGAGAGACCGCCTGACGATCTGCTTTGCCCATGTGGCCTATCAGCTCCAGCAGCGCTTTTCGCTGCGCGAGACCGGCATCGCCAGTTTCGAGGTGCGCGACCGCGCGGCGCTCGACCGGCGGATCGGCGAGGCCGACGTTCTGGTCGTCTCCGGGCTCTGGCATGACGGGCTCCTGGCGTCGGCGAAGAAGCTCGCCTTCATCCAGTCGATCGGCGCCGGCACCGACCAATTCCCGCGCGATGCCTTAACTCGGCGCGGCATTCGTCTCGCGAGCGCGCAGGGCGTCAACGCGCGTGCCGTTTCCGAGCATGCGATGGCGCTTATTCTCGCCATGGCGCGCAAGCTCCCCGAGGCGCGCGACAATCAGGCGAAGAAATTCTGGCGCGGCATGATCGGCGACATCCCGCGCCGCGAGGACGAGCTCGGCGGCAAGACCCTGCTGGTCGTCGGGGCGGGCCGGATCGGCGGCCGCCTCGCGCGGCTCGCCAAGGCCTTCGACCTGCGCGTCGTCGGGCTGCGGCGAAATCCGGCGGCGGGCGGCGAGGGTCTCGATGCGGTGCACGGCATCGACGCGCTGCACCGGCTGCTGCCGGAAGCCGATTTCGTCGCATTGACCTGCCCCTTGACCAAGGAGACCGAGAACCTCATCGACGCCACCGCGCTCGGCCGCATGCGCAAGACCGCGATCCTCGTCAATGTCGCACGCGGCCGCGTCGTCGACGAGGCGGCGCTCATCGACGCCTTGCGGGCGGGCCGCATCGCCGGCGCCGCGCTCGACGTCACGGTCGAGGAGCCGTTGCCGGCGTCCTCGCCCCTCTGGGAGATGCCGAATGTCCTCATCACCCCGCACACCGCCGGTGAGACGCAACGCTACGAGGACAATTTGCTCGACATCCTGATGGAGAATTTGGACCGGTTGTGGCGTGGCGACGCGCAGCTGAAGAACCAGATCGTGTGAGCCTACGGGCGCCGCCGAGGGCAATCGGGAGAAGCGCCTCCGGGCTGCAGAAACGTGGACCTCCGCTCCATCGTCATGGCGAGCGAAGCGAAGCCACCCAGAGTTTTTACGTGATCCTGGATCGCCACGTCGCTTCGCTCCTCGCGATGACGGTGTTAGATGAACCGCGACAACAACATTGTGAGCTGTCGCCTTCTACCCGATTGCCCCGGTAGCGCCGCTGCGCGCCCTTTCGCCGAGCCGCAATTCCGCTCTATTCTGAAGGCGTGGCATCGCCCAGCGCCCTTCCGCAATCTTCCGCCGCGCCGCCGACCGATGTCGTCGTCGTCGGGTCCGGCGCGGCGGCGTTGAGCGCGGCGCTCGCGGCGGCGGCGGGCGGCGCCACGGTCCGCATCATCGAGAAGAGCGACAAGATCGGCGGCACGAGCGCGATGTCGGGCGCCGGAACCTGGATCCCGGTCAATCACCATGCGCTGGCGGCGGGTCTCGAGGACAGCGCCGATGAGGCGCTCACATATCTGCGCTCGGCCTCGCCCGAGGGCTGGGAAGCGCGCGAGGCGCCGCTCTGGGAGAGC
>JBGPOZ010000231.1:0-7156 GCA_041488295.1 Allostellaceae bacterium
GGGCGGCAGCAACCGGCAATCCATCGCCATGCTGGCGAGAGCATATGCATCGAGCCGCGACAGGTTCTTTTTCTGATTGAGCAGGTTGATCATCGCCATCGACGCCGTGTTCATCGCCTTGTTGAGGTCGGCATCCTTGGCGTATGTTACGAGATTGCGCGCATCCTCGGCTGTCGGCAGCGCCGCCGGCGGCTTTGCATCCTTTGCCTTGGGGTTCATGCAGTAGGTGCCGTTGACGATGTCGACCACTTCGGAGATCCGGCAATCCCAGTTGCGCATCATCAGAATTTCGGCCTCAGCTTGATTTGAGGCGCGCATTGATTCGATGAGGAACTTCGTCGTTTCGGATTTGAGGAGATCGAATGCCTCGTTGAGATCCTTGTCGTAGCCGATCGTGATCCAATGGTGCGGCGTCTCGATCCGCGGCCAAGCGAGCTTGCGGTTCTTGATCACCTCGACGGTGAGGTTGAGCTCCTTATACGCGGTCTCGATCGCGGTCAGATTGACCTCGCCATTGCCTTGCCCGGCGTGGCTGTCGCCCGACCACAGCAGCGCGCCCTTGACGAAAACCTGAACGTAGAGCGTCGTCCCCTCGACCATCTCGTTGATGTCGAGGTTTCCGGCATAGGGGCCCGGCGGAACCGAACTGTATCGCCCCGGCTCCGCGCGCGCGACGCCGGTCGTCCCGGGGAAGGGCCGCAGCGGAATGATGATGCCCGGCGCGAATTCCATCTGCTTCTTCTCGAGATCGAGATAGAAGTACTTGACTTGACCGTCGGGGAATTCCTTCGGGAACTCGCCGAACATGCCCGGTACATTGAAGTTCGTCGCATAAGCGCGCGGCACGATCTTGTTGATGTGCACCTTGAGAACGTCGCCGGGTTCCGCCTCTTCGACATAGATCGGGCCGGTCAAGGTGTGCGGGCCGCGACCTGGGTAGTCGGTCCGCGTCTTCTTGATCTGTTCGATCGTCGTGCCGGGTACGATCTGATTGTGCGAGTGCATCATCGTTTCCATGACGACCGTGTCGCCCGAATGGATGTGCAACACCGGCGGCTGCGCGTTGTCGAACCAGCCCCATTGCGTCGTCTCGAGCGTTGCCGGGAGGAGGTGAACGCGGCCGTTCTTTCCAGGCACCGGCGCGCCCATCAGCTTTTCATCGAGCGGGCCATAAGCCGAGGGCAGAACCGCGCCCTGGGTTTGCGGCGGCGTTGCCGGTGCGGCGGTCGTCTGCGCCAGCGCCTCGCCTAACGAGACACCGAAGAGAAATCCGCCGAGACCCCAAACAGCCATGAGACGCAATGATTGGCGTGCGCGAAGCATGGGCCCCTCCCCGATAATCGCTCGTCGGCTTGCGCCATGAGAGTAGCAAGAGACGGTTCGTGGGGGAACCGGCGAACCTCTACCTTGAGGCGAGAGGCCAGCGGCTTCGTTTGCCGTTTGCGAGCCTCGATCGCTCGGTCTGCACCGACGGCCCGAATTTCACAGTGTCGGGCGCGTCGCGGTCGGCGGCATACGAATTACTCTGCCCGACTTGGCTTTGTCGAAGGTGATCGAGCCATTGTGCTCGCCCTTCTCCACGATCGGCGAGCGGACCTGGAAATCGGCGCGCGCCGCCGTCACCATCGGTAATGACAAAAAGAGGATGAGCGCTGAGGCGGCGGCACTGCGAGCGAGCTTCTTCCCCGAGGGTGGGCCGGCGTTGAGGCGCATGAGCCCGCCGATGATCAGCACCGTCGCCGCCCAGAAGACGAGCTGGATGCCCGAGGGCTCGGCGACATAGCCGATCAACGCGTGAAGGGCCTTTCCCGGGATGCTGTCGTCGCTGACGAGCATCGAGGTGTCCCAGATCTGCTCGCCGAACGTCGGCAACAGATCGGCCTGGGCGAGAAACGCCGCGGCCTGCGAGGCCATGCCGGCGGCGAGCAAAAGAATGAGAACGCTCGTCGCCATGAAAAGGTGGTTCATCGGAATGCGCAACAGCCCGAAATAGAGCGCGGCGCCGGCCGCGACGCCAGCGGCAAGACCGAGGACGCCGCCGCCCAGCATGTTGACGCTCCCGCCCGCCGAAGCCGCGATGCCGTAAAGGAAGAGAACGAGCTCGGAGCCTTCGCGCAGCACCGCCATCCCAACGACGATGGCGAGCGCGTAAAGCGGCCGGGCGCCCGTCCCGACGGCGCGGCCGAGCGCATGCGCGTCCCGCGCCAGCTCGCGCCCGTGCTTGCCCATCCAGATGTTGTGCCAGCCGAGCATGAGGACGGCGAGGAGGAGGATCGTGGCGTTGAGGAGCTCCTGGCCCATCCCGGACACCGCCTTGGCGAGCGTCTCGGCAAAGCCGGCGACGACGCAAGCGCCGACGATGCCGGCCGCGACGCCGCCGCCGATCCACAGCGCGCGACGCGGCACGCCGCGGCTCGCCGCCATGACGATGCCGACCACGAGAGCCGCCTCGAGCACTTCGCGGAAAACGATGATCGCCGTCGCCAACATCGAAGCGCCCTATTTCGCGGTGATCGTGCCGTGCGCGGTCGCGCGATTGAAGTCGCCGATGAAGTCGTAGCGGCCGGGTTTCAACGGACCGATAAAGATGGTGATCTCCTGGCCGGCCGGAACGACCTTCTCACGGTGGAGCTGCGCGCTCTCGAACTCCTCGGGCGTCGGGTCGGCGTTCTTGACCACGAGCTTGACCTTCGTGTTCGCGGGAACCTCGAACTCCGCCGGCGAAAACTGATGGTCCTTGATCGTCACGGCGAAGCTCGGATCGTCGGCGCGCGCCGGCGCTGCGAGCGGCAGCCCGAGGAGCAACGCCACGGCGATGGGGAGTAAGGTTCGGAGCATCATCAATCTCGACCGTAGATGCGAATGATACTCAATGATAATGAGAACGACTCGCAACATCAAGGGGCTGGGCGCGCCGAGGTTGGGTCATAGTGTCGCAGGCGCTGAAGCCATTCCCCGCGCCGATCGCTCAAACGAAATTCGCCACCGCCCGGCCCAGCCCCTCGATCTCGGCGATGACGCTGTCGCCCGGTTTTGGCCATTTCGTACTGACGATGCTGCCCGTCGAGACGACCATGCCGGCGCGCAGGGGCCGGCCGCGCTCCGCCAGGGTGTTCGCAAGCCAAGCGAGCGCTGCCAGCGGGTGCCCGAGAACATCGGCGCCGACGCCCTGCCCCACCTCGGTGTCATTGATCAGCATGCGGCCGCGCAACGCCGCGAGGTCCCGCTGCCGCCACTCCCGCGCCGCCGGCCCGATGACGCAGCCGGCGTTCCACGCATTGTTGGCGATGAGATCCAGGGCAACGGCTTTCTTGTAGTCGGCATTCTGGTCGTCGATGATTTCGATGGCCGCCATGCACGTCTCGACGGCGTCGGCGACGTTGTCGCGGTCGTACCGACGTCCGGGCTGGAGATCGGCGCCGAGGCGCACGGCGATTTCGCACTCGACGGCCACATTGACGTAGTCGGTGCAGGACAGCCGCACGGGCGAAGCATGAAGCGTGCTGGCGAAAATCCCGCCGCCGCAGGGATGGTCCATCCCCATCAGCTTTTGCATGACGGGCGTCGTGATGGCGATCTTGTAACCGGCAAGAGCGCCGCGCGTGGGGATGAAAAGCTCCTGCAGACGTTCCTGCACCGCGTAGGCTTCGGCAAGATCGCTGGGTCTCAGCTCCGCGGACAGCGGCTGAAGCTGCCCGCCCCTGCGGCGGACATCGTGAAGATGGCGCGCGCTGCGCGCTGCCTTGTCATCGCTGGTCATCTTCCCTCGCTCGCGGAATTTCTGGCTCCGACGCTAGTCGTAACCACGAAACCGCACCGTCGCAAGACTCGCAATCAAGACGCTTGCGCCGTTCTCCCGATGGTTGCAGCATCTCCGGCCGCGCGGCCGATCCACCGCGCCAACGACAGGGAGGACGCTCAATGATGAAGGAACCGGTCGCATCCGAGGCGACGCATCGTCGCTTTGGCCGGGCGGCGCTTGCCGCGCTCGTGGCGCTGATGCCGATCGTCGCCGCCGCCCAAGCGCAGATCATGATCGTCGGCAACGACGAGAAAATCTGGTGGGATGAGAGCGGCAAGGCGATCAATCAGGCGCCGGGCAAGGACACGATCGACATCTTCGATCTCAAGGCCAACCCCGCCAAGCCGAAGCTCCTCACGACCCTGCAGCTCGAGAATTCGATCGTCGGGCCGCCGGTGAACCTCGCCGTCACCCCAGACAATGCGATCGCCATCGTCGCTAACTCGCTGACGCCGACTAAGGATGGCGACAATTGGAAGCCGGGGCCCGACAATAAGATTTATGTCATCGACCTCAAGGCGAGCCCGCCGCAGCGGATCGCGACGCTCGAGGGCGGCAAGCAGCCTTCCGGCCTCGCCATCAGCAAGAAGGGCGACCTCGCCCTCATCGCCAACCGCGGAGACAATTCGATCACTGTTCTGTCGATCGCCGGCAAGGAGGTAAAGGTGATCGACACGATCGCCATGGGCGACAGCGTCGCGGCTGTCGCGATCACGCCCGACGGGAAACACGCCCTGGCCGCCAAGAACACTGCCAACAGGATTGCCCTGCTCGATATCGACGGGCAGAAGGTCACTTACAACAAATACGACATGATCGTTGGCAATTTCCCGTACAATGTCGACATCGCGCCGAACGGCGAGATCGCCCTCGTCAACAACAATGGCAACAATGGCGCCGCCGACGGCAATGTCGACACCGTCGCCGTCATCGATCTGAAGGCGACCCCGCCGCGAGTGATCGATTTCGTCGTCGTCGGCGATGGTCCCGAAGGGCTGACAATCAGTCCGAAGGGCAACCTCGCCGTCTCGCTCTTGCTGCGCGGCTCGAACGCCGATCACAAGGCGTTCTTCTATCACAAGAACAGTGCGATGGCGGTCCTGAAGATCGACGGCAAGAAGGTGCGCAAGATCGGCGAGGTCGAGGTCGGCGGATTGGCCGAAGGGATCGGCTTCAGCCCCGACGGAAAAATGATCTACGTCGGCAACTTCATGGATGGCGACATGATGGTCTTCAAGGTCGAAGGCACCAAGGTGACGATGGTCGGGTCGCGGATGAAACTCTCCGGCCATCCGGCATCGCTCCGGGTCGCGCCGAAATAGCGCTGCGGATCTCGCTTCGAGGCGTAGGATCGGCCGCGCGCAGCCGGCCGATCCATCACCGCCCCTTTTCAAAGAAACGCGTTGGGAGAGCGCCGATGAGCACATGCACGGTCGTTTCGGCGAGATCGGGCAGACGGCGCGGCGCCATCCTCGGCGGCATGCTTCTGTCCGCCCTTGCCTTCGTCCCGGCCCAGGCGCAATTCATGATCATCGGCAACGACGAGAAGATCTGGTGGGACGAGAGCGGCAAGCAGCTCGACCGGGAGCCGGGCAAGGACACGGTCGCGGTCTACGACCTCAAGAACAGCCCAGCGAAACCCAAGCTCGTCGCGAGCCTGCCGCTCGAGAATTCGATCCTGGGGCCGCCGACCAATATCGCCGTCGCGCCGAGCAACGAGATCGCGCTCGTCGCGAACTCGGTGACGCAGGTGAAGGACGGCAATGGTTGGAAGTCCGTCCCTGACAACAAGATCTACGTCATCGATCTCACGGCCAGTCCGCCGCAGCGCATCGCGACCGTCGAGGTCGGCAAGCAACCTTCGGGCATGGCGATCAGCAAGAAAGGGGACCTCGCCCTCGTCGCGAACCGCGCCGACAATTCGCTGAGCGTGCTGTCGATCGCCGGCAAGGACGTAAAGCGAGTGGGAGACGTCGCGATGGGCGACAGCGTCGCCGCCGTGGCGATCACGCCGGACGGCAAGCACGCCATCGCCGCGAAGCCGACGGTCAATCGCCTCGCCTGGCTCGACATTGACGGGCAGAACGTCGCCTACAACAAGTACGACATGCTCGCCGGCGTCTATCCCTACAATGTCGAGATTACGCCCGACGGCAAGATCGCCATCGTCAACAATAACGGGAATGCCGGAAGCGCCGGCGGCAACGTCAACACGATCGCCGTCGTCGATCTCGAAGCGATGCCGCCGCGCGTCATCGATCAGGTCGTGGTCGGGAACGGGCCGGAGGGTCTGGCGATCAGCCCCAAGGGCAATCTCGCGGTCTCGATCTTGATCCGCGCCTCCAATGGCGATCACAAAGCTTTCTACTATCATAAGAACGGCAGCGTCGCCGTGCTCAAGATCGACGGCAAGAAGCTGACGAAAATCAGCGAAATCGAGATCGGCGGCACGCCGGAGGCGGTGGGCTTCAGCCCGGACGGCAAGTATCTCTATGTCGGCAATTTCAGCGATGCCGACCTCTCGATCTTCAAGGTCGACGGCACCAAGCTCGTCGATACGGGCGCGCGCATGAAGATGACGGGCCATCCGGCGGCGCTGCGCGTATCGCCGCGATGATCGCGCCGAGGGAGCCGACCACGACGAAGCGATATCGGCGCGAACGCCGCGCCGCCGCTTTGCGCCTGCGCCGGCACACCGTCGATGTACCCGGCTAGGTGCCGAGACAAGCGCGCGCCGCCGCATCGATGATGCTTTCGGCATCGAGCCCATAGGCGCGGTAGAGATCGGGAATGTCGCCCGACTGCCCGAAATGGTCGACGCCGAGCGGGTAGATTCGATGCCGGGCGACACCGCCGAGCCATGACAAGGTCGCTGGATGGGCGTCGATCACCGTCACGATCGCGGCGCCCTGAGCCAGCGGTTCCAACAGCGCGTCGATATGGCTCGGCCGGCCGGGCTCGCGCCGGCTTGCCAGCCAATCGGAGTGGAGGCGATCTGGAGAGGTGACGGCGAGAAGCCCGGCGCCCGGCACCTCCTCGGCGATGGCGGCGTGTGCCGCGAGCGCCTCCGGCGTCACCGCGCCGCAGCAGGCGATGACCAGCTCGGCGTTGCGCCGCGGCTCGATCGACCAATAGGCGCCGGCGATGATTGCGGCGGAGAGCCGCTCGTCGAGCTGCCGCGCCGGCTGCTCGATCGGGCGCGTCGAGAGCCTGAGATAGATCGAGCTCCCCGCCTCCTCCTGCATATGCGCAAAGCCCCAGCGCATCAGCACGGAAAGCTCGTCGACGAAGGCGGGCTCGAAGCTGGCGAGGCCCGATTGGGCGAGACCGATCAGCGGTTCCGAGCTCGATTGA
>JBGPOZ010000232.1:0-7120 GCA_041488295.1 Allostellaceae bacterium
GGCCGCAGCCGAGAACCGCTCGCCGACGAACTATGTCGAGACCCTGGTGCTTCGCGACATCGAGGCGAAGGACGAGAGCCATCGCGTCATCACGATGTTCGCCGCACCGGAAACGGCGGCTTTGAGCGCGGGCAAGCTCGAACGCGGCGAAGGCGAATCGGACGCTCGCTACGAGCAACGCCGAGCGCTGTTCGACGAGCTGTTGTCCGTCCCGGACGAGAACTGACGACTGCGTCTCGTGATCGTCGAAGGCGCGTTCGTCAGGACGCTTTTCCCGACCGACGAGCGCCCGCGACAACCGGGACTTCTGCATATCTGCTACTGCCTCGGCGTCGCGCCACCGCTGAGCCTTGTGGCGTACACCTCCTCGCAGCCCTGGCCGGCAGCGATGCCCTTGCCGCTTGGAGTTCGCGTCTTCGAGCGCCGGCAAGCAGCGGCGCTCAACCAGCGCCCCTTCGTGCTCTACCTGAACCGGCTTGCAAAACTCCCGCTCACGAGCAAATGGTTCCCCGCGATCGGCACGCCCTCGCGCGGAATCATCGCGGTCGCGCCGGCTGCGATTCGCGACGAGCTCATGGCGGCGATGATCGAGCTTGCACGCCGCCGCCGCGACCTCGTGGCGACCTTGGGTCCGTGACCGAGGGACTAAAGCCCGAGATAAAGCAGGACGAGCGCCACGCCGCCCGCCGCCCAGCAATACCAGGCGAAGGGGTCGAGCGCCTCGAAATCATGGGTGCGGAAATAGCGCATCAAAAAGGCGATGCTGAGATAGGCCGCGATGCCGGCGACGATTCCGGAGAGAAGGGCGAGGGTGTTGAAAGCGTCGGCGGCGCCCCCCGCGCGCAGCATCTTCGGCACTTCGAGCACGCCGGCGCCGGCGATGATCGGGGTGGCGATGAGGAAGGAGAACCGCGCCGCCTCCTTGTGGTGGAGCCCGGCGAGCAGGCCGCCGACCATGGTCGCGCCCGAGCGCGAGATGCCGGGGATGAGGGCGGTGCACTGCCAGACCCCGATCATCAGCGCGCCGCGCCAGCCGAGGCTGGACAGCGCCCCGCCCTGGGTCGATTGGAGCTGCCGTCCGGCGCGCAGGCGCAGCCGCTCGCCGGCGAAGAGGAGGAAGCCGTTGACGATGAGGAAGAACGCGGCGATCGTCGGCACGCCGAAGAGATGCCGCAGCTCCTTCTCGAGCGCGAAGCCGACGATGGCGGCGGGAATTGTCGCGACGACGATGAGCGCGAGAAGGCGCAGCAGCTCCTCGCGCGGCGCCCGCGTCGGCCGGCCGAGCACGGCAAGCAGCAGATCGATCCAATCGCGCCAGAAATAGATGAGGAGCGCCGTGGCCGTGCCGAGATGCAGCACGACGAGAAACGGCAGAAAACTCGGCGCCTGCTGGTCGATTCTCCAGCCGAGCAGGCCGGGCAGGATGACAGCGTGGCCAAGGCTGCTGACGGGAAAAAGCTCGGTGATGCCCTGCAGGATGGCGGTGACGATCGCTTGGAAGGCGGACATGACGCTCCGGAAGGTTCAGCGCGTCTTCAGCGCTTGACGTTGCAAGCCTTGTCGATCTCGCCGACGACCTGGGTGAAGCCCGCGAGCGTATAGGCGTCGGTCGTGGCGGTGCCGCGCGCGGAGCTGCCCTTGATGACCGCCTGCTTGCCCTTCAGCATCGCTTCGACGATCGCCTTGTCGGTCGCGGCGTCGCGCGCCCAGGCGGTGTCGCCCTTCGTGAAGAGATCGAATTTCTTGCCGCCGATCTCGAGCTCGGCGTCGCTACCGTCCTTGAAGGCATAGCCGGCGACGAAGCTCACCACATTCGCCGTCTTGTCGGTCGTGTTGTGGGTCACCAGGACGTGGATCGCATCGCGCTTGGCGTTCGCCGGCTCGCTCTTCGTCGGCTGTCCGACGACGTAGCAGATCTGCCCGCTTTTCTCGGGCGCGCTGTAGGCAATCCAGCCTTGCGCTTCGCCCAGGCGCTTCGCCGCGTCGGCGCCGGGGGCAGCCGCGGCGCCTGGCGAAGCGGCGTGTTGCGCGGGCGCCTGCTTTTGCGGAGGTTGAGTCGTCTGGGCTTGTGCGGAAAGCGCCAGGACCAGACTTGCTCCCAACGCCATAACGATCACGATCGGTTGCATGACCCCACCATACAAAGGCGCCGGGAGCATGCCAAGCATTGCGCTGAGCGACACGCATGCCTTGGCTGGATCAGCCGCCGGCTTCCAGATGGCGGCTTTTCCATCGATTCGCCGGGTCTTGCAAGGCCGCGTCAAGCCCGGCAAGGTGTCGCCCCTTGCAAAAAAGAAGGCGATGCCGTTCCGATGACCGCTCCCCGTGAAGCCGATCCCGCCAATCCCGCCCTCGTCGAGATCATGCGCGGCGATCTTGTCGAAAGCCGCCATCGCGGTGCTGCCGCCGTGGTCGACGCCGCCGGCAAGGTGGTGCTGAGCTGGGGCGACATCGACCGCCCGGTCTTCGCCCGCTCGGCGATCAAGTCGATGCAGGCACTGCCGCTCGTCGAGAGCGGCGCCGCCGATCGCTACAAGCTGGGTCCGACCGAGCTCGCGCTCTCCTGCGCCTCGCATCACGGCGAGACCGCGCATGTCGAGGCCGTCAGCGCCTGGCTGGAACGCGTCGGGCTCGGACCGAAGGATCTCGAATGCGGCACGCACCTGCCGAGCGACGTCCCGTCCGCCCATGCCTTGCTGCGCGCCGGCGGGACGCCTTGCCCACTGCACAACAATTGCTCGGGCAAGCACAGCGGCATGCTGACGACGGCGCGGCATCTGGGCGAGCCGACCCGCGGCTATATCGCCGCCGACCATCCGGTGCAACGCCGGATCACCCAGGCCTTGAGCGAGATGTGCGGGATCGATCTCTCCCGCGCGCCGCACGGCACCGATGGCTGCGGCATCCCGGTGCTCGGCATCCCGCTTCGCGCCATGGCGCGCGGCATGGCGCGGATGACGGATCCGACAGGCCTGCCCGTGGACCGCGCCGCGGCGGCGCGGCGGCTGCTCGATGCCATGGCCGAGCGGCCGATGATGGTCGACGGCACCGGCGGCTTCCCGACCGTGATGATGCAAGTCGCGGGCGCCAAGCTGCGCGTCAAATCGGGCGCCGAGGGCGTCTTCTGCGGGGCCCTGCCCGGCCTCGGCTACGGCATCGCCCTCAAGATCGACGACGGCGCCGGGCGCGCCGCCGAGGTCGCCATGGGCGGCATCCTCGAGCGGTTCGGCCTTTTCAGCGAGGAGGAGCGCGCCAAGGTCGAGCATCTGCTGCGGCCGGTCATTAAGAACGTCGCCGATCGCCAGGTCGGCAGGATTCGCCCAACCGCAGCTCTGCGCGGCTGAGGGGCAGCGATGCGTGCGATCCGCTGCAGCGAATTCGGCGACGGGACGAACCTCGTCGTCGAGGAGGTGGCGCCGCCACCCCTGCGGCCCGGCGCGGCGCGCATCGCCGTTCACGCCGCCGGCGTCAATTTCGCCGACACCTTGATGGTCGCCGGGACCTATCAGGAAAAGCCGCCCTTTCCCTTCACGCCGGGGCTGGAGATTTCCGGGCAAATCATCGAGGCGGCAAGCGACGTCCAGGATTTGCGGCCGGGCGACCGCGTCTTCGGCACGATCGAGAATGGCGGCTATGCCGACGAGGCGGTGCTTCCGTCAGGCAATCTGACGCGCATCCCGGACAGCATGGATTACGTCACCGCCGCCAGCTTCCCGGTGGTTTACGGCACTTCGCACGGCGCGCTCGACTGGCGCGCGCGGCTGCGGCCGGGCGAGGTGCTGCTCGTCCACGGCGCCGCGGGCGGCGTCGGCCTCACCGCGGTCGAGATCGGCAAGGCGATGGGCGCCACGATCATCGCCACCGCCGGGACGGCGGCTAAGCTCGCCATCGCCAAGGCGCACGGTGCCGATCACCTCATCGACTACACACGGGAGAACATCCGCGAGCGCGTGCGCGAACTGACGGCGGGAAGCGGCGCCGATGTCGTCTACGATCCGGTCGGCGGCGACGTCTTCGATGCGAGCCTCCGCGCCATCGCCTGGGAAGGACGGATCGTCGTCATCGGTTTTGCCGGCGGCCGCGTGCCGCAGATTCCAGCCAATATCCTCCTCGTCAAGAATTGCGACGTCATCGGCTTTTATTGGGGCTCCTATCGCAAGAAGAAGCCGGACTTGGTGCAACGCTCCTACGTGCAGCTCCTCAGATGGTTCGAAGAGGGCAAGCTGAAGCCCCACGTTTCCGAGCGCTACGACCTCGCCGAGGTCGCCGAGGCCTTCCGGGCCCTGAAGACGCGGCGCTCGACCGGCAAGGTCGTGCTGACGACGGGGCGGCAATGATTCTTTCACCACGAAGACACGAAGGACACGAAGGACAAAATCTGGCGCGCGGCGCGCGCCTGCCGCTGAGCGCAAGCTCGAACTCAGTGGAGCCAGGGCAAGTCGTTGGCTTCGTGTTCTTCGTGTCTTCGTGGTGAAACCAGGCATCCGCAGCGAACGCTATGCCTGAGCCCGACGACAAGGTCCGCGCGCAGTACGAGGCCTTCCCCTACCCCGCCCGCGATCCCAAGGACGAGGCGCGGCGGCTCGTCACCGGGTCGCCCTCCCATCCGCTCGAGATCGACCATTATCTGTTCGCCGGCCGGCGCGACTGGACGAAGCCGTTTCGCGCGCTCGTCGCCGGCGGCGGCACCGGCGACGGCACGATCATGCTGGCGCAGGGCATGAAGGACCGCAATTGCCCGGCGGAGATCACCTATCTCGACGTCTCGGCGGCGGCGCGCGGCATCGCCAAGGCGCGGGCGGCGGAGCGCCGGCTCGACAACATCCGCTTCCGCAGCGGCTCGCTCCTCGATGCGCCCGATCTCGGCCGCTTCGACTACATCGATTGCTGCGGCGTCCTCCATCATCTCGACGATCCCAAGGCCGGGCTCGCGGCGCTCGCGGCGGCGCTCGACGAGGAGGGCGGCATCGGGCTCATGCTCTATGGCGAGCTTGGCCGCACCGGCGTCTATCCCGTTCAAGCGATGTTGCGGGCGCTCGGCGGAAACGCATCCGACCGCGACCGCCTGGCGCTGGCACGGCGCCTCCTCAAAGAGTTGCCGGCGAGCAACTGGCTGAAGCGCAACCCGCATCTGTCCGACCATCTCTCGAACGATGCCGGGCTCTACGACCTTCTGCTGCACAGCCGCGACCGCGCCTATCGCGTGCCCGAGATCCTCGAGCTCCTCGCCGCGGCGGGGCTTCGCCTCGTCAGCTTCATCGAGCCCGCGCGCTACGCGCCGGCAAGCTATCTGCGCGATCCGGTGCTGCGGCGGATGGCGGAAACGCTCGACGCCCCGGCAGCGGCCGCCTTTGCCGAAAATCTCTGCGGCAGCATCAAGAACCACGTCCTCTACGCGGTGAAGGCGGCGCGGAACGACGACACGATCGCCAGGCCGGACCGGCCGGAGAGCGTGCCGGTGCTGCGCGATCTCGACGGGGCGGCCCTCGCCAGGGGCATGAGCGCCGGCGGAATGCTCGATGCCGAATTCGGCGGCGTCGCCCTCTCTTTCCCGCTGCCGCCGCTCGGCGCCGCCATTCTCGCGCGCTGCGATGGCGTGCGCAGCCTCGAGGAGATCCGCGCCGATCTGCCGAGTCGCCCGCCCTGGGCGACGTTCCAGGCGCAATTCGCCGCGCTCTACGCCGCGATGAACGGCGTCAACCGGATGCTGCTCCGCTGTCCTGCTCGCGCAGGAACATGATGAGGTCGAGCGACGGCGGCTCGACCTTGGTCTGCGACAGAAGCCCGTGCGCTTGACCGCGGTGATGCGTCTGGTGGTTGAAGAAATGACCAAGGACGAAGCGCAGCGGCGTTTGCTGCCGGCGACCCGCCATGTTGGCATAGGCCAGCTTCTGGTCGAGCATCCGCTCGGTCACCGCTGCGACGACATTGATGATGTGGTCATCCTCGGCCTGACGCGCGACGCGCAGCGCCACGAGATCGCCGTAGAGGATCTGATCGAGGGTCAGCTTCGGATTGGGCTTGTGCTCGATCCGCGCGAGCCAGACGCGGTCGCCGACGAGAATGTGGTTGAGCGTGCCGTGAAGCGAGCCGAAAAAGGCCGCCCGCGGCTTCATGTACTCGTCTTCCGGCAATTGCGCGCAGGCGTCGTAGAGCCGCCGATTGGCCCAGGCATTGTACCGCGCCAGGGTGAGAAAATAGCTGTCCGTCATGATGGCGCCTCGTCCGATGCCGGAGGGCAAGCTTAGCGCGCGGCGCCGATTTCCGCGAGGGCATCGAGGGATCGGGTCGCGCGGCCGCACCGCGCCGGCGCCGCTGAGAAACCGTCGTCGGGCATGCCAAATCCCCCAGGAAGCAAGATAAGGTCCACCACGGAGTCACGGAGGGCACGGAGAAGTGGGAATTGGACCGCAAGGCGGCTCAAAGAGCCTACGTTTCTCCGTGCCCTCCGTGGCTCCGTGGTGATTCTTATTCAGATGGCGCTTTCACCCGATCGCCCTGCCAAATCCCCGGCGACAGTGCCGCGCCGGAGGTCTATGCTTCCATCGTCGCAACGCGTCGGTCGGGGCAAACGGAGGCAGAATGAACCGGGTACGGCCGGCGATCATGGCCGACGCACCGGCGATCGCCAGGATCGATGTCGAGACTTGGCGCGCCAGCTATGCCGGGATTCTTCCCGACAAATATCTGGTCAAGCTGAGCGAGGCGGAGCGCCGGCGCCTGTGGACCGGCGATGTGGCGCAGCACCCGGGCGACGTCCTCGTCGCCACCGACCGCTTGGGGCGGATCCGCGGGTTCGGCAGTTGCGGCGCGACGCGTGATCGCATGCTCAGCTTCACCGGCGAGGTCTATGCGCTCTACGTCGCGCCCGACCATCAGGGGTCCGGAATCGGGCGCGACCTGCTGCTCGCCCTGTTCGCCCGCCTGCGCCAACGCAAGCTCGATTCCGCGCTGGTCTGGGTGTTGCGCGACAACCCCGCGCGCTTCTTCTACGAGCGCTTGGGCGGCAAGCTGACCTGCCGTCGCCGGCTTCCCTTCGCCGGGACCGCGCTCGACGCGGTGGCATATGGCTGGCACGATTTGGCGGCGGCGCTCAAGACCCAGGCCCGGACGAGCGGCC
>JBGPOZ010000233.1:0-7106 GCA_041488295.1 Allostellaceae bacterium
CATGAACCCTTCGAGTTCTTGCGCCGCCCAGTCGATCGCCTGCTCGATCGTCTGGCCTGCCTGCGTGCACTTGGCGATCATCTTGGTCATCGTCGCCTGGGTGTAGATTTGCGTCGCGATCTTCGGCGGCGCCGGCGCCGCGGCGATCGACACGATCGTATCGCCGCGCGGCGGGTAGCTATAAACCGTGCCCTTCGGCGGCTCGACGTCAAGCCAAGTCTTGAAGTCGAGGCAATTCGCATAGGCCGGGATGTCGTAGCCAACGCTCGCTTCGACGCATTTCCCGATCGAGGACTTCTCGGAAAGATGGGCGAGCAGGCTCTTCGCGGCCGGTTTGTTGCTCGAGAAGTTCCAGAGGCCCCAGTAGAATGGCTGCCCCGGCGCGAAACGGCCCTTGGGTCCCTTCGGTGTCTGGAAAGTCCAGCAATCCGCCGCGACGGTTAGGTTGTCACGCTTGGCCACCGCCCAGGCCGAGGGCGGGTTCAAGATCAGGGACGCCTTACCCGAGATCAGCGCCTTGTTGTTCGAGGCGTCGTCATAGGCGAAGGCGTCGGTCGGGCTGACCGCAACCATCTTCTTGAACCATTCCAGCACCTGTTTGACCGCGTCTGACTTGACCGTGATGTTGCCTTCCTGATCGACCAGCACCGCACCGTTGGCCGCGAACACCGCTCCGACATAGTCGACCGAGTCGCTGGTCTGGCCGTAGCCGACGCCGAACGGATAGCCGCCTTTGTGGCACTTCTCGGCGACCGTGAGGAAGGTGTCCCACGTCCATTTGTCCGCGAGTTCCTTGTTGGCCGGGCCGCCCGCCGGATACATCTTGACAACGTCGAGATCGGCGAATTGCTTGAGCAGGCTGATGCGCCCGCATGGCGGCTTGACCTGGCTGCCCGTCGTTGCGGGAACCGCTACCCAATGGCCCTTGACTCTGCCGAGATATTCGACTGCGACGCTGGGCTTGCCGTTGGCGGCGATGATCTTTTCCATGATGTCATCGACCGGCTCGAGATCCTCGGCCTTGTCGAGCGCCTGCCATGCTCTGAACTGCAAGATGTCGTGGCCTGATTTCGCCTGTTGCTCGGCGGCGATCGTCAACAAATCCTTGTCGCCCTGCGAGGTGATGAAGTCGATCGAGATATCGACCTTTTCCTTCTCCGCCCATTCCTTGCAAAGCTTCGTCAAGGTGTCATTGGCGCCCGGGACCCAATGATCCCAGAAGCCGACGCTCAACTTGCCCGCGGCATGGGCGCCGCGAACGTATGGGGCGGTAATTGCTGTCGCCGCGATCGCCGTGCTGGCAAGAAATTGCCGCCGCGATAGTCCTTCGATCTTCGTCAACTCCATCCTCCCTTAATAATTGTTTCGACTTCATTGTTCCGACTACTCTCGCGAATTGTCGCAAGGATGTCGACCCTCACTTCATACAATCACGGACGAAGCGAGACCAATTTTCCGTGATCGTATCGCCGTTCGGCGGGCTCGGTCCACATTAAAGTGGTTTTAAGGCACGGCTCGGCAAGACATGTCCCGGCGCCGTTTACCATTTCCCTTTTTGGCGAATTGATGCTTCGATCGGGCGCTTTTTTGCTGGAAGCGGAGCGAGAGAATGCTGCCACGCGAGGTCAAGAACGCCGCCGATGCGCGGCGCATCGTCGAGGAGCGCGGGCTCCACCACGTCAAGATCGGTCTCGTCGATATCGACGGGATCCTGCGCGGCAAGTACGTCTCGCGCGACAAGTTCTTCTCGGCGCTCGATGGCGGCTTCGGCTTCTGCGACGTCGTGCTGGGCTGGGATTCCAACGATCAGCTCGTCGACAACCTCGCCTATACAGGCTGGCACACCGCTTATCCCGACGCGCCGGCGCGGATCGTGCCGGAGAGCTGCCGCGAAATCCCGTTCGAGAGCGATACGCTCTTCTTCCTCGCCGAGTTCGCGCCGCCGGCGGAAACGATCTGTCCGCGCGGTCTCCTTCGCCGCATCATCGAGCGCGCCAAGGGCCTGGGATTCGAGCCTTACAGCGCCCTCGAATACGAGTTCTTCTTGTTCGAGGAAACGCCGCATTCGGTACGCGAGAAGAACTATCGCAATCTGAAGCCGATCACGCCGGGTTATTTCGGTTACTCGGTGTTGCGCAGCTCGGTTCTCGCCGAATTCTATCACGAGCTTCTCGGCATGTGCGAGGCGATGGACATGCCGATCGAGGGCCTGCACACCGAGACCGGCGCCGGCGTCCTCGAAGCCGCGATCGCGGTCGACCGTACGCTCGCTTCCGCCGACAAGGCGACGCTCTTCAAGACCTTCACCAAGGCGCTGGCGCAGCGCCGCGGCTGGATGGCGACCTTCATGGCGAAATGGTCGCGCGACTGGCCGGGACAAAGCGGCCATCTCCACCTCTCGCTGCAGGACGGCAAGGGCAAGGGCGTCTTCCACGACGCCGCGGCGCCGCACGGCATGAGCCAGACCATGCGTCATTTTCTCGCCGGGCAGCAGGCGCTGATGCCGCATTTTCTTGCGATGGTGGCGCCGACCGTCAACTCCTACACCCGCCTCATTCCCGGCTTTTGGGCGCCGACGCACGCCACGTGGGGCGTCGAGAACCGCACCTGTGCCTTGCGTGTCATTCCGGGTTCGGCGAAGTCGCAGCGCATCGAGTACCGCATCGGCGCCGCCGACGGGAATCCCTATCTCGTCATCGCCGCGGCCTTGGGTTCAGGGCTCTGGGGCATCGAGAACAAGCTGGAGCCGCTGCCGCCGATCGTCGGCAATTCCTACGCCGTGAAGCACCCGGCGAAGCTCGCCTTACCCGGCACCTTGTGGGACGCGGCGCAACGTCTCAAGGCGTCAAAGGCGGCGCGCGCGCTCTTCGGCGACCCCTTCGTCGACCATTACGCGGCGACGCGCGAATGGGAGGAGCGCGAAAATCGCAAGCACATCTCCGATTGGCAGCTCCAGCGTTATTTCGAGATCATTTGAGCCGTCACCGGCCGGAGCGACGGCGCTCACACCTCCGGCTTGAATCGGCACTTTCAGGTTGCGCGTCTCTCAGAGCGTGTCATAACGTGCGCACAATCTATGGATTGTTGCGAATCATCGTCGCGCCTTCGAAAACTCGTGCAGCCCGGCGACCTGCAACGGAGACTTGCAATGGATGTGAAGCAGGCCTTTCAAAGCATGACGCAGCCGGACGAGGCAGGGTCTGCGAGCGATGTCGCCGACGGGACGGATTCGAACCACGTCGCCCCCGACTTGAGGTGAAACGGCTTCAACGCAGGGCTGCCGAATTGCGTCGCCGACCGACTCGGAATTTGCGCGCGCTTTTTCACGGATAATTAACGCCTCGATGGCAGTTCTCCCTACGAATTGTAGAGGAGACAATCCATGACTCGCCTTGCTATTGCCGGAGTTCTCGCCTTTGTTGCGGCGGCACCGGTTGCGCTATCCTTCCCGGCGTCCGCTAGTGAACTCAAATATGTCGGCTCCTCGACGGTCGGAAAATTTATCTCCGATGCCGCGGCGGTTTACAAATCATCGACCTTCAAGGTGGACACCCAGCCGGAAAGCGGCGGCGGCGAAAGCTGTCCGACGCGCGGCGCCTGCGACATCGGCGGTGTCGCCCGCGACGTTGGTAGCGACTTCATCAGCCAGGGGGTTCAAGCCACTTTGATCGGCAAGGACGCGATTGGGGTGGTGGTCAACGCCGACAACCCGGTCAAAGCCCTTTCCGCGGCTCAGTTGAAGGACATCTTCACCGGCAAAGTCACCAATTGGTCGCAACTCGGCGGCCCCGATCTCAAGATCAAGCCGTTGATCGTCAAGCAAGGCTCGGCGACGCGCTCGGTCTTCGAGGCCGCCATTTTGGGCGGTGCTGAATACGCGGGCGCCGAGGTGGTCACCCCGGACGCGAAGATCATCGGCGAAACGGCGCGCGACAAGGGCGCCATCGGCCAGATCAGCTTCTCCTTCCTTCAAGGCGCTTCGGGGATCAGGGCGTTGGACGTCGATGGCCAGACGGCAGCGGTCACCAATCCCGCCTACCCCATCACCCGCCCGCTTTACCTGACGACGAAGGGCGCGCCGTCAGGTGATGCAAAGGCCTTTATAGACTGGGCCGTTTCGCCCGCAGGTCAGGAGATAGTCAAGAAAAGCTTTGTCGTCGCAAAGTAAAACCGGCTCATCGTCAGCAGTCAAGTCCGTTAGATGAAGATGTCTGCCATGAAAAATATCGCGATCATGAGCAAGCTGATGATGGTGATCGGCGCATTCGTGCTGTTCATCCTGACCATTGTTGGCGCCACCTTCCATGTCGTAAGCCAGCAGAGCGACGATGCCAGACTGATTGACGTCGCGGCACGTCAGCGGACGTTGTCCCTTGCCGTGGTCGGCGATTTTGCCGCGTTGTCGGCGGCTCTGGAAAGCGAGTCGTCGGCGACGGATGCGCGTAACGCTCTGACAGGAAAGGTTGAGCTGTTCTCGAAGAGCCTGAGCGCACTTTCCAACGGCGGTCAGGTGCCGGACAGCGAAGGCGCGGTCATCACGCTCCCTCCGCCGAGCGCCGCAGTCCTCGCCCAGCTTCAGAAGGTTCACAATCTGTGGAGCAAGTTCGAAGCTGCCGCGAAAGTCGTTCTGGCGGACAAGGTAAATGTGACATCCACCGCCTACTACGCGGTTGCTGATGACGTTCGCGCCGTCAAGAACTCGCTGTTCGAGGAGTCGAACAAAGCGACGTTGATGCTGATGCAGGAATCGCTCGCTAAAAACCAAACCCTCGAGGTCATATTGGCGGTGGCGACGCTGCTCACCCTGGTCGCCGCCGTCGCCGGTTACATCGTCTCGCGGCAAATCTCGGTGCCCTTGGTAACGATCGGCAGCCTGATGTCCCGCGCCGCCGCGGGCGACCTTTCGGTCGCGGTCCCTTTCGACGACCGCGGCGATGAGATCGGCGGCTTGGCACGGGCCTTCCGGGTGTTCAAGGATAACGCCATGGAGCGGGTTCGTCTCGAAACCGAGCAGGCGGCGGAGCGCGAGGCGAAAGAGAAGCGGGGGATCGCGGTCGACCGGCTGATCGCCGATTTCGACACCGTGGCCAGCGCCGTGCTCGACGGCGTGGCCTCGGCTTCCACGGAGCTCAGCAAGACCGCCGAAAGCATGGCTGGGCTCGCCGATCAGACGAACCGGCAGGCATCCGCGTCGGCGACGGCGGCCGAGCAGACCTCGGCCAACGTGCAGACCGTCGCTTCCGCTACCGAAGAGATGGCGGCGTCGATCCAGGAGATTAGCCGCCAAGTGGCGCGCTCCAGCGAGATCGCGTCGAAAGCCGTGCAGGAGGCGCAAGAGACGACGGGCACCGTGCGGAGCTTGGCCGAGGCCGCCGGGCGTATCAACGGCGTGGTCAGCCTGATCAATGATATCGCCGGCCAAACCAATTTGCTGGCGCTCAACGCCACCATCGAGGCGGCGCGGGCCGGTGATGCGGGCAAGGGCTTCGCCGTGGTGGCGTCGGAGGTGAAGGCGTTGGCCAACCAGACCGCCAAGGCCACCGAGGAGATCGCCGTTCAGATCGCCAGCGTGCAGACAGCGACCCAGGGCACGGTGGTCGCCATCGAGGGGGTTGGCGGCACGATTGCAACGATCAACGAGATCGCCGCAAGCATTGCCTCCGCCATCGAGGAGCAGAACGCGACCACCGGTGAAATCACCCGCAATGTCCAGCAGGCGGCGCAGGGCACCGAGCAGGTGAACTGCAACATCGTTCAGGTGAATCAAGCGGCGGCGCAGACCGGCACTGCGGCGACGCAAGTGCTCGGCGCCTCGAACGAGCTATCGCAGCAGGCCGAGATGCTGCGCCGCGAAGTCGAGACCTTCCTTGCGGGTATTCGCGCGGCTTGACGCTCGAAACCGTAGGGAGAGCGGGCGACTGGCGCCTCTTCATCTTCTCGTGAAAAAGGACTGACCGAGCATCGCCGGAATCTCTATGATTCCGGCGATTGTCGTTGATTGAGAGGAACCTCGAGAGGTTGCCCGTCATGCCCCGCACCCTGAAAACCATCTCGCCCGCCGACGGACGCGTCTGTGTCGAGCGGCCGCTCGCCAGTGCCGCCGAGATCGAGGGCACGCTCGCCGCGGCGCGGCGTGCCCAAGCCGGCTGGCGTCGCGTGCCGGTCGCCGAACGCGCCACCCTCATCGAGCGGTTCGTTGCCGCCTTCGAGGGCAAGTCCGGCGCCATCGCCGAGGAGATTTCCCGGCAGATGGGCCGGCCGATCAAATACAGCCCCGGAGAGGTAAGGGGGCTTGCGGAGCGGGCGCGCTACATGGCCGGCATCGCCGGCGAGGCGCTCGCCGATTTGCGCATCGAGCCGAAAGCCGGCTTCACCCGTTTCATCCGCCACGAGCCGGTGGGCGTCGTTTTCGTCGTGGCGCCGTGGAACTATCCCTATCTCACCGCGGTCAACGCGATCGTGCCGGCGATCCTCGCCGGCAATGCCGTCATCCTCAAGCACTCGCACCAGACGCCGCTCTGCGCCGAGCGCTTCGCCGAGGCCTTCGCAGCGGCGGGGCTGCCCCAAGGCGTCTTTCAATACCTCCACCTCGATCATGCCGACAGCGAGCGGATCATCGCGGGCGATGCCGTCGATTTCGTCGCCTTCACCGGCTCGGTGCCGGGCGGCCATGCCGTCGTCCGCGCCGCGTCCGGCCGCTTCGTCGGCACCGGCCTCGAGCTCGGCGGAAAGGACCCGGCCTATGTCCGCGCCGACGCCGATCTCCCGCACGCCGTCGAGAACCTCGTCGACGGCGCCTTCTTCAACAGCGGCCAATCGTGCTGCGGCATCGAGCGCATCTACGCGCATGCGAGCATCTACGATCGCTTCGTCGAGGCCTACGCGGCGCTGACCCGGCAATACCGTCTCGGCGATCCGCTCGATCCCGAGACGACATTGGGTCCGATGGTGCGTGCCGCCGCCGCCGATCTCGTCCGCGGCCAGACCGCCGAGGCGGTGCAGCGCGGCGCCCGCGCCCTCATCGACCCGAAGGTGTTTCCGGCGGCGCGCGAGGGCAGCCCGTACCTTGCACCGCAAGTCCTCGTCGATGTCGACCATTCGATGCG
>JBGPOZ010000234.1:0-7023 GCA_041488295.1 Allostellaceae bacterium
CGCCCCAAAGGGACTGTTGTCGGTAATGGGTGCTCCAGAGTTGAGCAACCCGACGCGATAGACCTTGCCCGGCGTTTGAGCGAGCGATCGCAGTGGCCATGCCACTGCCGTGCCGCCAAGAAGCGTGATGAGATCGCGTCGTTTCATAAAGTGCCCCCGTCCGGCTGGCAGGGCTTTCAGAGGATAGTGACTCAAGTCGCCTAAAACGCAAGGGCGGCCGCGAGGCCGAGGCTGGCGACCAAATGGCGAGTCGTGGCGTGTCCCGACGCGTCGAAGGGAGATGTCTGGAATATCGACTTAGCCACGGCCGTGATGCCCGCGTCTGGCACCACTGCGTCACCTAGGCTGTGTGGGCGGATGACTGGCTTCCTCCCGAAGCGAACCCAAGGTTGGGTCGGCCGGACCGTCCGAATTGTGCTGGAAACGGGCAACCCCGGCGGCTAGGCGCCGCCGGAAGCTGCGATGAGCCAACGAGCAGCGCCGCGCACAGCGTCATCAGCATAGTGTCTGCGTTCCCGCCTCTGACCTATGACACTGCGCTGTTTTGGGCGTGGCCCAACGCGGTAGCCAGAGCCTCACCGACGCAAGTCGGAGCGAGCAGCATCGCCGTCGGTTCCGGCGGGATGTTCCGCGCTCTGCGCTGCCGCCTCGCGGAGCTCGGCGCGCAGCATCGTGATGTGCAGACGCAGCGTATAGAGCTGATTGCTATAGGCGATCGGCATTGCAAGGCGCTGCACCTTCCATTCGATGCGGTCGAGTTCGGAAAGCCGGCGCGACACCTCCTCGCGCGATGGTGGATGCTCGACGCTCGCCTCGAGCGCATGCAGCTCCTTGTACCAGCGGTCGATGCGCGAACGCATGCGCCAGCTATAGGCCGGCGGGATGATCTTGAAAAAGGGATAGGCGAGCGTGACGAGCGGCAGTATCAGGATCTTGAGACGGTCGATCAGATTGGCCGCCCAGAACGGCAGATAGCGCTGCAAGAACGAGGGCCCGGATTCGAAATAGCGCCGCGCCGCGTCGCTGAGCGGAAATTCGAGATATTTGCGCGATGGGAACTCGCCCGCTTCCTCGAAGAGCCCGGGCTCGCCGTGAAATTCCTTCGCCGCCCGCAGGAAGAGCTCGGCAAGCGCGGGATGAAAATCCTCGCGCACCACGAGATTGGCCGCCGATGCGAGGAGGATTGTATCGGCGGGCGGCAGATCGGCCGGCAGGTCGATCGCACCCTCCGGCAGAACGAGCCGCGAGAGGAACCGATGCTGCAATCCATAGGCTGCCGGCCGGTCCATGCTGAAGAGGTGAATGCCGGGCGCTCGCAAGAGGTCGTGAACGCCCGGCGCCTGCGCCGCCATGACGAAGAACGCGGCGTCGAGCCTGCCCTCGCGCAACGCCCGCGCCGCATCCTCGCCGCCCACCGGCTCCGCTTCGAGATCCTGCGGTCCCAATCCGCTGTCGGCGAGGAGTTGCAGCGCGACGGGACGCGTGCCGCTGCCCTCCTGATCGACCGCGACGCGCCGCCCTTTGAGATCGCCGAGCCGCTTCAATGCGAGATCGTCGCGCACGAAGAGCCAGACCGGCTCGAAGTAGAGGCTGGCAAGCGAGCGCAGATCCGGCGCGTCGATGTCGCCGGTGGTCCCGCTTTGAACGAACCCGACATCCGCGCGCCCATCCTGGAGCATGCGGATGTTGTCAAGGGAACCCCGCGTCACTTGAAGCGTGACCGTGATGCCCTCGCGCGCCAAGCGATCGCGATAGGCCCGTGCGTAGTAATAATAGACACCCGACTCCGAGCCTGCGGCCATGACGATGTGCTTGGGCGGCGCCGGCTGAACAAAGTGATATGTGACCCCGAGCGCCGCCAGCGTGATCACGATTGCGGGGCCGAAGACGCCCAGTCGCGCGCGCCAGCTACGATGCGATCCGACGGTTTCAGGGCTATCCGACATGTCGCTCTCGCAACAAATCCCGACGGAGCAAGGATCGTCGCATGATTTCCCGCTCCATCACCGTTCACCCAGACGGTATCACAGGTTATTCGTCTGGTTGCGCGGACGATTCATCGACCCACATCAAAGATACTCCGCGGTGGCCGCGCAATGCCCAACCGAGACGTTCGCCGAAATAACGCGCCACGACGGTCGAAATCCCACTCCCCACGTGGCGACAAGGTCGAGTTGGCTTGCGCGAGAGTGACTATTTCCGCATCGGGGCGGACATCCTAGTCTAGGCGGTAGCGCGCGATGTCCGGAAACCACCACCCAAAGGTGACGTTCAGGCATTCGCGTACCATCCGCGTAATCTTGTCCGCTAGGATAGCCTCGCGCCGACCACACCGGGCGCGGGAGGATGGAGATGAAGCTGAGAGGTCAGGTCGCCATCGTGACGGGGGCGGGATCCGGCATCGGCGCCGCGACGGCGATGCTGTTCGCGGCGGAGGGCGCGCGGGTCGTCATCGTCGACGAAGACGCCGCCGGCGCCGCGCGGACCGCCGCGGCGATCGTCTCGGCCGAGGGAACGGCGCAAACTCACGTGGCCGACGCCGCCGATGCGGCTGCCGTCGAGCGCATCGTCGGCGCGACGATGCAAGCTTTCGGCCGCATCGATATCCTCGTGACAAGCGCCGCGATCTCGGTCGGCGGCATGGTGACGACCGTGTCGGAGGCGGATTGGGATCGGTTGTTCCGCGTCAACGTCAAGGCCGTCTTCCTGTGGTGCCGCGCCGTCATTCCGCCGATGGCGGCGCGCGGCAAGGGCTCGATCGTCACGCTCGGCTCGCAGCTCGCGATCGCGAGCCTCGGGAAAAGCGCGCCCTACATCGCCTCGAAGGGCGCGATCGTCAGCCTCACGAAGACGATGGCGGTCGACTATGCGAGGGACGGCATTCGCGTCAACGCGCTGATGCCGGGCGCCATCGACACGCCCTTCCTGCAGCGCTCGATGGCGCGCCAGGCCGATCCGCAAGCAAGCGCCGAGCGCTCGAGGAAGCGTCACGCGATGGGCCGCTTCGGCCGCGCCGAGGAGGTGGCGCGCGCGGCGCTCTTCCTTGCCTCCGACGATGCCTCCTTCACCACCGGCTCGCTGCTCTTCGTCGATGGTGGCTGGACGGCGATGTGACGGCGCGACCTCGACGTTGTGCCTATCGGACGACTTGGTGCGGAACCATCGCCTCGCCTATGATCGGCGGCGATGAATGTGCGTGAGGTGAGGCGATGGCGAGGATCCTGAAGGTGGCGGCGGCGCAGCTTGGCCCGGTGCATCGTGCCGACGACCGGGCGCGAGTCGTGAAGCGTCTCCTCGATCTCTTGCGCGAGGCGCATTCGGCGGGCGCAAAGCTGGTGGTCTTTCCCGAGCTCGCCCTCACCACGTTCTTTCCGCGTTACTGGATGGAGGATCAGGCCGAGATCGATGCCTTTTTCGAGCGCGAGATGCCGAACGAGGCGACGCGCCCGCTGTTCGACGAGGCGCATCGCCTCGGCATCGGCTTCTATCTCGGATATGCCGAGCTCACGACGGAGGCGGGGCAGGCGAAACGGTACAACACCGCTGTCCTCGTCGCGCCCGACGGCAAAAGGGTCGGCCGCTACCGGAAGATCCACCTGCCGGGTCACTCCGAGCATTTGCCGAAGGCACCGTTCCAACATCTCGAGAAGCGCTATTTCGATGTCGGCAACGAGGGCTTCAAGGTGTGGCGCGCGATGGGCGCCAATCTCGGCATGTGCATCTGCAACGATCGGCGCTGGCCCGAGACCTTCCGCGTCATGGGGCTGCAGGACGTCGAGATGGTGCTCCTCGGCTACAACACGCCCTCAGAGAACATCCACCATCCCGAGCCCGTGCATCTGAGGATGTTCCACCATCTCGTGACGATGCAGGCGAATGCGTATCAGAACGGGACCTGGGTCGTCGCCACGGCGAAGGCCGGGCGCGAGGACGGCTTCGCCATGATCGGCGGCTCCTCTATCATCGCCCCCACGGGCGAGATCGCGGCGCGCGCCGTCACCGAGGAGGACGAGGTCGTAGCATACGCCTGCGATCTCGATCTCGGCGCCTACATCAAGCGCACCATCTTCAACTTCGCAAAGCACCGGCGGGTCGAGCATTACCGCCTCATCACCGAGCGCACCGCCGCCGTGCCGCCCGCCGCGGATTGACCGCCTCTATTCGGCGGCGCGCGAATTCGAGCCCTCGCCCTGAAGCGGCAAGCTCGCGGTCACCGTCACCGGCGGGATGAGATCGGCGAAGGCGATCCCCGCCTCGGTCAGCGCCGCCTCGATGCGGCGATACGCATCGGCGCGCACCTCGAACTGTCGGTTGGGCGGCGTCTGGACCTTGCAGCGGAAGATCTTGGCGCCTGGCTGGATGCGGTAAAGCTTCGCCTTGAGCGGCATCATGATGAGCGGCCCGAGCTCGGGATCCTCGAGCATCTCCTGGCCGATCTTCTTGACGATGCGGCGGATGCGCTCACTGGAGATGTGCGTCGGCAGCGGGATCTCGAACTTGTCGATGACCCAATCGCGCGAATTGTTGCGCACGCTGCCGAGCGAGCCGTAGGGGACGTAGTGCAAGGGTCCGTTCTGGTGGCGGAGCGCGACGGTGCGGATGGTGATCTTCTCGACCGTGCCCTTGGCGGTGCCGGCGTCGATGTAGTCGCCAATGCGGAAGACGTCCTCGATCAAGAAGCAGGCGCCGCTGAAGAGGTCCTTGACGAGGGTCTGCGCGCCGAAGCCAATGGCGATGCCGACCACCCCCGCGGAGGCGAGCAAGGGCGCGATGTTGAGGCCGAGCGCCGCCAGCGCGCCCATGAGGGCGATGGCGCCGATGACGAGCTTGCCGACGCCGCGCAGAAGCGGCTGGACGGTGCGGGCCCGGCTCTGCTCGCCGCCTTCCTCGCGACTGAGACGCACGGCGAGGCCGCTCTCGAAGAGCCGCCAGGCATACCAGCCGACGAGGAGCGTCGCGCCGGCATCGACGAGCATGCCGAGAAAGGTGCGCCCGGCGTCGCGACCGAGCAGATCGATAAGGTGGAGCGACCATGTCTGCGCCAGCAGGATGCCGGCCAGGATCGCGAGCACGGTCGCCGCGGCGTCGTGCAGCACGCCGGTGAAGGCGTCGAGCGCATGATCCACCTCGGCGGCGGCGGTCGCGAGCTCGGCGCCCTCCAGCGGCTTCTCGATGGCGTGCAACTCGCCGTCCGCGCCTTGGGCGTCGGGAACATAGATGCGGCGCGCCGGAGCCGTGACCTGCGCGAGGCGCCGCTTCACGCGGCCGAGGACGAGGAGGGTGACGCCGTCGGCGAGCGGCAGTCCGAGCAGAATGGCGAGCGTGCCGAGAACGCGGCCGAAGGGTGGCGCGCTGTCGATCAAAAGGCCATCGATCCAAGTGAGGACGAGGCCGAAGACGCTGATGACGGCGAGATGGTGCCAAATTCGCTCGAACCGAGCGAGGCGGGGGCGTAGCCGCGCCAGCTCCCTGAGGCACAGAACCGCGATCGCTACCGCTGTCGCGATCAGAATGAGGCGCGGGACGCCGTCGCCGATCCACAGGAGGAAGAGGCTTTCCGCGGCAATCCAGCCGATCGCTCCAAGCGCGATGACACGGCGCAAGAATCGATGAATCCGCCGTGCGGTCGCATCGTCGAGCGGCAGGCAGCGCAGCCCCGGGCGCAGGGCGGCGAGCGGTTGCGAGAGCAGGGCGAACGCGAACCAGGCGACCGCGACATTGACGATGGCGGCGCTCAGCACCGCGTGAAAAGCATCGCTGCCGGCGAACAGCAGCCCGTCCGGCCGGAACAGGAAGCGCTCGAGCAGGAGCGCGCCGGCGAGGAATGAAGCGGGCTCCAGCAGATCGACGAGGAGCGCTTGCAGGATCGCCCTTGCGATGTCCCCGGGCGCGGCTGGAGCCGCATGGGCGAGGCGGTGATGAACCGATCGAAACAGGCGGCGGATTGAAAGCGCGACCAGGTACGCGATGGCGACGGACCCGAGCCCGGCGGCGATGACCCAACCAATCGTGCCGAGCACGCCATTGTCGGTGAGGAGCGCAACCGCCTGCGGCAATCGCTGGGGCGCCTCGGCGGCGTCGGCGAGCATCGCGTCGCTCGCCCCTCTGAGAGCGTCCAGCCGAGCAGCGGCGCCGGCGACCGTGTCGGGCATGACGCCGTGCATGGCGAAGCCGGCGGGTTGCGCCGCCGCGACGTGATCGGTCATCTCGACGACTCCGGCAAGGGCTCCTCTGCGGACTCGCCCCGCGCCCTCAGCCGCAGGAGTCTACAATGATCGAGGCAGCGGGCGAAACATCGGACGCGAAGTGGCCCGCGACAAAAGTCCTTTTGCCGGTCCGATTGAACATAGTCGCCCCGAAGTTGTTGACAGAGGCGTTCCATCGCAGAATGCGATAGCGTGGCGCGCGGGCGCCGGCCGGTTCCGGCGGCGTCCTGCCTGCCCCGCAACAAAAGAAGGAGGTCTCGACATGCGCATCGTTGCAGCGATCGTGGCGGGCGTCGCGCTCGCCGGATGCTCGCCACCCGCGCCGCTCGGCCCGCAGCCGACGCAAGCGCTCGGCGTTCAGTTGATGGCGCCGCAAATCCGCAACGAGATCGTCGGCAATACCGGCACCGGCACGCGGACCAGCACCAATACGACCTACTCGATGTATGTGGCGCCGGACGGAACGGCGATCGCGAAATTGCCGACCCGCACGGAGACCGGCCGCTGGCGCATCACCGATGACGGTCTCTTCTGCATGCAGTGGCCGATCGACTTCAACGGCCAGGAGGTCTGTCAAACCGTGCACAAGGCCGGCATCACGGTGCAGCTCGCGTCGAGGGAATCGCTGGAAGAGCTGGTGTTCCAGGCCGGTAACAAGCTCTAGGGCGGCACGGGGCTCTGAAGAAACCTCGATGCGGTCGTTCTCGCCTCGCTGCGAGCGCGTCTGCCGGCCCCGATCCACCACCGTCGTTGCGAGCGTAGCGAAGCAATCCAGTGGCCGGGCTGGCGCCTGGATTGCTTCGCTACGCTCGCAACG
>JBGPOZ010000235.1:0-6901 GCA_041488295.1 Allostellaceae bacterium
GCGCTTCGAGGCGGCGCCCTACGAGACGGCGCGCTGGGTCGCGGCGGCGGACCCGCTGCTCCTCAAGAAATTCATCGACGGCAATCGGTCCGCTCTCGCCGAGGATCACGACGCCGCGCCCGTGTTCCTCGCGCGGAATGCGTGGGAGCTGCGCACGATCACGAAGGAATGGCCCGACATCGCCTTCCTCTTGACGCGCGAGCAGGCATGATCCCCTGCGGCCTCATGCGAAGCCTCAGGGGCAACCTGTATAGAATGCTGGATAAATCACGCCCCGCCACGGTGCGGCGTTGACCTCCGGTTAACCCGATGCGGCGACACTCGGATCCATGTTGCTGTGGGCGCTCCGAACCGTCTTCCTTTGGACCTGCGTCGGTTATGCCGCTTATTATGGCTGGGAAAACCGCGTCAGCCTGATTGCGGCCGCGCAGCAGATGATGGCCGGCGAACCGGCCAACCGGACGCCGAGCGGCGGCGGGGCTGTGGCCTCGAACACCATCACCTATCGCGCCAATCATGGCGGCCACGTCTTGCTCGACGCGGCGGTCAATGGCAGCTCCGTGCACTTTCTGGTCGACACCGGCGCAACGCTCGTCACCTTGACGACCGAGGATGCGCGCTCTGCCGGCCTCATCGACAGCGATCTGCGCTTCACCGAACGCATGTCGACCGCCAATGGCGTCGTTCAGATGGCGCGGGTGACGCTGCGCGAAATCCGGCTCGGCCAACTGACCATGGAAGACGTCGACGCCGTGGTCGTCGATTCTCCGCAGCGCCTGCAAACCTCGCTGCTCGGCATGAGCTTCCTGAAGCGTCTCGATGGCTACGAGATGCACGACGGCGCCCTGACCATCAGCTGGTAGGAACGCTCATCGGCTGATCGGGGAGGCTCAACCGAGGGCGGAAATCACGCCGTCGGCCGTCGCGTCAGGCGCGTCGAGATATGCCAGATGGCCGGCGCCCGTGATCATCTTCACTTGCGCATTGTCGCCGATCGCCGAGGCGAAGCGCGCGGCATAGGATGGCGGAAGCACCTTGTCCGCCTCGCCCCACAGGATCACGGTCGGGCACTTGATGCGGTGAAGCCGGCGGCCGAGCCGCGTATCGCCGAGCGGCCACAGCAGCCGCGCGGCGGCCTCGTTCGCGCGGGCGATCATGATCGACCATTCGCCGGAATTGGCTCCCTCCGGTGCCGCGACGAGATCGGCAAAGCGCGCAGCGTCGGCACAGAGCAATGCGGGCAGCGCTCCCGGCTTCTGCGCGAAGAGATCGACCGGCGGCGCCTTCGCGTCATAGAGCCCGAAGGGCGCGATGAGCGCGAGGCGGCGGATCGAGGCGGGCGAGAGCGCCGCCGCCTCCGCCGCGAGCGCGCCCCCGACCGACGCGCCGATCAGATCGGCGCCGCTCAACCCGGCGCCGTCGAGAAGATCGAGCGTCGCCGCGATCCAGTCGAGATGCGTATCGCATCGATCGTGACCTTTGCCGCCGGGAAAGCCGGGGAGGGATGGCACGACGACACGGCGCCGCGCGGCGAGACGGTCGAGAAACGGGAGCCACTTCGGGACGCCGCCGAGGCCGGCGAGGAACCCGACCGGCGCGCCTGAGCCCTTCTCCCAGATCCGGCAGCTCTCGCCGTTGACGCGGATCTCGCGTTCCGTGACGCCGCTCATTCCGCCGCCTCGCGCCGCGGCGTCCGGGGCACCGCGCGATCCGGCTTCGGCAGCGGATTCGGCCACCAGCGGTCTTCCCACTCGTCGTCGAAGAGATCGCGCAGTTGCGGCAGCACGCGCTCGGCGAAAAGGCGCGTGTTGTGGAAGGTGAGCTCGCGCCCCATGTTGCCGAATTGCAAAAGCAGCATGAGGTGTCCGACATTGAGCGTCGTCGCCACCTCGCGCAGCTGTGCCGCGACCTCGTCGGGCGACCCGATGATGACATAGCCCTTGGCGAGGATCTCGTCCCAGCCGAGCTGGGACCCGGCCAAGGTCGAGATGCGTGTCGCCGCGAGCCCGACCTGCGAGGTCACCTTGGCGCGCAAGGTCGCTTCGCTGACGTAGCCCGGCGGGTTGGCGAAGCGCGGATCGACATGAAGACAGCGGCCGTAGAAATACTCGGCCGCCTCCTTGTAGAGCGTCATCGCCTCGGCGCGCGTCTCGGCGACGCCGACGAATTGCAGGAAGCCGGCGCGGTAGGGGTTGCGGTCCTTGCCGAGCCGCTCCATCTCGCGCCAGAAGCCCATCATCGTCTCGCGCCCCGCCTGATAGCCGTAATAGGAGAGGTAGGAGTAGACGTAATCCTGCGCTGCGCACCATTGCCAGGTCTCGACCGAGCCGCCGCCCGGGATCCAGATCGGCGGGTGCGGCTTCTGCACCGGGCGCGGCCAGACATTGACGTAGCGAAGCTGGTTGAAGCGGCCGTTGAAGGCGAAGGTCTCGCGCCGCGTCCAGGCTTCGATGATGAGGTCGTGCGCCTCGATGTACCGGGCGCGCAGAAGGCTCGGGTTCTGGCTATAGGCGAAGCACGTGTCCATCGGCGTGCCGACGGGAAAGCCGGCGATGAGGCGGCCGCCCGAGATGCAGTCGAGCATCGCCATCTCCTCGGCGACGCGAATCGGCGGGTTATAGAGGGCGAGCGAATTGCCCATGACGCAGAGCGCCGTGTCCGCGGTGCGCCGCGCCAGCGCCGCGGCGATGAGGTTGGGCGACGGCATGAGGCCGTAGCCATTGGCATGGTGCTCGTTGACGCAGATGCCATCGAACCCCATCGCCGCCGCGTATTCGAGCTCGTCCATGAAGTCGTTGTAGATGCGGTGCGCATGCGCCGGGTCGAGGAGGCCGGAATCGATGTCGACCCAGACCGAATTGTGCCGCGCCCGGAAATCGTCTGGCAGCGCCGTGTAAGGCATGAGGTGAAACCACAGGATCTTCATTGCCGCCTCCGGGCGCCGCCATCGCGCCGGGCGATGTTCCGGCGAAACGCCGGACGGCGCAAGAGGTCGGCTTGGGGCGGGACTGGCCGCGGCGCATCATTTCGTTGCGAGCACCCTCCGCTTCTTGGTGCGCATCGACGCTTGAACGCCTTAGAATGCATCGACCCGATGACCCGTGCGCCATCCGCGGAGCCGCCCCACGTGCCTGATACAGCCCTGGCCCTCGGGAGACGCAAGACGACCGCCTCGAGTCTCCCGGTCCTTGGCCTTTCCGCCTTGGGCATCGTCTTCGGCGACATCGGCACGAGCCCGCTCTATACACTCAAGACCGTCCTCAGCCTCGCCGGCGACAAGCCCGATCCCGCCGCCATCCTCGGGGCGCTGTCGCTCGTGATCTGGACCCTCATCGTCGTCACGTCGATCAAGTACGTGTCTTTCGCGATGCAGGTCGACAATGACGGCGAGGGCGGCATTCTTGCCCTCATGTCGCTGCTCGGCGTCAAACGCCGGCATCGGCCGGCGATCGTCGCGGTCGGCCTCTTCGGCGCCGCCTTGATCTATGGCGATGGAGCGATCACGCCGGCGATCTCGGTGCTCTCGGCGCTCGAAGGGCTGAACATCGCGGCGCCGTCCTTCGCACCCTATGTCCTGCCCGCCTCCGTGCTGATCCTGGTGGCGCTGTTTGCCATCCAGCCGCAGGGCACGGCGCGGATCGGCCGGGCGTTCGGCCCGATCATGGCGCTGTGGTTCGTGACGATCGCCGTTCTCGGCATCTGGGGAATCGTCCAGCATCCCGCAGTCCTGATCGCGATCGACCCCAGCCGGGGTCTCTCCTACCTCTTCTCGGGCGGCGCGACCGGCTTCCTCGTGCTGGGCGGCGTGTTCCTGTGCGTGACCGGGGCCGAGGCGCTCTACGCCGATATGGGGCATTTCGGCAAGACGCCGATCCGCCTTGCCTGGTCCGCAATCGTCTTCCCCAGCCTCGTCCTCAACTATGCCGGCCAGGCGGCGCTGGTCCTCGAAGGCGCGCCCACCTCCGACAATATCTTTTACCGGCTCTGCCCTTCGGTGCTCCTCGTGCCGCTGGTGCTGCTGGCCGCCATCGCGACGATCATCGCCAGCCAATCGATCATCACCGGTGCCTTCTCGATGACGCGGCAGGCCATCCAGCTCGGCTGGCTACCGCGATTGTCGATCGTCCAAACCTCGCAGGAGGGCTACGGGCAGATCTATGTGGGTCCGGTCAATTGGCTGCTGATGATCGTGACCCTGGGGCTGACGATCGGCTTTGCCAAGTCGGACAATCTCGCGGCGGCTTATGGCATTGCCGTCTCGGCGACGATGCTGATGACCTCGGCACTGCTGTTCATCGCCATGCGCGAGGTCTGGCGGTGGAGCCTCCTTGCTGCCGGAATCGTGGCCGGCGCCTTTGTCGTCGTCGATTCGGCCTTCGTCGCGGCGAATTTCGCGAAGATCGCGGATGGCGGCTACGTGCCGCTGCTGCTGGCGGCCCTGGTCTATGGCGTCATGCTCGTCTGGCACGCGGGGGCGCAGGCGGTCTCGGCGCGGCTTCAGGAGACGGTCGTGCCCATCGATGCCTTCATGGCGCAGATCGCGCAAGGGCGCATCCCGCGCGTCCCGGGCACCGCCGTCTTCCTGACGCGAACGCAGCGCGACGCGCCGCCGGTGATGGTGTGGCACCTGAAGCACAATCGCGCGCTGCACGAGAGGCTGTTCGTTCTGACCGTCGCGGTCGAATCGGTCCCCTGGATCGGCGATGACGAGCGGCTCAGATCCGAAGAGATCGCGCCCTCATTCTGGCGCGCCACGGCGCGGTACGGTTTCATGGAGCGGCCCGACATTCCGGCGCTCCTCGCGAAGGCGCATGCCGGCGGCTGCGCGGTCGACCTCGAGGACATCACCTATGTCGTCGGTCACGAGACGGTGGTGCCGCGCGACGACGGCAAAGGGCTGCCGCGCTGGGTCGAGGCGCTGTTCGCTGTGATGCAGCGCAACTCCGTGCATGTCAGCGATTACTTCAAGCTCCCGCGCGATGCCGTCGTGGAGATCGGCCGAGAAATCTCGGTTTAGCCTTGCTGGCTCACGGCCAGACGGCGAAGATCGCGCCCATGATCACCAGCACGATCGCCGTGAAGACATTGTTGATGAGGAAGAGCGTCAGCGGCCGGCGCTCGTAGACATTGGCGATGAAGGTCGTGACCGCGACGAAGCCGAGCCAGTTGAAGAAGCCGACGGCGGCGCCCTGGCCGATCGTCTGCGCGCCGGCGTAGTGGACGGCGTGGACCATCACGAAGGCCATGATGAGCGAGCCGATGACGTCGGCGGCGAGCGCCTTCGGCAGCGTTGCCCTCATCTCCGCCTCGCTGACGCCGACGAGGCTTCGCCAGATCGGACCGAACGCGACCGGCGAATACCAGAACCCGCCCAGCGCCATACGGATCATGACGGCGACGATGATCGCCGTGATGTTGATCGAGAATTCTTGCATGGTTCCCCCTGCGATCCACAAGTTTGCGGAGTTCAGCGCCCCAGTATCGCGATGAAGGCCGCCGCTGCCGCCGGAGCGCGGACCTTGGCGCCATTGATGAAATAGACGAAGCAGTCGCCGTCCTTGGCCATGCGCCGAAGCCGCTCGGCCCAGTCCTCGAGCCCGGCGGGCGCGTAGCCCGTCGCGATCTCGGCCTCCGCGCGCTTCAATCGCGCGTAGACGAAATCGGCCGTCACCTCGCGCGAGGCAAGCGGGTCTTTCTCGGAATCGATCAACGCTTGGGCGACGTTGTGGCGCCGCAGCAGGGCGGTAAAGCGCGGATCGGCGAAGCTCTCATGCCGCACCTCGACAACGTGGCGGATCGCGCGCCCCTCGATCTTGCGCGGCAGGAGATCGAGGAAGGATTCGAACCCCGCCTCCTCGAAGCGGGTGAAGGGCGGGAATTGCCAGAGCACCGGGCCGAGCTTGTCGCCGAGTTCGAGGACGCCGCTCGAAAAGAACCGATCGATCGAGGGGCCGGCCTCGCCGAGATCGCGGCGGTGCGTGACGAAACGCGGTCCCTTCACCGAGAAGACGAAGCCTTCGGGCGTCTCGCTCGCCCAGCGGCGAAAGCTCCCCGGCTTCTGCGCGCCGTAGAAGGTCCCGTTGATCTCGATCGAGGTGAGTTTCCGACTCGCAAATTCGAGCTCGCGCTTTTGCGTGAGGTCCCCAGGGTAGAAGACGCCGCGCCATGGCGCGAAGGTCCAGCCGCCGATGCCGACGCGAAAGCGCGTCATGACATCGCCTGCCACAGCGCCGCGAGCCGCGCCAGAGCGGCTGGGGAAAGCGGGCCCCTGTCGACGCACGCTGCGGCATAGTCGAGGTGGTCGAGGCTCGAATACCCGACGAGGACCGTCGTCATCGCCTCGTTCGTCACCGCAAAGCGCAGCGCCGCCTCGACGAGGCTCGCCGCGTGCCCTTCGCGCACCAACGCCTCGAGCCGTCGCGCACGGTCGACGTCCGTGCGGTAATCCGGCCCCGAGGCGATCGGGTCGAGCGCCGGAATGGCGATCGGATGCCGCGTTTCGACGCCGCTCAATGCGCCGCCGGCGAGAACGCGGATGCCGATCGCGCCCATCGCCGCCGCGCGCGTGCGATCGAGCAGCCGCGCGAAATCCTGCGCTGGAAATCCCGGCGGAAGCTTGACGCCGGCGCTGGGGTTGAGGAGGTTGTGGACGATCTGCGCCGTGTCGAAGACGCCGGCATCGACCACGCGGTGCAGCGCCCGTGTCGCGCCGATCGCGGTGATGCCGCAAAAGCGGATCTTGCCCTGCCGCCGCAATCTGTCGAGCGCCGGCACGACCTCCTCGAGCACGGTTTGCGCCGTGAAATTGCCGTCGCCGCCCTCCTCGGTGATCGGGTTGTGCAGCTGCAGGAGGTCGATCTCGTCGCGCCCGAGCCGCCGCAGGCTCGCGTCGAGCGAGGCC
>JBGPOZ010000236.1:0-6867 GCA_041488295.1 Allostellaceae bacterium
CCGAATTGTCGCCCTGCAAAATGCAGCCGGGGTATTTCCAGGTGATCGCCGAGCCGGTCTCGACCTGCGTCCAGGAGATCTTCGAGTTGCGCCCTTTGCAGAGGCCGCGCTTGGTCACGAAATTGTAGATGCCGCCCTTGCCCTCGGCGTCGCCCGGATACCAGTTCTGCACCGTCGAGTATTTGATCTCGGCGCCTTCCATTGCCACCAGCTCGACGACAGCGGCGTGGAGCTGGTTTTCATCGCGCTGCGGCGCGGTGCAGCCTTCGAGATAGCTGACATAGGCGCCCTTCTCGGCGATCAGCAACGTCCGCTCGAATTGACCGGTGTTGGCAGCGTTGATGCGGAAATATGTGGAAAGCTCCATCGGGCAGCGCACGCCCGCCGGGATGAAGGCGAAGGAGCCGTCGCTGAACACCGCGGAATTGAGCGCGGCGAAGAAATTGTCGCCCTGCGGCACGACGGTGCCGAGATATTTCCGCACCAACTCCGGGTGCTCCCTCACCGCCTCGCCGAACGAGCAGAAGATGATGCCGAGCTCGGCCAAATGCCCCTTGAAGGTGGTGGCGACCGAGACGCTGTCGAAGACCGCGTCGACGGCGATGCCGGCGAGGCGCGCCCGCTCGCCCAAAGGAATGCCCAGCTTCTCGTAGGTCGCGAGCAGCTCCGGATCGACCTCGTCCAGCGATTTCGGGCCGTCCTTCTTCTTCGGTGCCGAGTAATATGTCGCGGCTTGGTAGTCGATCGGTGCGATGCGCAGCTTTGCCCAGTCGGGCGGGATCATCTTTTGCCAGGCGCGAAACGCGTCGAGCCGCCATTGCAGCAGCCACGCCGGCTCTTCCTTCTTGGCCGAGATGAAGCGCACCGTGTCCTCGTTGAGGCCGGGCGGCGCCGTTTCGGCGTCGATCGCGGTGACGAAGCCGTATTTGTAGCCCTGGTTGAGCTGGCTGACGGTATCGAGAGTATCCACGCTGGAGCTCATGGTGCGAGGGTTTCAAGGGTATGAAGGGGGGTGCGGTGACCGGCTTCGGCCCGGCTTCCCGCCATCTCGCCAAGCGTCACCGCGGCGAGCGCCTGGCTGATCGCCGCATTGATGCGCTGCCAATGCGGCCGCGTCGGGCAGAAGTCAAGCCGCTCGCAACGGGGCTCGTGAACCGCGCATTGCGTCATGCCGATCGCCCCGTCGATCGCCGCCACCACCTCGGCGACCGAGATGTCGGCCGCCGGGCGCGCCAGGCGATAGCCGCCGGCGGCGCCGCGCACTGCCGTCACGATCCCGCCATGCGCGAGGCTCTTCAGCACCTTGGCGACCGTCGCCTGCGGCAGGCGCGTCTCGGACGCCAGCAATGCGGCGTTGATCTGATGGTCTGGTCGCGTCGCCAGATGCGTCGCGACGATGACGCCGTAATCGGCCAGCTTGCTGAGGATGATCATGTCTGCGCCGGGCTACGCGGTTAATTCGGACTGAATTGGTACCGATTAGGTGGCGACAATAGCGAAGGGTTCAAGCCCTTGCGAGAGGAATCTTGTCCCGAGGGCATCGTCGCGAAACGGCGCCTCGGCAAAGCTTCCGCGGAAATTCGAAACCATCGGAGAGTGCCGCGTGTTAAAGTGAGGCGAAGCGAAGAAAAGGCACGCGTTTTGCGATTCCACCCCGGCTGGTAGGTCGCAACCGCAACGGGAGGCTCGACATGTCCACGACGGTGCACTGGGGCTCTTTTTCCCGTCACGGAACGGTCGCCTGCGTCGTTTTCCTTTCCGCGCTGATCGGCGGCGCTTTCGCGGCGCCCGATGACGATGCGGCGATCGCGCGGAGCCTCGCCGAGATGCTGCGCGCCGGCCGGGCGGTGATCTCGAACAATCAGGCGCGCATCAATGATCCGAAGCTCGGCGACAAGCAGCTCGGCGGCAAGGAGGTTCTCCGCCTGGCGCTCGAGATCTTTCAAAAGGCGACCGGGATCGATCCGGCGGCGCTCGAACCCGCTTCGCGGCACGGAAGATTGCTGCGCGCGGAGGAGGACGCGATCGTCGAGGTCATGGATGCCAATCAGCAGAACATCAACGCGCCGGGCGTCGGCTTCAAGGCATTCATTCCGGCAGTCTTCGGCCGGCTCGTGAGCGAGGCCTTCATCAGGCGGGCGCAAGGCGAGGCGGAGATCAAGGTGACGGCGCCGCCCGAGCTGGTGCGCAACCGCAAGGCCCGCCCCGATCCCTGGGAGAGCGGCGTCATCGCGACCAAGCTGCTTGCGCCCGATTGGCCCAAGGGGCAGGTCTACACGGCCGCCGTCGAGACGAACGGGCGGCAGGCCTTCCGCGTGATGGTTCCCGAATATTACAGCGCCTCGTGCCTCAACTGCCACGGTTCGCCCAAGGGCGAGACCGATATCACGGGCTACCCCAAGGAGGGCGGTCACGAGAACGATCTCGGCGGCGTCATCAGCCTCACCCTCTATAAGTGACGCGGCGAGCGATGCGGCGCCCGGCGGACCCGCTTTTCCAACCGCGCCGTGCCGATCGCCGGAGCGGCGCCCGATGATCGGCCGGCTGACGATCCGCACGCGGCTCGTCATCCTCTCGAGCGCGCTGCTCTGCGTCCTCATCGGCACCAATCTCTATCTGACCCGCACGCTCGCCGACAATTCCGCCGCCGTGCTGACCGCGACCCAATTGAACGCGGTCATCGGCGAGGCGAACAGCGCCCGCCTCGCTTTCGGCGAGATGCGGTATTGGCTCACCGACCTCGCGGTCAGCCAGCTGACGCTCTCGGACCTCAATGCCTCGGCGGCGCGCGACCGCTTCAATCAGCATCTGAGCGCGCTGGCGGCGACGAAGCCCGAGCTCGTCGCCGCAGTCCGCGCCGAGCTCGAGCAGTACGGCAAGGATGCGGCGGCGGCGGTCGATCAATACACCGACGATCATCGTATCATCGGCAACTCGCTGCTCGCGCGGGCGCGCGTCCACAGCATCGCCATCGACCGGATGCTCGGCGCGCTGACGACCGAGTTGAACGCTGAAGCTGCGACCGTGCGCGGGCAAATCATCGCCGAGGTCGCCGAAGCGACGCGTCTGTCGCGGATCGTCGTGCTTATCGCCGTGCTGGCGGGGGCGATCCTCACCCTCGTCATCCTGCGCTCGATCGCCGTGCCCTTGCGCCGGCTCGTCGCCGCGATCGACGGGTTGGGCGCGGGCGATCTCGCCGTGCCGATCCCGCCCGCCAGCCTCGACGAGCTCGGCGCGATGGCGCGGACCCTTGCGCTCTTTCGCGACAGCCTCGAAGAGCGAAACCGCCTCGAGGCCTTGCACGAGCTGGCGCGCGAGCAAGCCGAGATCGCCAACCGCACGAAGAGCCAGTTCCTCGCCAATATGAGCCACGAGTTGCGCACGCCCCTCAACGCCATCATCGGCTACAGCGAGATCCTGCAGGACGAGGCCGGCGACAGCGGGCAGACGGAGCTCATTCCCGACCTCAAGAAGATCGAGGAAGCGGGGCGGCACCTGCTCGGCCTCATCAACGACATCCTCGACCTCTCGAAGATCGAGTCCGGGAAGATGGAGGTCTTCATCGAAGAGGTGGAGATCGCCTCGCTCGTCGCCGAAGTGCGGTCGATCATCGAGCCGCTCGCGGCGCGCAACGGCAACATTTTCACGATCCTGTGCCCGCCCGAGATCGGCAGCGCGCGCACCGACCGCACCAAATTGAAGCAGAACCTTCTCAATTTGCTCAGCAACAGCAGCAAATTCACCAACAACGGCCGTCTCACCCTGAGCATCGAGCGCCTGGCGACGGAGTCCGGCTCGGCGCTGCGTTTTGCCGTCGCCGATACCGGCATCGGCATGAGCGAAGCGCAGCTCGCCAAACTGTTCCAGGCGTTCAGCCAGGCGGACGCCTCGACGACGAAGAAATACGGCGGCACCGGCCTCGGCCTCGCCATCACCCGGCAATTCTGCCTCATGCTCGGCGGCGACATCGCGGTCGCGAGCCGGCCCGGCGAAGGCTCGACCTTCACGATGACCTTGCCGGACCGCGCCCAAGCCGCCGCCACCGCGTTGCCGGCCGCGGCGATGATGTCGGGCGACGCAGCCGCGGCGTTCACCATTCTGGTCGTCGATGACGAACCGACGGCGCACGAGCTTCTCGCCGCGACGCTCGCCCGCGAAGGCTACCACCTCGTCCATGCCAGTACCGGCGAGGAGGCGCTCGCGCTGGCGCGCCGGATGATGCCCGACGCCATCACGCTCGACGTCCTGATGCCGAAGATGGATGGCTGGACGGTGTTGACGAGCCTCAAGGCCGATCCCGAGCTTTGCGACATCCCGGTCATCATGGTGACGATGCTCGCCGATCGCGGCATCGGCCTGTCGCTGGGCGCCGCCGAATTCATGACGAAGCCGATCGATCGTGCCCGCCTCGCCGCGCTCCTGCGCGGCATCCTGCGCCATGACGGCCCGGTGCTGCTCGTCGATGACGACGAGCAGCACCGTGAGATGACGCGGCGCATCATCGAGAAGATGGGCCTCACCGTCGCCGAGGCGGTCAACGGCCGCGACGCGCTGCGCTGGCTTCAGAGCGGCGGCGCGCCGGCGATCGTTCTGCTCGATCTCATGATGCCCGAGATGGACGGGTTCGAATTCCTCGACGCATTCCGGGCGCGCCCGGAATGGCGCGATATTCCGGTTGTCGTCCTGACGGCGAAGCAGTTGACGCCGGCCGAGCACGACCGGTTGGTCGGCCGGACGAGGCAGGTGATCGCGAAGGGCGAGGCGGCGACGCTCGATCTTGTCGCCGCGATCCGCGGCGCCGTGCGCCGTCAGCCGGCCCGCAAGGCGGCAATTGTCGAAACGTGATGGTATGGGTGTGACGATGGCGAAGGTTTTGCTGGTCGAAGACAATGAGATGAATCGCGACATGCTGTCGCGCCGGCTCTTGCGTAAGGGTTATGCGGTGATCATGGCGGTCGATGGGGCCGAGGCGGTGGCGATGGCCGAAAGCGAGCGGCCCGACCTCATTCTCATGGATATGAGCCTGCCAGTGATCGACGGCTGGGAGGCGACGCGGCGGATCAAGGCGACCGGGACGACGCGAGGAATTCCGGTGATCGCGCTGACCGCGCACGCGATGTCGGGTGATCGCGAGAAGGCGCTCGAGGCCGGTTGCGATGACTACGACACCAAGCCGATCGAGTTCGTGCGCCTCCTCGAGAAGATGGACGCCCTGCTCGCACCGGCGCGCTCCTAGCCCCGGGCCGGCGCGATGCCGCGCTCCGAGGAAGCGCCGCCGCAGCGCCTCGCGCGGGCGCTCGTCGCCTTCGTCCGCCAGGAGTTCAGCGCACCCACCGCCGCCATCATCGGCTTCGCCGAGATCCTGCTCGAGGATTCGCGCCGTCAGGGTCGCGACGACTTCACGCCCGATCTGGAGCGAATCCGCAGCGCCGGCCTGCAGCTTCAGGCGCTCCTCGCCGGCCTCCTCGATCCCAAAGTGTCCGGATCGGGCGCCGCCGAAATCGATTTCGCGGCCTTTCGCGGCCAGCTGCGCCACGACCTTCGCACCCCGCTCAATGCCGTCAAGGGCTATGGCGAGATGCTGCTCGAAGAGGCCGCGAGCACCGGCCACACGGCGCTCAACCATGATCTCGCCAAGCTCTTGGATGCGGCGGGTCAGCTCCTGAAGCAGATCGATGCCGTCGTCGAATTCGGCGAGGACGCCGCTCAGCCGCCCGGAGTTGCGCCGCGGCGTCGCACCGCATCGCTCGATCTCATCAGCGGCATCATGGAGACGATCCGGCCGATCTCGGCTGAGGATGCGGCGGACAAGGTCGATGCCAGCCGCATCCTCGTTGTCGACGACACCGCAGCCAATCGGGACCTGTTGGCGCGGCGGCTCATCCGCGAGGGCCACATCGTGGAGACCGTCGCCGACGGCAAGGCGGCGCTCGAGCGCATCGCGAGTGCCGATTTCGACCTCGTGCTGCTCGACCTCATGATGCCGGAAATGAACGGCTTCGAAGTGCTGTGCCGCATCAAGGCCGATCGCGCCACCCGGCACATTCCGGTGATCATGATTTCGGCGCTCGACGAGCTCGACAGCATCGTCCGCTGCATCGAGGCCGGCGCCGAGGACTATTTGGCGAAGCCGTTCAATCCGGTGCTGCTGCGCGCTCGCATCAACGCGTCGCTCGAGAAGAAGCGTCTGCGCGATCGCGAGCAGCTGTTCGCCGAGCAGCTGCGCGTCGAAAAGGAGCGGTCCGACGCGCTGCTCCTGAACATCCTGCCCAAGACGATCGTCGCGCGGATGCAGCATGGCGAGATCGAGATCGCCGACCGCTTCAGCGAGGTGACGATCCTCTTCTCCGATCTCGTCGGCTTCACAGACCTCGCGGCGCGCTCGGCGCCGAGCCGGGTCATCGAGCTCTTGAATCGGGTGTTCTCGGAGTTCGACAAGCTCGCCGAAGCGCATGGCCTCGAGAAGATCAAGACGATCGGGGATGCCTATATGGTGGCCGGAGGCTTACCCGAGCCGCGGCCCGATCACGCGATTGCGACCGTCGAGATGGCGCTCGGCATGCTCGATATCGTGGCGGCGGTCGGCAAGACGCTCGGCGAGAAGCTGCGGATCCGCATCGGCATTCATACCGGCGCCGCGATCGCCGGCATCATCGGCCGACACCGCTTCATCTACGATGTCTGGGGCGACACGGTGAACACCGCGAGCCGGATGGAATCGCACGGCGTGCCCGATCGTATCCACCTGTCGATGGCGGCCTATCAGCGGATCCGCGCGGCGTTCGATTGCGAGCCGCGCGGCCCGCTGGAGATCAAGGGAAAGGGCATGATGGAGACATACCTGCTGAGCGGCCGCCGCGGCTCGGC
>JBGPOZ010000237.1:0-6758 GCA_041488295.1 Allostellaceae bacterium
GCAGCTCGCGGCCGATCACCGATTGGAAGTCGCGCACCATGGCCGGGTAGGGGTGGGGGCCCGCCGCGGTGCCGATAATGTAGAAGGTGTCGTCGACATGGGCGACCCAATCGCGCAGCGCCTCGTTCATCGCGTCCTTGAGCGTCCCCGTTCCGGACGTCACCGGCACGACCTCCGCGCCGAGCAGCTTCATGCGGAAGACGTTGGGCTTCTGCCGCTCGATGTCGGTCGTGCCCATATAGACGACGCACGGGAGATCGAAGAGCGCGCATACCGTCGCCGTCGCGACGCCGTGCTGGCCGGCGCCCGTCTCGGCGATGATGCGGCGTTTGCCCATGCGGCGTGCGAGCAGGATCTGGCCCAGGGTGTTGTTGATCTTGTGCGAGCCGGTATGGTTCAGCTCCTCGCGCTTCATATAGATCTTGGCGCCGCCGAAATGGCGGGTCATGCGCTCGGCGAAGAAGAGCGGGCTCGGGCGGCCGACATAATGCTCGAGGTAGTAATTCGTGTCGGCGGCATAGGCGGGATCCTTCTTCGCCGCCTCATAGGCGCGCTCGACCTCGAGAATGAGCGGCATCAGGGTCTCGGCGACGAAACGCCCGCCATAGAGGCCGAAATGGCCGCGCTCGTCGGGTCCGCCGCGGTAGGTGTTGGGGCGTGCCATGGTTGGATCGGATGCGGTTCCGGTCATTGCGCCGCGAAGCTAGCATGAAGCACGCGGAAGGGGACCGGGAAATTGCGGCGCCCGCCGGTGCGCCGCGGGGGGCGCACCGGCGAAGCCGTCAATGGCTCAATGCCCCATCCCGGGCATGACCTTCCCGTCGTAGATCTCCGGGTTCGGCTGCCCTTCGACCGTCAGGATGCCGACGAGGCCGCGCTCCATCCGGGCGAGCGCGTGATCGACGATCGCGTAGTTGCCCGGCACCTCCGTCTTGAACTCGACCATGACCGCGCCGCCCGCCGGGACGGTGACGGTCTGGATGCCGCGCAGAGGCGGGCTGAGGAGACCGCCGTCTTCGTAGACCTTGTCAAAGATCTCGCCGATCACATGGAACGACGAGGTGAAGTTCGGGCCGCCGACGCCGAAGAAGATCCGCACCGTTTCGCCGACCTTGGCGTGCAGCGGGTGAAGCTTGGTCAGCGCCCCGACCGCGCCGTTGAAGACGAAATACTCCGGGCGCTCGTTCAAGAGTTTTTCGACGCTGAATTCCTGGCTGCCGCGCTGCCCAAAGGGCGAATCGGTGTAGATCTCGCCCTGCATCACGTAGAATTCGTGATCGACCGCGGGCAGGCCCTCCTCCGGCTCGACCAGGATCATTCCATACATGCCGTTGGCGATGTGCTCCGCCACCATCGGCGTTGCGCAATGGTAGACGTAGAGGCCGGGCACGAGAGCTTTGAATTTCATCGACTTTTCACCGCCCGGATCGACCTGGAGCGCGGCGGCACCGCCGCCCGGTCCGGTCGCCGCGTGGAAGTCGACGGAGTGAATCATCGAGCTGTCGGCCGCGTTCTTGAGATGGATTTCGACGGTATCGCCGACGCGGATGCGCAGCATCGGGCCGGGAACCTTGCCGTTGAAGGTCCAGTAGCCGAAGGTCGTCCCCTCCGCGAGCCGCCCCTCCACCTCGGTCGTCAGGAGCTCGACACGCACGATCTGCGGGGGCCGCTTGCCGATCGACGCGGGAAGATCGTTCGGTTCGCGCGAGATATCGGCCTCGACCAGCGTCTGTGCCGGCGGCCGCGCCGTCACGGTGAACTTGCCCTCCATGCCGGCGAGTTGATGCCCCGGCACGCTGCAGAAATAAGAAAAACTGCCGGGTTTGCCGGCGCGAAAGGCGATCGTCGTGCTTGCACCCTTGCCGGTGACGCGGGGCGATTTCGCGTTTTCCTCGGGCAAGGCGATGTCGTGCTCGGCCCCTTCGCCGTTGATCAGCGTGATTTGCACGCCCTGTCCTTCGGCGGCCGAGAGGTCGGGGTTCACCTTGCCGTCGATCGTGCCGCCGACGCCGATATAGGCCATGCGGCCCTCGGCGATCCCGGTGCGAAGCGTGTATCGGATGTCCGACATTTCCGTCTCACGCGCACCGGCCGTCTGGGGCGAAGGCTGAGCCGACGCGGGAGGCGGCGGCGGTGCGGCGGCCGTGCCTTGCGCTGCAGCCGTTCCCGGCATGGGCATGGCGTGGCCGGCGGCGCTCGTCGGCCCGGCGGGTGCCGCAAGGAACGCGATGACGTCGTCGCGGTCGTGCTGCGATTTGAGGCCGGGAAACGGCATCCGATTGCCCGGCACCAGCTTCTGCGGATCGGTCAGATACGCTTCAAGCGTCGGGGCATCCCAGGTGAGGTCCGTTTTCTTCAGCGCATCGGAATAGGTGAAGTTCGCCACGGTGCCGGATTTGCGTCCGACGATGCCGGCGAGGCTGGGGCCCTGCAGGTTTTTCCCGGGTTCGATCGAATGGCACACGCCGCATTTGCGAAAGACGATCCGTCCCTGGACCGGGTCGCCGTGACCGGACGCCTCCGCTCCGGTTTGCAGGGCGGCGGGTTGCAGGGACGCGGTCGGCGGCGCCGGGGGCACGGTCGCCGATGCTGCCGCGACCGGCTGTCCCTTCGGTGCGGCCGCGGCAATTTCGGCTGCCGGAGGCGCCGCGGCGACCACGGCCGTTGCACCGATCGGGGCGGCTTGGCGGGCGGCGGCCGAGGCTTCGGTCGCGTTGTTCCCCGGCGGATGCGCAACCAGGACGCCAAGTAGCAACAGCACCATAACGCCGATGAAGGCGAGAAATCCCAAACGCATGGTCGTGCTCCCCCGAGAAAATCGTTACCGTGTCGTCAAATCGGCTGTTTCGCGCCTATCCCGGATTTCCATCCGGACGAGGTCGCAAAAGCATCGGCGCGTAGACCGCCGTGAAGAGCGCCATCGCGGTCGCCCAAAGGATCCCGGAGGCGAAGAACAAAGCTGAGGTTGCGTCCATCGCGAGCGGCGCGGCGACGCGCAGCGCGGCGGCAAGGGTCAGAACGCCATAGGCGGCGACGACGAGCCGAGGTGCGATGAGCGGGCGCCCGGTGTGACCCAGCGCCACGCGGGACATCACGGCGAGAAGCATCGTTCCGATGGCGCCGGCGGTGAGTGCATGCAATGCCGCCGAGGGCGGCACGGCCGTGTCGGCAAATCCGGCGATGCCCTTCAATGCCAAGCCGAGCACGAGCCAGGCGTAACCGAGATGAAGGACCCACAGAAGAGGCGCGCGGATCGTTGCGAGCGGCCGCCATAGCCACAGGCGAAGGCCATTGGTGCAAGCGGCGAAGATCGCCGCGGCCGCCGATATCGGCCCCGATCCGAACAGCAGATCGAGCACGAGTATCGCAGCCATCGAAAGGATCGCCGCGGCATCGAGCGCCGGCACGGATCGCGGAAGCGGCGACACCCCGGTCTTGCGCAGCACATTCGCCGTGAAATTCGGCACGATCCTTCCCCCGACGATGGTGATCGCGAGGAGCAGGACGTCGATGCCGAGGTGGAGCCCCGGCAGCGCCGCGCCGGGGACGATGCCAAGACCGTCGAGGTGGGTCAGCAGATTGCCGGTCCACAATGCCGCGAGAAGGACGAGGAAAACGGCGTTGCGGAAACCGGACACGGAGATCTGCGCGATGAGGCTCCGGCCGAGAACGCCCGCAAGGCATGGCAGGAAGGCAAGATCGACGGCGGCGACGAAGGGCGCCGGGAGCGCGGCGCTTCCCCAAAAGGCAAGCCGCCCCGCGACCCACAGCAGCACGAGGAAAAGAAGCGTGGCGCCGCGGACGGGCGCCGCTCCCGTCCAGCTCGGCACGGCGGTCAACAAGAATCCGGTGATCCCTGCGACGGCGAAGCCGAACACCATCTCGTGGCCGTGCCACAGCGGAAGAGGCCACGAGGCCGGCAGGCGGAGCTCGCCGGACAGGATGCACACCCAAGCGAGAATGGCGAGCGCGCCATAGGCTCCGGCCAGAAGGAAGAACGGCCGAAAGCCGTAGGCGAGAAGTGGCACTGGCGATCCCGCTTTCGCCGCCGGGCTCGCGCTCAAATCGACCGCCATAATTCGGTCCCTTCATAGTCCGCCACGATCAATAAGATGTATCTAATATCCATCTTTATGGTTGGCAAGACATAAGATGTATTTTATATGTTCCTTTTCAGTAAAGATGTACCTATATCCGGGTGACACGGCCGCCCCGGGCTCGCGATCCATCTGCATCCGAGAGACAGATAGGATGCAACACCGTGGCGTCGATGGCCCAGTCCGCCGAACTCTTCTCGGAAAACATCGGGAAGCGATCATGCGTCTCACCACCTACACCGACTACACGCTGCGCACGCTCATCTATCTCGCGCTCGAGCCGGGGCGTCTCGCAAGGATCGCGGGCATCGCCGCAGGCTACGGCATCTCGGAGAATCATCTCATGAAGGTGGTCCATCAACTTGGCGTCGCGGGTTACGTCGAGACGGTGCGCGGCAAGAACGGGGGATTGCGGCTGGCGCTGGCACCCGAGGCGATCAATGTCGGCGAGGTCGTGCGCCGGATGGAGCCCGATCTCGATCTCGTGCCGTGCTTCAATCCTTCCGGCACATGCCGGATCAAAACGGTCTGCACGCTGCAGGGGGTTCTAGGCGAAGCGCTCGGCGCCTTTCTCGCCGTCCTCGATCGCTACACCCTCGCCGATCTCCTTGCGCCGCGGAGCGCGCTGGCAGGATTGCTTGGCGTGACGTTGTCGATCGATGCGACAGGAAAGCCGACCGCGTCAGGCGGACACTGAATCGGATCCGCGGCCCATGTCTCCCGCCGGCGGCATCACGGGGCCGGGCGATCGAACGCCCGGGCGGCTTGCAGGAATTTCGCGATCTCGGCGATATCCTTGACGCCGGGCGCGCTCTCGACGCCGGAGGAGACGTCGACCGCCTCGGCGCCGGTGAGGCGCACCGCCTCGCCGAGATTCTCCGGCGTGAGGCCGCCCGACAGCATCCACGGGATCGGCCAGGCGCGGCCGGCCAAAAGCTGCCAGTCGAAGGCAAGGCCGTTGCCGCCCGGCAATGCTCCGGCGCCCTTCGGCGGCCGCGCATCGAAGAGCAGCCAATCGGCGACCCCGAGATAGGAGAGGGCGGCATCGACATCCTCGGCCGCGGCGATCGACACCGCCTTCATCACCTTGCGCCCGAAGCGCTGCTTCACGGCGGCGACGCGCTCCGCGCTCTCCTTGCCGTGGAGCTGCAGCATGTCGAGCGGGGCGACGGCGAGGGCCTCGGCGATCGTCTGGTCGTCGGCGTCGACGAAGAGGCCGACCCGCGTGACGCGCGGCGGCACTCCGGCGCACAGCGCTCCGGCCTCGCTGGGGGTGACGTTGCGCGGGCTCGGCGGATAGAAGACGAAGCCGACGAAGGCGGCGCCGCCGGCAACCGCCGCCGCCGCCGCTTCGGCGGTCGATAGGCCGCAAATCTTCGCCGCGACGGTCAACGAGCGCGCTCCGTCTCGCTTGCGCGCTGGATAAATCGACGGGCTTTCATCGCGGCAACCTACGCCGCTCACGGCGCGCCGACAACTCTTGCCTCGGCCGGCTCAGCCGCGCGCCCGCTCCAAGGCCAGCTCCGCCGCGGCCAAATCCTCGAGCGCGGTGCCGACCGATTTGAACAGCGTGATCTGGTCGTGATAACGCCGGCCGGCCCTGCTGCCACGGGTGAGCTCGAAGAGGTCGCCGGCGATGTCGTCCTCGCCGAAGATGCCGGCGCGCATCGGCTGGACGATGTCGCCCGCTTCCTTCAGGGTGCCGGGCCTGGTGTCGACGAAGATTCGCGCCCGCCGGCATGCCTCGTCATCGGTCTCGCGCATCGCCGGGGTGAAGCCGCCGACGAGGTCGAGATGGACGCCGAGCGGCAGCCAGGCGCCGCGGACCAGCGGCTCCATCGTGAGCGTCGCGCAGGAAATGACATGGGCGCCGCGCACCGCGCCTTCGAGATCGGTCGTCGCGACGACTTTGAGATTGCGGCGGTCGAGACGTTGGGCGAGGCGCGCGGCCTTGTCGGGGTCGCGGCCCCAGATGAGGACGTTGCGGATGGGGCGAACGCTGGCATGCGCCTCGACGAGGTGCGGCGCCAGCGCGCCGGTGCCGACCATGAGAAGGCGTTCGCTGTCGGGGCGGGCGAGGTAGCTCGCGGCGAGCGCCGAGGCGGCGGCGGTGCGGCGGACCGTGAGGCTCGGCCCGTCGAGCAAGGCCTGCGGCTCGCCGGTCTTGCCGTCGAGCAGGAGATAGGCGCCCATGACCGAGGGCAGGCCCGAAGCGGCGTTGCCGGGGAAGACAGTGACGAGTTTGATGCCGATATGCCGCCCGGCCTGCCAGGCCGGCATCAGCAGAAGGTTTCCATCGGGTCCGCCGTCGGGGGCGGCGATCGTATGATGATGACGCAGCGGCGCCTCGCAGCCGATGCGGAACATCTGGCGCAGGGACTCGACAAGCGCGGGGAAATCGAGTGCGGCGACGACTTCGGAAGGGCCGATGATTCGCATGGTGACGTCGTGTTGATTTCGGCGAAGTGTAACAGTGGCGTCCACGAAGCGCCATCAGCGACGGCGCGCTCAGCAGGGCAATTAGTCTTACTGCGTCATAAGTGGTGTCGTGAGCTCGTCGATCTTCGTCGTTTGTTGCAGCATGGACATCGATAGAGGCTCCGGGCGAGTGCGACGATGAGGCGTCGACGCATTGTTGCGATCGAGTTCGGGATATGTCGC
>JBGPOZ010000238.1:0-6734 GCA_041488295.1 Allostellaceae bacterium
AGAGCTGGCGAGCGCGCTCGTCATCGGCGCCGGGGACCACATTCTCGACATCGGCAGCGGCATCGGCGGACCCGCGCGCTATATCGCCCATCGCTTCCACTGCCGCGTCACCGGCATCGACCTCACCGCCGAGTTCTGCGCGGTGGCGCGAATCCTGACGCGCGCGCTCGGGCAGGGCGGACAGGTTGCCTTCGAAGAGGGCGACGCGCTCGCCATGCCCTTCGCCGATGCGAGCTTCGCCGGCGCCTATTCGATGAACGTCGCGATGAACATCGCCGACAAGGCGGGGTTCTATCGCGAGATCCACCGGGTGCTGAAACCCGGCGCGTGGCTCATGCTCTCGGAGGTGGCGCAAGGACCTGGCGGCCCGCCCGACTATCCGACGCCGTGGGCTGATACGGCGGCGGCGAGCTTCCTCGCGACGCCCGCGGATACCAAGGCCGGGCTCGAAGCCGCGGGCTTTGCGATCGTCACGTCGCGCGACACCGCGAGCGAGATCCTGGCCTATGGCGCTCGCGCGCGTCAACTCGTCGAGCAGGGCGAGAAGCCGCCGCACCGCGCGATCCAGCTGATCCATGGCGACCGCATGCGCGCGATGGCCGCGAACACGACACGCGGGGTCGCCGAGGCGCGGCTCATTCCGATCGAGATTCTGTGTCGCAAGCGCGGCTGAGACCTATCGATGGGCGGCGAAGCGGCCCAAGGAATCAACCACGAAGACACGAAGGACACCAAGGCGCCGGTGCTTGCTCGGTCTCTTGGTGTCCTTTGTCGCTTGGTGGTTCAAGCGAAACCCAAGGAACCCTGCTTGGCCAGCGTTCGTCGCGCTCGATGACTACTGCGACAGCGTGATGTCGACGGCGCGGTCAGCCTGGCTCTGGTTGAGCGCGTTGAACCAGTCACCGTAGGCCTCGCCGCGACCGACGACGGTGATATCCTTAGGCGAGACGCCACGCTTCTGGAGCGCCGCGGCCACGGCCTCGGCGCGGCGCACCGAGAGGGCGAGGTTCGCCTTGTCGTTGCCCTGCTTGTCGGCGCGCCCCGAGAGGCAGAGCCTCGAGTAGCGCGTCTTGTTGAAGTTCGCGACCTCATCGAGCGTCTTCGAATTCTCGGGGCGGATCTTCGCGCTGCCGACGGCGAAATCCACCTTGTAGGGTCCGGGCGCACCCGCGGGTGTCTTCGGGCAGGTGGTCGCCGCCATTGCCGCCCCGTCGAAGGCCAGCACGCCGAGCATTGCAGCAGCGGCAACCCAGAGGATCCCGGATGTCTTCTGAGGCGCCAGCTTCTTCAGGGCATCCATTGCATCACCTCGTTCGAATGACCAAAGGAGCGCTCGTGCGACTCCGAGGATAGGGATGATACCGTCGAAGACGCGGGCGCGATAGGCCCGGAAACGGCAGATCGTGTCTTGGTTCGGGTCGGTGTGTTATGGTTTCTCGCTCCTTCGGGAGCACCACGCACGTGCTTCGAATTGAGCGGCGACGATCCATCGATGCGGAGGAGGCCGTGGTGACCAATCTGACCTCGCGACGTGCGCTTCTCTCGACGCTGCTCGCTGCTTTCCCCTGGGGCGCGGCGGCGCAAAACACCCTCTTCGATCAGGGACGCGGTCTGCTCAATCAGATCCCGGGCGGCGCAGGGTCAGGGACCCGGCAAGGCGCGAGCTTGCCCCAGGGCGAGATCGGCTCGGGTCTCAAGGATGCCCTGAAAGTCGCCTCGCAGCGTGTGGTCGGGCGGGTCGGGAAGGCCGACGGCTACAATGGCGACCCGGCAATCCGGATCCCGCTGCCGGGTCCGCTGCAGAAGATCGAAGGGCCGCTGAAGGCAGTGGGCGCGAGCGGCATGCTCGACGATCTCCACCTCAGGATGAACCGGGCGGCCGAGCAGGCGGCGCCAAAGGCGCTCAATATCTTCACGAACGCCGCCTCGAAGATGACGATCACCGACGCACGGACGATTCTCACCGGTCCGCAGGACGCGGCAACGCAATATTTCAAGCGCACCACCTCGTCCTCGCTGACGACATCGTTCCGCCCGATCGTCGATACTTCGCTGTCGGGCGTCGGGGCCGTCGGGGTCTTCAAATCGGTGCAGGCAAGAGCCAACGATATCCCCCTTGCCGGGCAGGAGCTTCGCGGCTTCGATCTCACGGACTTCACGGTCGGCAAGGCGCTCGAAGGGCTGTTCCACTATCTCGCCGTCGAGGAAGCGGCGATCCGCACCAACCCGGCAGCGCGCACGACCGAACTATTGAAGAAGGTCTTCGGCTGAGCGGAGACCTTTCTTTCAACTGCTCGGGGCGGGTCCTCGCTGTCATCTCAATCTTTGCCGTGGCCCATCTGGCTGCTTGCACCGAGACGGCTGCGGTCACGTCGGCGATGTGTCCAACTCTGGAGCGGCAGGAAGCGTAGCTCTGTGTCTAAATTGTGCCCTAGGCCGGTTGTGGGGGACGGAATCGGTGGGCGCCGCCGTATTAAGGCAAGGACCTACGGATGGACAGGGCGATCTTGCCGACTGAACCAGCGACGCCCCGCGCACGCACGCCGCCAATCGCCGGAACACGCCGGCGCCGGAACGTCGCGACACACGGCCCCGACCCCGTCGATGTCCATGTCGGAGCGCAATTGCGGCGGCTGCGACGGATCAAGCGACTGTCTCAATCGTCTCTCGCCGGCCGTCTTGGGGTCACGTTTCAGCAGGTTCAGAAATACGAGCGCGGCGTCAATCGCGTCAGCGCGTCCATGCTCTACCGAGCGGCGGAGATCCTCGACGTGCCGGTCGGGTATTTCTTCGACGGATTGGGCGACCCGGCGCGCACCGTTGCCGATCCGCGATTCGATGACGAGATCATTCGCATCGCCAGGCTCTACGCCGAGATCCCCGTGCCGTTGCGCGATGAGCTCGTGCGCCTGATCGAGGCGATCAGGAAAAGCGCCGCGACGACATCGCACGATCAAGCCCCGGCGAAGCGAGTTCAACAGCCTCCTAAGTCGCCTTGATCAATGTCGCGACCGAGACATGCGGCCAATGGATTCCGGCGAAATCGAGAATGACGCGCTGTACATATTGAAGCTGCCCGATCGATCTGCCGGCCGCGCGCCTTTCGCGTTGTTTTCGGCCGGCGAAACCCGCTACCGTTCGGCGCGTCGGGGCGACCCTGAGGAGAGCCGATGGCGGATCAGCTCCTGGCGCATGAGCCCATCATCCGGCTGGCGGCGTTCCTCGGAATCTTCGTGCTGATGGCGCTGTGGGAGATCGCGCGGCCGCGCCGCCGGCAGGTGGTCGGCCGGGCGGTGCGATGGCCGAGCAATCTCGGCATCGTCGTCCTCGACACGCTGCTGCTGCGGCTCATTTTCCCCTCGGCGGCAATCGGCATGGCCGTCCTCGCCGCAAGCCATGGCTGGGGGCTCCTCAATCTCGTGCCCATCGCGCCGTGGATCGCCGTGCCGGCTGCCATCCTCGCGCTCGACCTCGCCATCTACGCCCAGCACGTGGCGTTCCACCATGTCCCGGTGCTGTGGCGGCTGCATCGGATGCATCACGCCGATCTCGAATTCGACGTGACGACGGGCCTGCGCTTCCATCCCGGCGAGATCATCCTCTCGATGGCGATCAAGCTGGCGGCCGTCGCTGCGCTGGGGGCGGCTCCCGTCGCGGTGCTGATCTTCGAGGTGGTGCTGAACGCCAGCTCGATGTTCAATCACGGCAATGTGAGCCTTGCCCCCGCGCTCGACCGCTGGCTGCGCTGGATCGTCGTCACGCCCGAGATGCACCGCGTCCATCACTCGATCATCCGCGCCGAGACCGACAGCAATTTCGGCTTCAACCTGCCGTGGTGGGACCGCGCGTTCAGGACTTACCGCGCCCAGCCTGCGGCCGGGCATACCGGGATGGTCATCGGCATCGATCGCTTTCGCGACCCCTCCGAGTTGCGCCTCGACCGCATGCTGCTGCAGCCGCTGCGCAATGACGGCTCCGCGCCGTGACGCGGCGCGGCGGAGCGGAGGGCGCGCCTTTCGCATTGTTTCCGGCGGGGAAAATCGCGTACCTTCTCGGCTAATCGGGCGAGAACCCGAATAACGGGAGGTTTGATGATATACGATCGGACGGCGATCCGCCGCGTTGCGGGGGCTTTGATTTTTGCGGCGGCGCTGACCCCGGCCGCGGCCTCGGCGCAATCCTCTTCGAAGACGATCCGCTTCGTCGCGCAGGCCGATCTCAGAAGCCTCGATCCGATCTGGACGACCGCCTACATCACGCGCAATCACGGCTACATGGTCTACGACACGCTGTTCGCGATGGACAAGGACCTGAAGCCGCAGCCGCAGATGGTCGATAATTGGAGCATCAGCGAGGACAAGCTCATCTACACCTTCGCGCTCCGCGCCGGCCTCAAATGGCATGACGGGACGCCGGTCGTGCCGGCCGATTGCATCGCCTCGATCGCCCGTTGGGGCAAACGCGACCCGCTCGGCCAGAAGCTGATGGAGAGCGTCGACAAGATGAGCGTCGCGGGCGACACGGCGTTCACCATCACGCTGAAATCGCCCTTCCCGCTGACCATCGACGCGCTGGCGAAGCTCTCCAACAACACGCCCTTCATGATGCCCGAGCGCCTCGCCAAGACGGACGCCTTCACCCAGGTGACCGACGCCACCGGCTCGGGGCCGTTCAAATTCGTCAAGGAGGAATGGGTCCCCGGCAGCAAGGCGGTCTACGTCAAGAACACGGATTACGTGCCGCGCAAGGAGCCGCCCTCCTTCGCCGCCGGCGGCAAGGTCGTCAAGATCGACCGCGTCGAATGGCTCTACATGCCCGATGCCGCGACCGCGTCAGCAGCGCTCAACGCCGGCGAGGTCGATTGGTACGAGCAGCCGCCCGCGGACATCGTCCAGGTCTTCGCGAAGAACCCGGAAATCGTCGTCGCCAATGTCGATCCCTTAGGGAGCCAGGGCGTCCTGCGCTTCAACCACATCCAGCCGCCCTTCAACAACGTCAAGATGCGCCAGGCGGTGATGGCGCTCGTCGACCAGAAGGACTACATGCGCGCGGTCGCCGGCGACGACAAGAACTGGAAGGTGTGCGCCTCGATGTTCATCTGCGGCACGCCGATGGCGAGCGATGCCGGCGGCGAGGCGCTGCTCAAGGGCACGAACCTCGAGAGGGCAAAGGCGCTCATCAAGGAGGCGGGCTACCAGGGCGAGAAGATCGTCCTCATCTCGGCGACCGACCAATCGATCGTCCACAACCAGTCGCTCGTCACCGCCGAGCTGTTGAAGAGCGCCGGGCTCAATGTCGAATTGCAGGCGAATGATTGGGGGACGCTCATCACCCGCCGAGCCGGCAAGGAGCCGGTCGAGAAGGGCGGCTGGAGCATCTTCCACACCTGGGTCGTCGCGCCCGACATGTTGACGCCGGCGCTCAACAACCCGCTGCGCGCCAATGGCGACGGCGCATGGTTCGGCTGGCCCAAGGACGACGCGATCGAGAAGCTGCGCGACGAGTGGCTGAAGGCGCCCGATCTCGCCACGCAGAAGACGATCGCGGCCGAGGTGCAGAAGGCGGCGTATCAAAGCGTCCCTTACGTGCCGACCGGCGAGTTCGTCATCCCGACGGCCTACCGCAAGAATCTCAGCGGGATCATCATCGCTCCCGTCGTGTTCTTGTGGAACGTCGAGAAGAATTAGCGTCCGCGCAACCGTCAGAGACGCCGTGTTCGCATACATCGTCCGCCGCATCCTCGCCACCATCCCCGTCATGGGGGTGGTGGCGCTCTTCGTCTTCTCGCTGCTGTATCTCTCGCCCGGCGACCCCGCGACGATCATCGCCGGCGACACGGCGACGCTCGACGACATCATGCGCATCCGCCAAAAGCTCGGCCTCGATCAGCCTTTCTACATCCAGTTCGGCGGTTGGGTCTGGCATCTGCTGCACGGCGATCTCGGCATCTCGATCTTCACCAATCTGCCGGTCATGACCCTCATCAAGCAGCGCGTCGAGCCGACCGTCGCCCTCACCCTCAGCACGATTTGCGTGACGATCCCGATCGCCGTTCCCTTGGGCGTCCTCGCGGCGTGGAAGGCCGGAACCTGGATCGACCGCTGCGTCATGATCTTCGCCGTCATGGGCTTCTCGGTGCCGACCTTCGTTCTGGCCTATCTCCTCATCTTCGGCTTCTCGATCGGCCTCGACCTCCTGCCGGTGCAGGGCTATTCGAGCATCGCCGACGGCTTCGTGCCCTTCATCCGCCACCTCATCCTGCCGAGCATCACGCTTGGCCTCTTCTACGCGGCGCTCGTCGCGCGCATCACCAGGGCCAGCATGCTCGACGTGCTGAGCCAGGACTATGTCCGCACGGCGCAGGCGAAAGGCCTCTCGAACCGCGAGGTGCTGATCGGCCACGCGCTCAAGAACGCCGCCGTGCCGATCGTGACGATCATCGGCATCGGTTTCGCGCTCCTCATCTCGGGCGTCGTCATCACCGAGACCGTCTACGCCATCCCGGGCATCGGCCGGCTCACGGTCGACGCCATTCTCCGCCGCGACTACCCGATCATCCAGGGCATCATCCTTCTCTTCTCCGCCTCCTATGTGCTGATCAACCTCGCGGTCGATATCAGCTACACCTTCCTCGATCCGCGGATCCGGTACTGACATGGCCTTTGCCCCCATCGATTTCGCCGCCGCGCCGGCCATCACGATCCCGCAACGCGGCAAGCTCCACGATATGCTGC
>JBGPOZ010000239.1:0-6733 GCA_041488295.1 Allostellaceae bacterium
ACACGCAGGAGGGCGATCCGGCCGAGCTCGCCGATACCGAGGAAGGCGATCCGGCGGAGCTCGCGGACACCGAGGAGGCGACCGCATTGCGGACCGATCTCGATCCCGGCGCATCGACCGAGGACGCATCGGCGGATGTGACCGATGTCGACGATCCCGTCGAGCCGGCGGACACGCAGGAGGGTGATCCGGCTGAGCTCGCCGATACTGAGGAAGGCGATCCGGCAGAGCTTGCGGACACCGACGAGGCGACCGCATTGCGGACCGATCTCGATCCCGGCGCATCGACCGAGGACGCGTCGGCGGATGTGACCGATGTCGACGACCCCGTCGAGCCGGCGGACACGCAGGAGGGCGATCCGGCCGAGCTCGCCGATACCGAGGAAGGCGATCCGGCGGAGCTCGCGGACACCGAGGAGGCGACCGCATTGCGGACCGATCTCGATCCCGGCGCACCGACCGAGGACGCGTCGGTAGACGTCACCGATGTCGACGACCCCGTCGAGCCGGCCGACACGCAGGAGGGCGATCCGGCCGAGCTCGCCGATACGGAGGAAGGCGATCCGGCCGAGCTCGCGGATACCGAAGAGACCGGCCCGGCGAACGATCTCGATCCCGATGCGCCGACCGAGGATGCCCCTCAGCCAACAGAAGATGGTGCACCGGTAACGGAGGATGCATCGGAACCCGACACGCTCGGCGGTTTCGGTCCGCCTTCGGGAATGGATGAGGGCCCCCCCACTGAGAGCGACCTGACGGACGACGCCAGTTGGGAGAGCGTGCCCTCGAGCACGAGCAAGCGCTGATCGCAAGATCGATCCCACCGACCACACCAGCGACGCCGATTCGCAGTCGTAGCGGCTCTCGCATCTCAATGCGCCGCTATCGCGGCGAGCGGCGTGCCCTCGGTTTCGCCGTGCAGATTTTCGGAGTATCATTTGCTCCATGAGCGAAACCGATGCTCTCTTCGCGACTTTGCGGCAATCGACTGATGCCGAAACCGCGCTGGAGATCGAGCGGCTGGTCCGCGATGGCTCGGATCGTGAGCTCAGCCGCATTAATGTGCTGGATTTCGCGGCAAAACGCGGTCTCAGCGAGGAGCGCGTCACCGCCGCGTTCCTGCAGGCGACGCAGATTGGGCTCTTCGAACTGTCGTGGAACGTGCTCTGCCCGGGCTGCGGCGGCGTTCTCGATGCCAACGCGACGCTGAAGACGCTCGACCAGGACGAGTACCATTGCGGGCTGTGCGCCGCCGGATACAAGCCGACGCTCGACGAGATGGTCGAGGTGACGTTCACCTTGAGCGAACGCGTGCGCAAGATCGCGGCGCACGAGCCACACAAGCTGCCTTTCGCCGAATATTTTCGACAGGTCTTCTGGAGCTCCGGCGTCGATCTCCCCGATGATTTCGACCGTCTCGTCGAGGAGATCACCCTCGATCAGGCCGAGCTTCCGGCCGGTGAGAAGGCGGTCCTGTCGCTCGATTTGCCGGCCGAGTTCCTCATCGTCTTCGAGCCGGTGACGCACGCTGCGCAATTCATCGATGTGACGGGCGCGCCGACACGCGAGATGCAGGAGGTTTCGCTCGCCTACAACAAGGTCCACGCGCCGATCGGAACCATCGCGCTGCGTCCCGGGCCGCTGCGCCTCACGCTCGAAAACCTTACCGACGCGCGCGTGCTGCCGGGTGTGTGGATCGCGGCGGACAAGCTGCATGAGCTCCTGGGCCGACGGAGGCCGTTCCTGACGGCGAAACACCTCCTCACGAACCATACGTTCCGCGAGCTCTACCGCACCGACACGTTGCACGTCGATCAGCGCCTCAAGATCACTAGCCTCACCTTTCTCTTCACCGACCTCAAAGGCTCGACCGCGCTCTACGAGCGCGTCGGCGACCTCGCCGCCTTCGATCTCGTCAAGGCGCATTTCCGCGTCCTCACCGAGATCGTCGCCGCCGAGACGGGCGCGGTGGTAAAGACGATCGGCGATGCCGTCATGGCGACCTTCCCGGCGCCCGACCGCGCGCTTGCCGCGGCGCTGCGCATGCGCGAGGCGATGCACGCCCTCAACGAGGAGCACAATCGCGAAGATCTCCTCCTCAAGATCGGCATCCACGAAGGCCCGTGCCTCGCAGTCATGCTGAACGACCGCCAGGATTATTTCGGGCAGACGGTCAACATCGCGTCGCGCGTGCAGAACCTCGCGGTCTCCCGCTCCATCTTCGCGACCGAGGCGGTGGTGGAGCATCCGGAAACGGTGACCCTCATCGAGACGAGCGGGCTCAAGCCGGTGGCGCAGCATCGCATGCTGCGCGGCATCGCCGATGAGGTCTCGGTGTACGAAATTCCGTAACCCCGAGGCCCGTGTCCCCAAACGCAACGTCAGCTAGGGCGCAGCGCTACAACTCGCGAAGCGAACGCAATGCAGGAGATCGGTGGGCCTCCATGGCTTGGTCAAGACCTCGCCGAAGGGTGCGCCCCGCGATCTCACATTCGCCGTTGCGCCAAATCCGGTCGTATAAACGATCCGAATTTTTGGCTGAAGCTGCTTTGCCCTTCTCGCCAGACTGAAGCCATCAAGGATACCCGGAAATACAATGTCGGTGACAAGAACGTCGAAGGGTATCCCTTGCTCTAGTAGGATTTCCGCGATGTCGCCATTGACCGCGGATACGGTTTCAAATCCCGCATCCTGCAGGATGGTAAGTCCAAGATCGAGGATGTCTTGCTCATCGTCGACCAAGAGAATGCGCGTCGAAGTATCCATTGTCTTCACCGCGAAGTTCTCAATCATGCGAGCAACATCGGGCGATCTTGGTTAAAAATCGCTTAAGGAGATATTCGGAGTCGAACAACCTCTGCCTGAACGTCAGTGTCGCCGCAATAAACGCGCTCGATTTTTAGTAACCTACCAATAGCTCTGGCACCCAGGAAAATTTTAATGCAAGAGATGGCTCTCGATTTTATTCTTCTTTTGGTGACATGAAACCAGCGAAATTAACTCGTGGATTGAATCACGACTATCAGATTTCATCGACGGGCGTGTCGCCCACTTCGCTTTTTGACCCCGAACCGCAATTCGTACCTGCCCACTACGAGCGCTCGCAGGATCGTGCAGAATCGAGCGCGCTACAACCTAGGCTTGCTTGTTCACCATTGGACGGTATCTGCGAATCACGCGTCGTGCTCGCGATAAATGATCCGCCGTTGAACATCATCATCGAAGCGCAATGAGCAACGGCCAATTGGGCATTTGAGTAGAAGGGCCTGAAGATCAGCGATCCACAGCCAACGCTGCATTCCAAGAACATCAAGGGTGCGAAGCCGGGATCGAAGGCTCACACGATCTCGCGCAGATACCAGTCAACGTAGCGCCGCGTGTTGTACTCCATCGGCATGTAGGGCCCGGGCTCGTAAAATCGTGAGTTCACGCCGAGCTGGTTCTGCTCGATGATGCGCTTATCCGCCTCGCTGGTGACTTTCCAGAGCCAGGTCAGGCGATCCACACCATAGTCGGCGCCTTCCCGCGCCGTTGGCGCGACGAGCCAGATGACCTCCATCTCGCAGCTCTGAACCGTCTTCGGAATGAAGCGGTAGATGACGCCGTGGTCGGCATAGGCGAGGAAGAAGCTCGCTGGGCCGAAATGAACCGAGGTGGCGCCGCCGTCATAGGCCCGGAAGCGGCCCATGAGCGGCGCGACCGCCCGGCCGTCGGCGCTGCCGGTCTCGATGCCGTCGTAGAGCGCGTAGCGAAAGCCGAAGATGGCTTCGCCTCCGCTGGTCGACGCGACCCAATGATCGTGCTCCGGAAAGTCGAGCCCCAGCGCCGAAGCCCGCTCCCGCATTCGCGCATTCAACGCCTCGACCCGCGCCGGCGGCTGCTCCAGCGCGTGAAGTTTGGAATACTCCGGGTGCGAGGGCGCGCAGTGATAGCATTCGAGATAATTCTCGACGGCGAGCTTCCAATTCGCCTCGATCGGGTAGGATTCGCGGTGCGCGACCCGCGCGCCGGCCCAATCGAACGGACCGAGATACGCGCGCAAGGTCGCCTCGACGTCGTGAAGGCCGAGCGGGTTCTCCGCGAAGGAGACGAAGACGAGGCCTTCGAGGACGCGCAGCTTGATTTCCTTGAGGCCGTGGCGCGCCGTGTCGAAATCATGCGGCATGTGCCGCGCCGCGCGGAGGCTGCCGTCGAGGCCGTAGGTCCAGGCATGATACGGGCAGATGAAGTACTTGGCGTTGCCCGAGGGCGTGCTGCAGACGCGCGAGCCGCGGTGCCGGCACACATTCGCAAAGGCGCGCAGCGCACCGTCCTCGCCGCGCGCGATGATGACCGATTCCGACGCCAGCTCGAACAGGCGAAAATCGCCGGGACGGGCGATGCTGCTCTCGTGATCGACGCACAGCCAATGGCGCAGGAAGACCCGCTCGAGGTCGCGCTCGAAAATGTCGGGATCGTTATAGAACGCCTGGGCGAGAGAACGCCCTGACGCTTGAGCCTTCACCAGCGCGGCGACCTTTCCATCGCGGGTTTCGATCGAAGCCGAATCCGACATAAGCGCGCGCAACTCCCCAAAAGACGGCAAATCATGCGCCTCTTCATTCTCGCACTCAAGCGAAGCTCCATCGGATCACGTCGCATTGGCCCCTACGCTTGCGACGGGGTAAGCTCGCCCTGACGGGCGCTTTCCTGCCCCCGGGAGATAGCGAAGGATGGCCGGGCAATACGACGCGATCATCATCGGCGCCGGGCATAACGGCCTCGTCTGCGGCAGCTATCTCGCGAAGGCGGGGCTCAAGGTCCTGGTGCTCGAGCGGCGCCATGTCATCGGCGGCGCCGCCGTCACCGAGGAGTTCTCGCCGGGCTTCCGCGGCTCTATCTTCTCCTATGTGATGAGCCTCCTCCATCCGCGCGTCATCGCCGAGCTCGAATTGCGCAAATTCGGTCTCGAGGTGCTGCCGGCGAACGACCTTTTCTGCCCGCTTTACGGCGAGGACTACATTGTCTTCAGCGACAACGTGAAGAAGACGCAGGCCGAGTTCGCGCGCTTCTCGCGGCACGACGCCGAAATCTATCCCGAGTTCGATGCCTACCTCCAGGAAGCGACCCAGATCGTCCGCAAGCTTCTCTTCGAGACGCCGATCGATCCGACGCGGCGCGACTGGAAATCCTTCAAGGAAACCGCCGCGTTCCTGTGGCGCCAGCGCAAGATCGGCCGCAAGGCGTACCGGATCGTCGATCTCCTGACGCAGAGTGCCTACGACTACCTTTCCGATTGGTTCGAGAGCGACATCATCAAGGCGATCCTCGCCTACTACGCTTCGATCGGCACCTTCACCGGGCCGAAATCGCCCGGCTCGGCCTATGTCATCATGCACCACATCATGGGCGAGCACGCCGGCGCCGGCGGTTGGGGCTTCATCAAGGGCGGGATGGGCAGCATCACCCAGGCGATCGCCGCCTCTGGCAAGCGCTTCGGCTTGGAGGTTCTGACCAATGCCGAGATCGCCGAGGTGATGATCGCTAATGGCCGCGCGACGGGCGTCCGCACCGCCGACGGGCGCAGCTTCACGGCACGCGCCGTCATATCCAATGCCAATTGCAAGACGCTCTTCCAGAAGCTCGTCGCGCCGGCGCATCTGCCGACGGATTTTTTGGCCGAGATCGCAAAATTCCGCACCTTCTCGACCGCCTTCAAGATCAACATCGCGGCCGAAGCGCCGCCGCGCTACAAGGCGTTCGACGCGGCGAAGACCGGCTTCAGCTATCCGACATATGTCCATCTCGCGCCCGACATTGACTATCTCGAGCGCGCCTATGATGACGCCAAATATGGCTGGTACTCGGCGAAGCCCTTCGTGACGCCGGTCGTGCCGACGATCGTCGACGACAGCTTGGCGCCCGCCGGCAAGCACGTCGTCAATCTGTTCGGCGGCCATGCGCCCTACACGTTGAAGAACGGCGACTGGGCGCAGGAGCGCGACAATTTCGTCAAGAACGTCATGAGCGTCGTCAACGAATTCGCGCCGGGCTTCTCGGACCAGATCATCGACATGCAGGTCTTGCTGCCTCCGGACATCGAGGAGATCGTGGGCTTGCCGCAAGGCCACATCTTCCATGGCGAGCTGTCGCCCGATCAGCTCTTCTTCCAGCGCCCGGTGCCGCATTACGCCGATTATCGCTCGCCGGTCCTCGGCCTTTATCAGTGCGGCTCGTCCTGCCATCCGGGCGGCGGTGTCTCGGGCATCCCCGGCTACAACGCCGCGCGCGAAATCCTGAAGGATTGGCGCCGGCTGCGGCGTGCGGCGGCGTGACGCTCACGTCATCGAGCAAGGAGGGACCCATGGCCGAAACCGAGAACGCCAAGACGATCGCCGTCATCGGCAACGGCATCATCGGCCACGGTATCGCCGAGATCTTCGCCGGCGGCGGGTGGCGCGTGATCCTGATTGGCCGCAATCCGCAGAGCCTCGATGCCGCGCTCGGCAAGATCAAATCCAGCATGGCCAATTTCTCGGCGCATGGTTTGATGGATTCTGCGCAAGCCGACGCGGCGTTGCGGCGGATCGCGACGACGACGCGGCTCGAAGATGCGGCTCCGGCGGCCCTGGTTATCGAGGCGGTCCCGGAAGACATGGCGTTGAAGCGCGCGATCTTCGGGCAGCTCGACGAGCTCTGCAGCCGCGAATGCATTCTCGCCTCGTCGAGCGGGCATCTCGCGAGCGAGCTTGTC
>JBGPOZ010000240.1:0-6708 GCA_041488295.1 Allostellaceae bacterium
GCACCGCCGAAGAATTATCGCCGATTTGAGTGAGCAGACTCGAAGGGACACGTTGGAAGACCGGGCGAGAGCGAGATAGAAGATCATGTCGAATACGGTTGTCGAAGGGTCGGTCTTTCTGTCACATGCGGTCGGGCTGCATGCCCGCCCTTCGGTCAAGCTGACCAAGCTCGCCAAGATGTTCGCCTCGAAGATCGAGCTCGCCGCCACGGATGTCGGCCCGTGGATCGACGCCAAGAGCATCGTCAAGGTGATGGCCGCGAAAGTGCCGCAGAACGCGACGTTGCGCTTCCGTGCGCACGGGCCCGACGCCGCGGATGCGATTCGCTCCCTGATTCGGCTGGTCGAGCGCGATTTCAACGAGGACGTCCCCGATGGCGCTGTCGCGTGAGCTGAAGGGCCGGCCGGCGGCGCCCGGCATCATCATCGGACCGCTCGTGCGGCTGAGCGCAACGGTCGGAGGAAGACGTGCGACCAGCGACGCACAGGGCGAGCGCGATGCGCTCGAGCTGGCACTCTCCGCCGCGATCGCCGATCTCGAAACGCTGCAGGTGCAGGCCGGCGATGCGGTCGGCAGCGCCATGCTCGATTTCCAGATCGCCATGCTCGGCGATGACAGTTTGCGGGCACCGGCTCTGGGCGCGATCGCCGAAGGCGTTGCGGCCGAGGATGCCTGGTCGGCGGCGCTTGCCGCGCAGATTTCCGACTACGCGGCGGCCGAAGACGAGTATTTCCGCGCTCGGATCAGTGATCTCGCGGATCTGCGCGATCGTGTGCTCCGCCATCTTTGCGGTGCCGCGCGCGGAAGGCTGCGGCCCGATGGCGCGGTTCTCCTCGCCGAGGATTTCGCCCCCTCGATGTTCCTCGAGACCGACTGGAGCGCCGGCGGCGGGCTCGCGCTGACCGGAGGAAGCCCGACCAGCCATGTTGCGATCTTGGCGCGGGCGCGGGGCGTTCCGATGATCGTCTGCCTCGACGGCGGGGCGTTCGACGGACATCAAGAGATCCTGATCGATGGCGATTCGGGGATCGCGATCCTCAGTCCCGACGAAGGCGAGCGCCGCCATGCCGAGACGAAGCGAAGCATGGCGGCGGCGACGGCAAGGCACGAGGCAACCCTCCTCGGCGCGCCGGCGGTGACGCGGGACGGCGTGCCGATCGCGGTCATGATCAATATCGCCGATCCCTCCGAGCTCGCGGCGCTCGATCCCGCACATTGCGAGGGCATCGGCTTGGTGCGCACCGAACTCCTCTGCCGTTCGGAAACCGCCGTCTTCGACGAAGAGGCCCAGTACGATGCGTACAGGCGTATCGTCGAATGGGCCGCCGGCAGGCCCGTCACCATCCGAACGCTCGACGCCGGTGGCGACAAGCCGATCCCCGGGATCACGATCGACGGCGAGTCGAACCCGTTCCTTGGCGTGCGCGGCATTCGTCTATCGCTGGCGCGTCCCGACGCGCTGACGGTGCAGCTGCGGGCACTGGTGCGGGCGGCGGTGCACGGCCCCGTCAAGATCATGCTGCCGATGGTGACGGTCCCGCGCGAACTCGCCGAGGCATCGCGATTGCTCGATGGCGCGCTCGCCGAGGTGACGGCGCGCGGCGTCCCCGGACGGCGCCCGCCGCTCGGCATCATGGTCGAGGTGCCGGCCGTCGCGCTCGACATCGCCAGCTTCGATGCCGAATTCTTCTCGATCGGGAGCAACGATCTGACGCAATACGTCACCGCCTGCTCGCGCGACAACGGGCGCCTTGCGGCGCTCAATGATCCGCGCAATCCCGCCGTCATGCGCCTCATCGCCGAGGTCGCACGACATGGGGGGCGCGCCGGTGTCGAGGTCAGCCTCTGCGGCGATGCTGGCGGCGAGCCCGACATGATCCCGGCTCTGTTGGCCGCAGGGTTGCGCGTGCTCTCTGTCGCGCCGTCTGCCCTGGCGCGCACCAAGGCGGCGATCGCCTCGTGCCGGATCGGAGCCGATCTTGGCTGAGAGCGAAGGTCAAGCCGTCGCCTCCCCCACCGAGGCCGTGGCCGAATACAAGCGGATCCTCCAACGCATCCTGGAGAATCGCCCCTCAGGCACCCGTCAACGCCTCGCCGCGGCGCTCGAGAAGAACCGCAGCTTCATCTCGCAGATCACCAATCCGACCTATGCCGTGCCGATTCCGGCGATCCATCTCGAAACGATCTTCGAGATTTGCCACTTCCCGCCCGAAGAGAAGAAGCATTTCCTCGAGGCCTATGAGCGGGCGCACGCGCGCCGCCTCAAGCTGGTCAAAGAGACGCGGCGGCTTCGCGGCCATACGATCTATCTGCCCGATCTCGGTGACGAGGCACGCAACCGCCAACTCGAAAGGCTCGTCGCGACCTTCATCACGGACCTCATTCGATTGATTTAGACCCGCTGCTCGAACCCGCGGCCTCGAGAAGCGGAGCAAGGTGGCTTTGAGGTCATTGAAAGGATCGCCGAATCGTCGGGAAGCGCCGTCGCCAATTCTCTCCGGCACGGGAGAGATGGACTTTGGAGCTTAGGCTCGAAGGAGGAACGGGATGAAGAAGCTCATCAACACGGCCGACACGGTGCTGGCCGAAAGCCTCGACGGCTTCGCTGCGGCGCATGCCGATATCGTGACGCTCGGCGCGGAGCGCAAATTCGTGCGCCGCGCCGCGCCGCGCCGCGGCAAGGTGGCGCTCGTCTCGGGCGGCGGCAGCGGGCACGAACCGCTGCACGCCGGTTTCGTCGGTCTCGGCATGCTCGACGCCGCTTGCCCCGGCCACGTTTTCACCTCGCCGACCCCGGACCAGATCGTCGCCGCCGCCGAGGCGGTCGACGGCGGCGTCGGCATTCTGTTCATCGTCAAGAACTACGAGGGCGACGTCATGAATTTCGACATGGCGCGCGAAATGACAGGCGGCGCGGTCGCGACCGTCGTCACCGATGACGACGTCTCGGTCGAAACCTCGACCTATTCGACCGGCCGCCGCGGTGTCGCCGGCACTCTCGTCGTCGAGAAGATGGTCGGCGCGGCGGCCGAGCAAGGCGCCGATCTTGCGGCGCTCAAATCGCTCGGCGACGGCGTCAACCGCGCGACGCGCTCAATGGGTGTCGCCTTGACGAGCTGCACGGTGCCGGCGGCCGGCCGGCCGACCTTCACGCTCGGCGAGGACGAGATGGAGATGGGCGTCGGCATCCATGGCGAGCCCGGGCGTCGCCGGGTGAAGCTCGCCTCAGCAAACGCCCTTGTCGAGGAGATGGTCGGCGCCATTTTGGGCGATCTCGAGGCTGCGAAGGGCAGCGACGCGCTGTTGCTTGTCAACGGCTTCGGCGGCACGCCCGCGATGGAGCTCTATCTCATGTACAACGCGGCGCGCCCGGTCGTCGAGCGGCACGGCGTCAAGGTCTCGCGCTCGCTGGTCGGGAACTACGTGACCTCGCTCGAGATGGCTGGCTGCTCGATCACGGTGAGCTTGCTCGACGACGAGCGGCGCGCCCTGTGGGATGCGCCGGTGCACACCGCGGCGCTGCGCTGGGGCCGGTAAGGTCGCCGATCAAGCGGACCGCAATGGAGAGGAGGACGCCATGGCACGCACGCTTTTCACCAATGTCACGATTCTGGACGGCTCGGGTAGCTCGCCCTTTCCGGGCCAAGTGCTGGTCGAGGGCAACCGCGTCAAGGCGGTCACCCAAGCTGGGGAGACAGTGACCGCCGACAATGCCGAGCGGATCGATGGCGGCGGCGCGACACTGATGCCCGGCCTCGTCGAGGCGCATTGTCACATCAGCTTTGCCAACACCTCCGACCTTGAATCGCTCGGCGCCATTCCGCCCGAAGAGCACACGCTGCTCGCTATGAAGCACGCCAAGCTGATGCTCGACCAGGGCTTCACCAGCATCAACAGCGCGGCGGCGGCGAAGCCTCGACTCGACGTCGTCATCCGCAACGCCATCAACGCCGGGGACATTCCGGGTCCCCGCATGCTGGCGGCGACGCCCGAGATGACGGTGTCGGGTGGGCTCGGCGACGTCAGGCTATGGCATTTGCATCGTGAAACCTTCGCCATCGTCTGCGATGGCCCCGACGAATTCCGCCGCGTCGCCCGGCAGATGGTCCGCGAGGGTGTCGACACGCTCAAGATCAACCCATCGGGCGATGAATTCGTGCCATGGGCCCGCGCCCAGCAGACAGTGATGAACGATGCCGAGGTCGAGGCCGTCTGCGAGGTTGCGCGTCAGCGCGGCAAGCGCGTCGCGGCGCATGCCCGCTCGGCCGAGTCCGTCAAGATGTGCCTGCGCCACGGCGTCGAGCTGATCTTCCATGCCACCTTCGCCGATGCTGAGGCGATCGATCAGCTTGAGGCGGCGAAGGATCGCGTCTTCGTCGTGCCGACCATCGGCATCACCTACACGACGCTCAACGAGGCAAGCCAATGGGGCATCACGCCGGCTGTCGGCGAGCAGCTCGGCCTCAAGCGCGAGCTCGAATCGGCGGTCAAGGTGATGGGGGAGCTGAAGCGTCGCGGCGTGCGCATCCTGCCCGGCGGCGATTACGGCTTTGCCTGGAACCCCGTCGGCCGGAACGCGCGCGATATGGCGCATTTTGTCGATCTCCTCGGCTTCACGCCGATGGAGGCGATCATGGCGGCGACCAAGCTCGGCGGCGAGATCATGATGAAGGGCGGAGAGCTCGGTCAGATCAAGCCCGGTTATCTTGCCGATCTTCTGCTCGTCGACGGCAACCCGCTGGCAGATGTCGGCATTCTGCAGGACAGCGCGCGGCTGCTCGCTATTGTCAAGGACGGCGCGTTCCACAAGCGGCCGCAAGCGAGCCGCCGGCTCGCCGAGATCGCGGCCGAATAAGTAGGTCGTTCGACAGAGCGTGGCCAATCAGGGTGGCACAGGCGTTCATCGCGCCGCGTACCGCAGTCTCGTTCGCCCCGCCTAACGTGCTGCGTGAGGTCACAGTTGCCTCAACCAGTGTGCTGGGAATCTGCTCCGTTGCGACGCTCTGCTGTTCGACCCTGACGCCGAAATCGATGCCGCCGCCTCGATGCCAACAGTCACGCGGGTATCAGCAAACTGATGATGTCTGCTCATGGCACCTCCGAGACATGCAGAGGCAGCGAAACAATTTCCGCTTGAAGGTGGAAAGCGGCTGTATCGCGGACACACCCGACTGAGGCGAACCGGGTGTCGCGGGATTCCTTCTATGGCGCAGGATCGATCCCTAACCTTAACCTAGGATGTGGCCCGGTCATGCGGCTATCAAAGTTGGCGCCATGATGAAGCCGGCTGCGCAGACCAGAGACGGCGCCCTCGACAATCCCCGCAGCATGCGAAGGCCATTATCTCGTCGGTCATCGTTGGATCGTCGGTCCGATGGCGACCACGTTGGCGATCTCTTCCATGAACTCGATGTCGAATGGGCGATCAGTTCCGTTCGCTCGTACGCGGAGCCGTTCGACGAGGTTCCTCAAAATTTCGAAAGCTTCCTTACGGTCCGCCGGGGTCGGCGAGAGCCTAATAAACCTTGAGGATCTACTTGCCGAACCGTGCTTCTGAGCAGAGCATCGCTCCGGGGAAGTACGAGCATGACGGCTGAAGCCTTACAGTTGCACGGGACAACGTTCCTGCCGTCCGAGCCATTCGACGCCGTTGCCTTGCGTGCCTACCGCAAGCGCAGGGTCCAGGAGGCCTTGGTGCGGAACGACCTTGCCGGTATCGTGCTCTTCAATCCGATCAACATCCGTTACGCTTCCGATGCGCGAAACATGCAGGTGTACAGCCTGCACAATCCCTGCCGTTATCTGTTCCTCGCCAGTGACGGCCATGCTGTGCTGTTCGACTTCCGCAACTGCGAACACCTCTCGCGGCATCTCGAGACGATCGACGAGATCCGCCCGGCGAAGGCTTGGTATCACATGGCGGCAGGGCCGAGCTGGCGAGACTCCGCGGCGCGCTGGGCGGCGGAGATCGCTGAGCTCGTCCGACGTTCAGGTGGCCACCACCGCCGCCTCGCCTTCGACATCCTCGATCCGGCGGGAGCCGCGGCGCTCGTTGCCGAAGGCATCACGCCGGTTGAAGGGCTCGAACTCATGGGTCTTGCAAGGGCGATCAAGGCGCCGGAGGAGATCAAGGCGATCTGCGATGCGATCAGCGCCTGCGAGGAAGGGCTGCGACGCATGCAGGAGGCGCACCGACCAGAGATCACCGAGCAGTCGCTATGGTCGGTGCTCAATCAGGCGAATGCCGAGCTCGGCGGCGAGTGGATCGAGACGCGCCTTCTCACCGCCGGTAATCGGACGAACCCGTGGTACCGCGAGTGCGGCGATCATCGTATCAGACCCGGCGACCTCGTCAGTTTCGATACGGATCTGGTGGGCCGGCACGGCTATTCTGTCGACATCTCGCGGTCATGGCTCACCGGAGACGGGCCGGTGAGCGATGAGCAAAGGCGTCTCTACGGCCTAGCCTACGAGCAGGTTCAAAATAATATTGGAGTCCTCAAGCCCGGCCGCAGCTTCCGCGAGATTGCGGAGGCCTCGTACAAGCTGCCGCATGCGTTCGTGCCGAGCATGAACCGCGCCATCGCCCATGGAATCGGGCTTTGCAACGAGTATCCTCTGATCATCAACCAGGAGTACTTCGCCGGTGCCTATGACGGCACGCTCGAAGAGGGCATGGTGCTCTGCGTCGAAAGCTACGTCGGGGA
>JBGPOZ010000241.1:0-6691 GCA_041488295.1 Allostellaceae bacterium
ATACGAATCGAACACCTGCCGTATCTCTGCGAGTTCGCTTCTCGCGATCTGGGTTGCCCAGTGATCGACGATTTGCCAATCGATACTCATCGACTGCGCTTCTCCCCGCCTGAGGCGTCGTCACACGATCCAACACTATCATGCATAGAAATTGCGAAGCGTTGAATAGACAATCGCAAGCCGCACCAAAGAAAACGCCGGATCGGAACAGCCAACCCAGAACTTCCCGGCTATGTCGGTGAGAAGTCATCGGTCTTTGAACCGGTCGAACCGCGCGGGCTCGCGGAGGCATCGTCGCCGTCGGGCATCGCAATCAAAGCGGCCGCACCAGAGGCCCCACCACGAGCGGTGGGGCCTTGCGGGGCCACTTTCGAGGAATCAGCGGAGCGGAACGATGAAGTCGAGGCTGAAGCCCGGCGCTGGGTAATAGACCGGCGGCGGCGCATAGTAACGCGGCGCGGCGTAGCCGTAGTAGCTCGGCCTGGCGTAGACATAGTGACGGTCGAACCGCGCCCCGCGCCACTCGCGGCCGCGCTCGTCGCCGCGCCAGCCTTGCTGCTCATAGCGCCTCGAATGCTCGTAGCGCTGATCGCCGCGCCCGTCGGCGAGGGCCGGCGCTGCGGCGACGGCGCCCATCACGGCGAAAACCCCGAGCGCCATCACGGCGTTGCGTGCGGCGGAGCGGAGAGTGGTGGTCACTTGCGTCTTCATGAGACCCCTCCTTTCATGGAGCGATTCCCGCTGGGGAACCAAAAGTCGTGCTTATGATAAGCACGCTTATCACATGTCATCCCCGCGAGGCCCAGGCATCGCCATGAAAGAAATGTCATGATCGGACGCAGCCGATCGGCGCCGGGTTGCGCGGGAGCTAGGGTCGGAGCCCGGCCGGGAGTCGTGCTAAAGTGGCGCAATGAACAAGCGGCGCGGCCAGTCTTCGCTCAGCAGCTCGTCTTCTTGCTATTGGCAACCCGACGGCTTCAGCGGCATCGAATTGTTGCGTGCCGAGCGCAGCAATCACCGCTATCGCAAGCATGCGCATGAGGGTTACGCGCTGGGCGTGGTGGAGAGCGGGGCGCACGCCTTCGCCGCCCGCGGTGCGGTTTGGACGGCGCTCCCGGGGCGGGTCATCATCGTCAATCCCGAAGACGTCCATGATGGCGGGCCGGCGCGTGGCGGCGCGGGCTACAGCTATCGAATGGTCTATCTCGATCCCGCCATCATGAAGCGTGTGGCGAGCGAGGCTACAGCCTCTTCCCGCGGCGGACCCTTCTTTCCCGACGCCGTCGTCGACGATCCCGCCCTCGCTGCGCGCATCCTGCGCCTTCACCGCGCGCTCGAGGCGCCGACACCGCGTCTCGAGCGCGAAGCGCGCATCTTCGATGCCGCTCTCCAGCTCGCGCGGCGTCACGGCGGAGCGCCGGCAGAGCCCCGCCCGGCCGATCGAGGCCGGCCGATCGTCGATGCCGCACTCGATGTCCTCGCGGCGAATTTCGCCGAGGATCTGTCGCTCTCGGAGCTCGCCGCGGTCGTCGGCGTCGATCGCTTCCGCCTGCTGCGGGCCTTTCGACGCTGTCTCGGGCTGCCGCCGCATGCCTACCAGACCCAGCTCCGTCTTCGCTACGCCAAGCGCCTCATCGCGGCGGGCGAGGCGCCGGCCATGGCGGCGGTGGCGGCCGGTTTCGCCGATCAGAGCCATCTCATTCGCACCTTCAAGGCGGCCTATGGGGTGACGCCGGGGCAGTACCGCGGACGGCGCAATATCGTTCAATAGTGCCTTCGGCGGGATCGTTAGGATCGCGTCTTCCTAGGTTCCGATCTTCCGGAGGTTCCCATGCCGATCCCGAACCGCATCGCCGATTTCCATGGCGACATGGTCCGCTGGCGCCACGACATTCATGCGCATCCCGAGATGGCCTTCGCCGAGCATCGGACCGCGGATCTGGTCGCGGCGCGGCTCGCCGAGTTCGGCATCGCCGTGCATCGCGGCCTCGCCGGGACCGGCATCGTCGGCACGCTCTGCTGCGGCTCCGGCGGACGCGCCATCGCGCTTCGAGCCGACATGGACGCGCTGCCCATCCTCGAGAAAACCGGTTGCGCCCATGCCTCGACCAGCGCGGGCGTCATGCATGCCTGCGGCCATGACGGGCACACGACCATGCTGCTCGGTGCCGCGCGCTATCTCGCCGAGACGCGCAATTTCGAGGGCACCGTGCATTTCATCTTCCAGCCGGCCGAGGAAAACGAATGCGGCGGCCAGGCGATGGTCGAGGACGGCCTCTTCGAGCGCTTCCCGGCCGAGGCGGTCTACGGCATGCACAATTGGCCGGGTCTGCCGGCGGGTCAGTTCGCGGTGCGATCGGGGCCGATCATGGCGGCCGACGACAAGTTCGAGATCACCATCTCGAGCCGCGGCGCGCACGCCGCGATGCCGCATCTGGGCGATGATCCGATCGTCGCCGCCGGCGCCTTGATCGGCGCCATCCAGACGATCGCGAGCCGCCGCGTCGATCCGCAGGACGAGGTCGTGGTCAGCCTCTGCCAGGTGCATGGCGGCAACACCTGGAACGTCATCCCCGAGGAGGTCGTCCTGCGCGGCACATGCCGCTATTTCAAGCCGGCCTTGCGGCAATTGCTCGAGGACGCGCTGAAGCGCATCTGCGGCGGGATCGCCGCGACCCACGGCGTCGGTGTCTCCTTCGCCTATCGCAAGCCCATCCCGCCGGCGGTCAACGCCGCGGGTCCGGCCGAGATCGCAGCGCGCGCGGCAAGCCTCGTCGCTGGCGACGACAAGGTTCACCGCGACCTTCTGCCCAGCATGGGCTGCGAGGATTTCGCCTTCATGCTGCAGGCGAAGCCCGGATGCTATGTCTGGATCGGCAACGGGCCGATGGAGAACGGCCGCTCGCTCCACAGCGCGCGCTACGATTTCAACGACGAGATCCTGACCCTCGGCGCCAGCTATTGGACGGCGCTCGTCGAGACGGTGCTGCCGCGGCGAGCCGAGGGATGACCGTCACATCCGCATCCGCTTCGCCTCGGGGTCGAACAAGGGCTGCGGCGCGATCGTCGCATGGCGGCGCTCGCCGATGATCTCGATCTCAAAGGCGCCCGTGCCGAGATCGCCCGCGAACTCCTTCGGCACGTAACCTTGCGCGAGCGATTTCTCGACGAAATGGGCGTAGCCGCCCGATGTCACCCAGCCGACGACCTTGCCGCGATGCCAGATCGGCTCGTCGCCGAGAACGTCGGCGTCCGTCGCATCGACGATCATGGTGACGCGGCGGAGCGTGCCGCCCGTCTCCTTCTCGCGCATCGCGGCGTCTCGGCCGATGAAGTCGTTCTTCGAGAGATCGATGAAGCGGTCGAGACCCGCCTCGAAGGCGCCGTAGATCGGCCTGAGCTCGCGGAACCAGGTCGGGAAGTTCTTCTCGAGCCGCAGCGACAAAAGCGCCCGCATGCCGAAATTGACGATGCCGAGATCGCGCCCCGCCGCCATGATCTCCTCATAGAGCCGGCGCTGATACTCGGGCGCGACCCAGATTTCGTAGCCGAGATCGCCGGTATAGGTGACGCGGTTGATGAGCGTCGGCACGTTGGCGATGTCCATCGCGCGGTGCTCGAGGAAGCGGAACGCCGCGTTCGAGACATCGTCATCGGTCAGACGCTTCAGCACATCGCGCGACCTCGGCCCCGCGATCGAGAGGCCGATGAGGCTGAGATCGAGGCGGCGGATCGCGACGGAACCGTCCCCAGGCAAGTGCCGCTCGAACCAGCGCATATGGTATTTCTGCGCTTGCGAGGAGCCCCACATGAGGAAGCGCTCGTCGCCGACCTTGGCGATGGTGAAGTCGCCGATGAGCTTGCCTTGAGGGTTCAGCATCGGCGTCAGGATGATGCGCCCCGTCCGCGGCATCCGGTTGGTCATGAGGCGCGAGAGGAAGGCTTCGGCGCCGCTTCCCGCGATCTCGTACTTGGCGAAGTTGGCGATCTCGGTGACGCCGACCGTGTTGCGGACGCCAAGGCACTCGGCCTTCACATGCGGGAAGTCGTTGGAGCGGTGGAACGAGACGACGTCCCTCGGCTCGACACCCCTAGGCGCGAACCAGAGCGGCGTTTCGAGGCCCCAGCTGTCGCCCATGACAGCGCCTTGCGCCAGCATCGTGTCGTAAAGCGGCGTCGTCTGCTGCGGCCGCGCCGCCGGCAGCTCCTCGTTCGGGAAGCGGATCGAGAAGCGGCGCGAATAGTTCTCGCGCACCTTGGCGTTGGTGTAGGGCCGGCTCGCCCACTCGCCGAACCGCGCCACATCCATCGCCCAGACATCGAAGCCGGGATCGCCGCTCGCCATCCATTGCGAGAGCGCGAGACCGACGCCGCCGCCCTGGCTGAACCCGGCCATGACAGCGCAGGCGCACCAGAAATTGCGGAGGCCCTGAACCGGCCCGACCAGCGGGTTGCCGTCGGGCGAGAAGGTGAAGGGGCCGTTGATGACGCGCTTGATGCCGGCCTTCGCCATCGCCGGGAAATGCGCGAACCCCATCTCGAGCGAGGGCGCGATGCGGTCGAGGTCGGGCGCCAGCAGCTCGGTGCCGAAATCCCACGGCGTCGTCTTCGGCTGCCACGGCACGCACGCCTTCTCATAGGTGCCGAGCACCATGCCGTTATGCTCCTGGCGCATGTAGATCTCGGCCTTGAAGTCGATCGCGTGCGGCAGCTCGTGACCCTTCTCCTTGTTGAAGGCCACGACCTCGGGCATGTCCTCGGTGACGAGATACATGTGCTCCATGGCGAGGACCGGAAGCTCGATGCCGACCATGCGGCCGATCTCGCGCCCCCAGAGGCCGCCGCAATTGACGACGTGCTCGGCGCGGATGGTGCCTTTCTCGGTGACGACATCCCAGCCGCCGTCGGGGCAGGCTTTGAGCGCCGTGACGCGCGTCTGCTGATAGATCTCGGCGCCGTTGATCCGCGCCGATTTCGCGTAGGCGTGAGTGGTCCCGGCAGGGTCGAGATTGCCGTCGGCGGCGTCGAGCATGGCGCCGACGAAGAACTTGTCCTCGAGCAGCGGGAAGAGCGCCTTCGCCTCCTTGGCGCCCATGAGCGCCGTCTCGAGGCCGAGATAGCGCGCCCGCGCATGCGCCATCTTCAGCCACTCCATCCGCTCCTTGGTGTCGGCGAGCATCAGCCCGCCCGAGCGATGGAGGCCGCAGGATTGGCCCGAGATCTTCTCGAGCTCGTCATAGAGACCGATCGTGTAGCCCTGGAGCTTCGCGACGTTGGGATCGCCATTCAAGGTGTGGAAGCCGCCCGCGGCATGCCAGGTCGAACCCGAGGTCAGCTGATCGCGCTCGACGAGCACGACGTCGCGCCAGCCTGCCTTGGTCAAATGATAAAGGACGCTGCAGCCGACCACCCCGCCGCCGATGACGACGGCCTGCGCGTGCGATTTCATGACGTCTTCCTCCCGCTCGGACGGTATTGAGCCACGGACCTCCCCATCCGGCGAGTGTTTTCGCGAGCCCGGCCTTGCCATATCGAGGGCAGCTCACTTGATTGGAGGTCGAGATGACCGAAAAGACATCAGCCGATATCCTGCTTCGCCTCTCGAACGCATCGGCCGCCGCGGTGGACCGCGCGGCGCGCAGCGTCGTCGCCGTCGATGGGCGCGACCGCTTCGGCGCCAGCGGCGTGCTCTGGCGCGACGGCGTCGTCGTCGCCGCGTCCGACGCGGTCGAGCGCGACGACGATCTCGCCGTCACCCTGCCGGATGGGCAACGCGCCGCGGCGACCCTTGCCGGCCGCGACCCCACCACCGATGTTGCCGTGCTGCGCATCGAAAGCGGGAAGGGTGCGGCGATTGCTGAAACCGGCGACGCCGCGAGCCTTCGCCCCGGCCACTTCGCCTTCGCCGTCGGCCGTCGCGGCGACCGTGCCGCCGAGACCGTCGCGAGCCTCGGCATCGTCGCGACATCGGGCGGCGCATGGCGGAGCCTCAGGGGCGGCGTGATCGATCGTCGCATCAACATGGATCTGCGGCTCGATCCCGTGGCCGAGGGCGGTGCCCTCGTCGATGCCGGCGGCAAGATCCTCGGCATCGTCGTTCCAGGCCCCCGCCGCCGCGTCCTCGCGATCCCCGCCGCGACGGTCGAGCGGGTGATGGATCAGCTCCTCGTCAAGGGCCGCATCCCGCAGGGCTATCTCGGCCTCGGCATGCAGCGCGTGCGGCTCGATGCGGCCGTGGCGCAAAAGCTTTCGCCGCCGCGCCGGAGCGCGCTCATCGTCGTCAATGTCGATCCCGAAAGCCCCGCCGGGCGCGCCAAGCTCTTGCTCGGCGATCTGGTGACGGGGTGGGGCGGTGCAGCCGTGACCCATGTCCGCGACGTCATGGAGCGGCTTGGACCCGAGAGCGTCGGCACCACTGTCGAGCTCGAGCTCGTCCGCGCCGGCGCCGTCATCCGCACCAAGGTCGCGATCGACGAACGGCCGATCGCGGCGTGACCTTCGCGATGCACGGAGGCATGCCGCGCCGCGGCGGAGCGCCATGATCGCCGTGGCGCTTCTCGCCGGCGACAACCTCACGCGCGAGGAGGTCTCGGGCCTCCTCGACGGTGCGCCTGATATCGTCATGAACGGCGTCGCCGAAGATGAAACGGCGCTCTTTCGGCTGATCGAGGAGGCGCGTCTCGATGTCGTC
>JBGPOZ010000242.1:0-6690 GCA_041488295.1 Allostellaceae bacterium
GCAAGCTCGACTACGCCTATTCGCGCGTCGCCCGGAACAGGGCCAATCTCGACTATGCCGACCGGCTCTCGGCGCTCGCCGGGCCCGGCTTCGAGCGCGTCAGCCTCGCCTCGGGGGGCAGCGAGGCCGTGGATAACGCACTGAAGTTCCTGCGCCAGTATGCCGTTGCAACCGGGCAGCCTTCGCGGCGCAAGATCATCGCGCTCAACCCGTCCTATCACGGCGCCACCATCGCCACGCTCGCCGCGGGCGGGAACGACGCGCTCATGCCGTTCCTCGACGGCTTTGCCGTCCGCGCCGACACGATACCCGCGCCGCTCGGCTACCGGCTGCCCGACGGGGAGACGCCGGAGAGCCACGCGCTGGCCTGCGCGGCGGCGCTCGACCGGAAGATCCTCGAACTCGGCCCGGAGAACGTCCTCGCCTTCATCCTCGAACCGGTCGGAGGGCTGTCGACCGGCGCGGTGGTGCCGCCGGCCAGCTATTTCCGGGCGATCCGCGACATCTGCACGCGCCATAGCGTCTTTCTCGTCTTCGACGAGGTCCTCTGCGGTGCGGGGCGGACGGGAAAATTCCTGGCGGCGCATCACTGGCCCGACGCGCTGCCCGACGTGATCGTGATGGCGAAGGGCATCGGCGCGGGCTATGCGCCCCTCGGCGCGATGATGGCTCCCGCGCGCATGGTGGACGAGCTCGCCGGACTGACGGGCTTCGAGTTCACCTATTCCTATAATGCGAATCCGATCTCCTGTGCGGCCGGGATCGCGGTGCTCGACGAATTCGAGCGACTGAGCCTTGTGGAGAGGGCGCGGGTCCACGGTGACTCTTTGAGGCGTGGTCTTGAAGGAATAATGGGCGAAAGCGCCATACTGGGAGATGTTCGAGGGATCGGCATGCTGCTCGCCGTCGAGATGGTCGCCGACAAGACTCTGAAGCGCTCTCTGCCGAACAGCTTCCAGGCGACCGAACGGATTCGCATTCAAGGACTCGAGAGCGGAATCATGCTCTATTCCCGCCCGACGGCCGGTGGGCGCTACGGGCACTGGTTCATGGTCGCGCCCCCGCTGACCATCACGGAACCGGAGATCGGCAAGCTCTTGTCACGCACCCGCGCTGCCGTGCGGGGACTCGAGCGCGACGCCGGGTCTGCAGGCGTTCTCTAAGTTGGCGTCCACGCGACACGCTGACGCGCGCATGCCGACGCGCATGCTTGGGCGAAGGTGCCGCGCATGCTAGGCTGCTCGGCGGAGGAAGCGGAGAGATGGAAGCGCCTGGACCCGAGCGCCGGCTCGCAGCAATCCTCACGGCCGACATGGTCGGCTACAGCCGGCTGATGGAGGTCGACGAGGCGGGGACCCTCGCGCGTCTCAAGACCCACCGGCTCGAGCTCATCGATCCCGCGATCGCCAAGAACCGGGGCAGCATCATCAAATCGACCGGCGACGGCCTCTTGGTGGAGTTCCGCAGCGTCGCCGATGCGGTGCTGTGCGCGGCCGAAATTCAGCGCCGCATGACCCGGCGAAACGCCGATATGCCGCCGGCGCGCTGGATCCAGTTCCGCATCGGCATCAACCTCGGCGACGTGATCATCGACGAAGGCGACATCTTCGGTGACGGCGTCAACGTCGCGGCGCGCCTTCAGGGGCTTGCCGAGCCGGGCGGCATCTGCATCTCGAGCGCGGTGCGCGACCAGGTCGGCAACCGGCTGGAGGACCTGGCATTCGAGGATCTGGGCGAGCAGATCGTGAAGAACATTACCCGCCCGATCCGCGTCTACAGGGTCCGGCTCGAGCCGGACGCGGACGGCGCGCCCGCGGGCCCGAAGGACGCCGCGGCGGTCACGGCAAACGCGAAGAAACCGTCGATCGCCGTCCTCCCGCTCGCCAATATGAGCGGCGAGGCCGAGCAGGAATTCTTCGCCGACGGCCTCACCGAGGACATCATCACCGAGCTGTCGCGCTTCCGCGAGCTGCTGGTCATCTCGCGCAACTCGACCTTCGTGCACAAGGGCAAGGCGGTGAAGGTGCAGGAGGTCGGGCGCGAATTCGGCGTCGACTACGTCCTCGAGGGCAGCGTGCGCAAGGCGGGCGATCGCGTCCGCGTCACCGTGCAGCTGATCGATGCGCAGACCGACCGCCACGTTTGGGCCGAAAAGTACGACCGCAAACTCGAGGATATCTTCGCCATCCAGGACGAGGTGACCCGCGCGATCGTGGCGACCCTTCCCGGCCGTGTCGAGGCGGCAACGCATGACCGCGCCAAGCGCAAGCAGACCGACAACATGGCGGCTTATGAATGCGTGTTGACGGCTCGCGTGCTGCACCACCGCTCCGCGCGGGAGGATAATGCGGAGGCGCAGCGCCTTCTCGACCGTGCCCTCGCGCTCGACTCGAACTATGCCCACGCCCATGCCTGGAAAGCCTGCGTCTTGGGCCAGTCCTGGATCTACGGGTGGTGCGCGGACCGCGATGCGACCTTCAAAGAGGTCGCGGACGAGCTCGAGATCGCGCTCGCGCTCGATGACAATGACGCCGACGTGCACCGCATCCTCGCCGCGCTCAACCTGACGCGCAACGATCACGACAAGGCCGCCTATCACCAGGAGCGGGCACTCGCGCTCAACCCCAATTATGACCTTGTCGTCGTGCAGCAGGGCGAGCTTCTGACGTGGCTCGGGCGGCCGGAAGAGGGCATCGATTGGATCAAGAAAGCGATGCGCCTCAACCCCTACCACCCCGAGCGCTTCTGGAGCCACCTCGGACGCGCCTACTATTGCGCCGAGCGATACGCCGAAGCCTCCGAGGCGTTCACGCGGATCACCCGGCCCGACCACACGCATCACGCCTTCCTCGCCGCCACCTTCGCGCAGATGGGCAACACGGTCGCGGCTGCCGCGCATGCCGCAGAGGTCCTGAAACGCGAGCCGAATTTCACGGTTTCCGCCTACCTCGCGACCCAGCACTACAAGCGCGAAATCGACCGCGCGCGCCACGAAGCCGGCCTCCTCAAGGCAGGCCTCCCGGCGTGATCCGCGGAAGCGCCGGCGCGGAAGCCCGCTCCGTGGCGCACCGGAATTAGATAAAGCCCGCTCTTACCCCATCTCTTCGGCCGCGCCGCTCGACGCCCATAAGAATTGCGCCGGTGTCTCGACGGCACCCGGCCTTGCCGAGCGTAAGCGTGCGAGGGCACGACTTGCTTCCTCGCCTCGCTCGACGAGAATCCTCAGCGCGATCATTCCCGAACGCCCCATGCCGCCTCGGCAATGGAGGAGGACCGCGCCGCCATCGTCGAGGATCCCGTGCAGGCGCATCGCCAGCCCTGGCCACGCCGCCTTGCCCTCGGCCTCCAATCCTCCGTAGTCGCGAATAGGAAGGTGGAACCACTCGATGGCGGCGTCCGCGAGCGCGGCCCCCAATCTCCCGCTGCCGCATCGATCCATCTCCGCCTGTTCCGTCATCGAGACGACGATCGCCGGCCGCCATTCGACGACGGCTTTGACATCGGAAGCGAGATCGCCGGACAGCCCCGGCAACCGGCAGATTCCGATCCGGCCACCGCCATCAAGAGACACCGTCGCGATCGAGAATGCTTCGATCATCGGAAGAGCGCCCAAGAGGGTCGAAACGAGTGGCGTGAGCGCATGAGCGGCGATCGATCCCTTTGGTTCAGAGACGCTTCTTCATATGGACGACGACTCCGCCGCTGAATGCCTCCTCGCGGTCGACGGAATAACCGAGCTTGCGATAGAGCGCCACGTTTTCGGCGAAGAGTTGGTTGGTGTAGAGCCTGATTTCGTCGAATCCGAGCGATGCCGCCACGCGTTCGGCATGGGCCATCAGCCTGCGTCCATAGCCGCGCCCCTGAAAGGCTGGTGAAACCGCGACGTTCTCGACGAGAAGATGGTCCACGTCCGGGATCGTCTCGATCAGGCCGGCCAATGCGCCGTCGACATGGAGAAGGTCGATGCGATGCTTTCGCACGGCCTCGGCGTAGTCCGCCACCATCGGCTTCGGCTCGCGGCCGATGCGCGGAACCCATTTCGCGTAAGCCGCGCGGGTCAGCGCCTGGATCGCTGCGGCATCCGCCGGAACCGCCCGCCGCAGCTCTTCGACATTCTCGCTCACGCCCTCGCCTCCGCGCGCGCTGGCCATTCGCTTGGCCGCTCCGCGGGTACCGTGCGGTCAGAGCGCGGCGGAGGCAAGCGCGGCGGCGCCGAAGCCCGCCCCTAACGCCGCCCATTCGCGCTTCGTCACGGCCATCGTCGCGACGGCGCCGATGCAGCCGATGAGGCTTGGCCAGCCGCCCTCCAGCACGCCGGCGGCGGCGAAGGCGATGCAGAGATTTCCGGGCGCAAGACGCATGAGCCGCGGCAGCAGGCCGCGCTGCGGCAGGGCGCTCGCGACGAGGAAGCCGCCGGCGCGCATCGCGTAGCTGGCGCCGCCGACCGCGGCGATGACGGCGAGGGTCTGCCACTCAAGCATCATCGCCTCTGAGCGCGCTGACCAAGGTGCCGGCGCCGCCGCCGAGCAACATCGCCCAGCTTGCGCCGAGCGTGCGGGCCACCACCACCGCCACCGCCGCCGACACCGCCCAGGGCAAGAGGCTCCGCCATCCCCGCCACTGCGTCGGCAGGAGCGCGACGACGAAAGCGAGCGGCAGGAACGCCGCCGCGACGGCCAAGGGTCCGTGCGGGCGCAGCGGCAAGGCATGGCCGAGCGCGGTGCCGCCGATCCAGCCGACCGCCATCGGCACGCCGGCGCCCAGGAGGTAACCGGCATCGCGGCGACCGCGCTCCGCCTCCGCCACGGTCATCAGCCACGACGCGTCGGCGAGGAGGGCCAGGATCGGCAGCATCACGCGCCGCGGTACATCGGCAAAGAGCTGGCGCAGATGCGCGCCCATCACCAGATAGCGGGCGTTGACGGCAACGCACGCGATCACCATCGCCGCGATCGGCGGCGGCATCGCCCACAAACCCAAAGTCACGGCTTGCGCCGTCGCCGAATAGACCACCAGACTGAAGAGCGATGCCGTGACGAGGTCCAAGCCCAAACCGCGATAGGCGACGCCGATGACGATGCCGCCGACCCCATTGCTGACGATGAAGGGGAGCGCCGCGACGAAGCCGCGGCGGAAGCCGGCTGCGGTAAGAGGAAAAGCGGATCGGGGTTGCGTTCTCATGGTCATGGCCATTAGATAGACCGGCGATACGATGTCAAGAGATCCAAAACGTGCGGCGATGCAGTTCTTCGGGGGCCGCGTCTGCCTCGATTTCGCCAATACGATGGATTGGCGCCTCTCGGACGCGCCGCAGGAGCTGATTCCCGACTACGCCGCGTTCCTGTCATGGAGCAAGGCACGCGGGACCCTGCGCGCCATCGCGGTGACGAAGCTGCGCGCCGAAGCCGCGCAAATGCCGATCGAGGCGGCTTCCGTCATTGCAGCGGCGCACGCGCTGCGCGCCCGCGTCTGGTGGATGGCGGAGGGGCTATGCCGGGGGCGCCGCGTCGATCTCGCGCCGCTCAACCGCGCGCTCGCCGCGCTGCCGGCGCAACCGCGTCTTGTGCGCGGCGGCATGGGCTTCATTCACGATTTGCCGGGCGAGGCTCTCGAAGAGCCGCTCTGGCCCGTCCTCTGGTCGCTGACGGCGACGCTCGCATCCGCAGATGCGGATCGCCTCGGTTGTTGCGAAGCGCAGGGTTGCGGCTGGTTTTTTGTCGATGAGAGCCCCAACCGGTCGCGATTGTGGTGCTCCAGTGAGGCCTGCGGCAATCGCGAGCGCGCCCGCCGCGCCTATGCCAAGCGGCGAACCGGGGCGCTCGGATAGAGCCTTCCGAGGTGCAATCGCTGCGGCCTCTCGTGCTCGCCGGAAGCACTGGCCATGTACTCGCGCAATGTCTAGACTATACACCGAAGAGTGCCTCGGGATCGTGGGTCTCGCGGATTGGGGTCAGCGTCTCCCCGAGACCAAGATCGAAGGTCGGCTGGCTGGTTTCCGGGGGAGAAGCGAAATGGCTCTTTACGTCGACCGCTTATCGATCGCCGCGTGGCTCGAGACCGCCGTTTCCTGGGCGTTCGCGATCGTCGTCGCGGGAATGGCGTTCGCGGCCATTTACGTCGCGACCGTGTCCGGGCCTCCAGGGCGTGCCACCGCGGAGCAGCAACGGGCGCGGCAGATCGCCGATGAAGACGCCGCTTTCTGCGACAGATATGCAGGAGCGCGCGATACCGGCCGACACGCCGCGTGCATGCGCGATTTGCTGGAGCTCAGGGCCATGCAGGAGAAACGGCACGACGCGGAAATGGAGGGAGTGCTCTGACCGGCGCTTCTCGCGATGACGCCTCTCGATAGGAGGTCACGATGATCGGGATGAAGGGATCGGTTGCAACCGCGATCGCGCTCCTGGCGAGCGGAGCGGCCCTTGCCGGCGAACAGAGCTTCGCGATCAGCTGCTCCGACACGCCGCAAGCGCAATTCGACAAGGCGGTGTCGATGATCGGCGGCGCCGAGGCGGCGGCCTTGTTTCAGGAGATGGCCCGGCGCGACGATGATTGCGCCATCCTGTTGTGGGGCGTCGCGATGACGGCGAGCGATCCGGCGCAACGGCGCGCAGCGAAGCGGGAGGCGATCCTGAGCGCGGCGATCAACGCCGCGAGCGCGGTCGAGTGGCAGAAGATTTCGGCCCTGCC
>JBGPOZ010000243.1:0-6678 GCA_041488295.1 Allostellaceae bacterium
CGATCGGCGGCGTCGGCCTCATCGCGGATGCCGGCAAGAGCGTCGGCATCGCCTTCAGACGCGCGGGCGAGGCCATCATCCTCATCGGCGAGACCGTGGGTCACCTCGGCGCCTCGCTCTATCTGCGCGAGATTGCCGGGTCCGAGGACGGTGCCCCGCCGCCGATCGATCTCGCCGCCGAGCGGCGCAACGGCGATTTCGTGCGCGGGCAGATCGCGGCCGGTCGGGTCGGCGCATGCCACGATTTGTCGGATGGCGGACTTCTCGTCGCTTTGTCCGAAATGGTCATGGCGGGCAATGTCGGCGCTGAAATCACGCCGCCGGAGGGGGCGGGCCACGGCTTTCTCTTTGGCGAGGATCAGGCGCGCTATCTCATGACGACCGCCGCTCCCGAGGCGGTGCTCGATGCGGCCGCGAGGGCCGGTGTCCCGGCAATCCGGCTCGGTTCGACCGGCGGCGCCGCGTTGACAGTCGCGGGCGCCGGTGCCATATCCATAGGGGATTTGCGGCGGGTCAACGAGGCTTGGCTGCCCGGGTACATGGCGGCGAGCTGAGGCGGTTTCGATGGCGATGGATGCGGGAACGATCGAGCAGCTGATCCGGGAAGGTCTCCCGGATGCGCGCGTTTCAATCGAGGATTTGCGCGGCGATGGCGACCATTACGCGGCGCATGTCGTCTCCGCCGCCTTCAAGGGCAAGACCCGCGTGCAGCAGCATCAGATGGTCTATCAGGCATTGCGCGGGCGCATGGGCAACGAGCTGCACGCCCTCGCGCTCCAGACCGGCTTGCCGGAGGATTAGGAAAAGACGGCAACGGACCGCCGCTTCGCAACAAGGAATTCTGTCAGATGGGTAACGACATCGTCTTCGATCGGATCAAGCAGGACGTGACGAGCAATCCGGTCGTCCTCTTCATGAAGGGAACGCCGGTGTTCCCGCAATGCGGCTTCTCCGCCGCCGTCGTCCAGATCCTCAGCCATCTGGGCGTCAAGTTCAAAGGCATCGACGTCCTGACCGACCCCGAGATCCGCCAAGGGATCAAGGAATTCTCGAGCTGGCCGACGATCCCGCAGCTCTACGTCAAGGGCGAGTTCGTCGGCGGCTGCGACATCATCCGCGAGATGTTCACTTCGGGCGAGCTGCAGACGCTCTTGAAGGACAACGGCATCGAGACGCGCGCCGCCTGAGCCCGGTCACCGGCGCGGCTTTCCCGTCGCCGGCGCGATGAGGACGCGGTCGACGCGGCGGCCGTCCATGTCGACGATCTCGAAGCGGTAGCCTTCGACCGTGAAATGGTCGGCGACCTTCGGCACGCGGCCGATCTGCGCCATCATGAAGCCGCCGAGGGTGTGGAAATCGCCGCTCTCCTCGCCGGGCAGCGCAGTGATGCCGGTCGCGTCCTTCACCTCGTCGATCGCCACCATGCCGTCGATCAGCCACGACCCGTCCTCGCGCGTCACGATCGGCGGATCGGTGTCGTCACCCGAGGTCGCGATGTCGCCGACCAGCGCCTCGAGGATGTCGGTCAAGGTGACGACGCCCTCGAAATCGCCGTACTCGTCGACGACGAGCGCCATCGGCGCACCCGATTTCTTGAACATCTCGAGGGCGCGCAACGCCGTCACCGTGTTCGGCAGATAGAGCGGCGAGCGGAGTGCCGCGCGCAGATCGAAGGGGTGGCCCGAGAGCAGCGCGATCAGCAGATCCTTCACCTGGACGAAGCCCATCACCGCTTCCGCCTCGCCGTCCATGACGGGAAAGCGCGAGTAGTTCGAGGTCACGATCTTCTTCTTGTTCGCCTCCTCGCTGTCGGCGAGGTTGAGCCACTCGACCTTGGTGCGCGGCGTCATGACCGCCGAGAGCCGGCGATCGCCGAGGCGGAGCGCCATCTGCGCGATCGCCGTCTCGCCGAGATGGAAGTGCCCCGCTGCGGCGCCCTCGCGCAGCATCAGGTTGATCTCCTCCTCGGTCACCGCCGATTGCTCGTTGAGCTTGACCGGCAGGAGGCGCAGGACGAGGTCGGTCGAGGCGCTGAGCAGCCACTCGGCCGGCGCCATGATGCGCGAGAGCCGGCGCATGAGGCGTGCGAGCGACGCCGCGATCGCTTCCGGCCGCGACAGCGCGATCCGCTTCGGCACCAGCTCGCCGATGATCAGCGAGAAATACGAGATGGCGATGACGACCGTGGCGATGGCGATGGCGTGCGCGTAATCGCCGATGAGGCCCGGCACCGTCTCGAGATAGGCCGCGAGCGGCTCGCCCAAGGTGGCGCCGCCGAAGCTGCCGGCGAGGATGCCGATGACGGTGATGCCGATCTGCACGGTCGAGAGCAGCCGGCCGGGATCGTGCTTCAGCTCGAGCGCGACCCGCGCCCCATCGCGGCCGCGCTCGGCGGCGTGCTGCAGCCGCGCCCGGCGCGCCGCGACGAGCGACATCTCGGCCATGGCGAAGAGCGCATTCAAGAGAATGAGGAGAACGAGGATCGAGAGATGGAGCGTCAGCATCGCGGCTCCGGATGGAATGAAGTTTGCGGCCGGAGAATAACAGCAAAAAGGCCGCCCCGGCGGGCGGCCTTTCTCGTCCGTTGGGCGGCGCTAGGGATCAGCGCGAGTAGAACTCGACGACGAGGTTCGGCTCCATCGACACCGGATAGGGGACGTCGGCGAGCTTCGGCGCGCGCACGAACCGGCCTTTCATCTTGTCGTGATCGACCTCGAGATAATCGGGCACGTCGCGTTCGGACGATTTCGTCGCCTCGAGGACGAGCACCATCTCCTTCGCCTTGCCGCGCACCTCGATCTGGTCGTTGTCCTTGACCTGGTAGGAGGAGATGTTGACGCGCCTGCCATTCACCGACACATGCCCGTGGTTGACGAACTGACGCGCGGCGAAGGGCGTCGGCACGAACTTCATGCGGTAGATGACCGCATCGAGCCGGCGCTCCAAGAGCTCGACCAAATTCTCGCCGGTGTCGCCCCGGCGCCGCGCCGCCTCTTCGTAAAGCCGGCGGAACTGGCGCTCGCCGATATTGCCGTAATAGCCCTTCAGCTTCTGCTTCGACATGAGCTGCGTGCCGAAATCGGACGGCTTCTTGCGGCGTTGCCCATGCTGGCCGGGGCCGTAGTCGCGGCGGTTGAGCGGGCTCTTCGGCCGTCCCCAGAGGTTGACGTTGAGACGGCGGTTGATCTTGTATTTCGACTCTTCTCTCTTGGCCATGGTTCCGGAGTTCCTTATTTCAAGGATTGTTGTTGTCCCGGTAGGCCCGCAGGCGGGCGGGGCCGTTCGACCCACATTTCCGGGAATGAGGGGCGCCAATATAGTGAGGCGGCCCCCGCTGTCAAATGATTAGCTCTTGTCGCGGTCCCTCGGCCCGGCGAAGGCGGTGATGACGCCGTGGAGGGTGCGCAGCTCCTGCTCGGTGCAGTTCGCGCGCTGGAAGAGGTTGCGGATGTTGCGCACCATGCTCGGCCGCTTCTCGATGTTGCGCAGGAAACCGTTGCGGTCGAGCTCCTCCTCGAGATGCTCGAAGAAGCGCTGGAGCTCGGCCTTGGTGGCGGGCGCGCTGTCGCCGGTGCGCAGCGCCTCACGCGCTGTCGCATCGCCCGAGGCGAACCATTCATAGCCGACGAGGAGCACCGCCTGGGCGAGGTTGAGCGATGAGAAGGCGGGGTTGAGCGGCACCGAGATGACGGTGTCGGCGAGGCTCAGATGGTCGTTGAGAAGCCCCATCCGCTCCGGTCCGAACAGGATGCCGCAGGCCCGCCCCGCGCCCATGAGGCGGCGCATCTCGCCGGCCGCCTCGCGCGGCGTCACGATGCGGTTGACCATGTCGCGGTCGCGCGCCGTCGTCGCATAGACGTGCTGGAGATCGCCGGTCGCCGCCTCGAGCGTGTCGAAGAGCCGCGCCCCCTCCAGCACCGCATCGGCGCCGCTCGCCGCCGATTGCGCCTTCGCCGACGGCCACCCGTCGCGCGGCGAAACGAGACGCAGATCGGTCAAACCGCAGTTCAGCATGGCGCGCGCCGCCGTCCCGATATTCTCGCCGAGCTGCGGCGCGACGAGGATGATGGCGGGACCGCCGGTAATGGTCGGGCGGCGATAGTCGGTGCCGGCCATTCAACGCTGCCCTTCGATACTCACCAAGCCATCACCCCCGCCGCCCCGCCCGCCACAGCTTGTAGGTGAGGCTGTCGTGGAGGGCGTTGTAGGAGGCGTCGATGACGTTGGTCGAGACGCCGACCGTCGACCAGCTCTCGCCGGTTCGATCCGCCGACTCGATCATGACGCGCGTCACCGCCTTGGTGCCATCCTGCGGCGTCAGGATGCGCACCTTGTAGTCGGTGAGGCGGATCGCGGCCAATTCGGGAAAGGCCGGCGTCAGCGCCCGGCGGAGCGCGGTATCGAGCGCGTTGACGGGGCCGTTGCCCTCGGCGACGGTCATCACCGCCGCGCCCGCGACCTCGATCTTGATGGTCGCCTCGGACAGGGTGACGAGCTCGCTCTTCGCGTTCCAGCGCCGCTCGTCGATGACGCGGAAGCTCGTCAGGCGGAAATACTCCGGCACGGTGCCGAGCGCGCGGCGCGCCAGGAGCTCGAAGCTGGCTTCCGCGCCGTCATAGGCGTAGCCGGCGAATTCGCGCTGTTTCACGAGGTCGAGCAAGCCGCCGAGCTTCTTGTGGCCGGGCTCGACCTCGATGCCGATCTCGCGCAGCCGGGCGACGAGGTTGGCGCGCCCCGCCTGATCCGAAACGACGACGTGGCGGCGATTGCCGATCAGCGAGGGATCGATGTGCTCGTAGCAGCGCGGGTCCTTCTCGACCGCCGCGACGTGAAGCCCGCCCTTGTGCGCGAAAGCCGCCTCGCCGACATAAGGGGCGTGGCGGTCGGGCGCGCGGTTGAGGCGCTCGTCGAGGAGACGCGAGAGATGCGTCAATTGGCGCAGGCCCGCCGACGAGATCCCGGTCGAGAAGCCCATCTTCAGCATCATCGAGGGGATGAGCGCGACGAGGTCGGCATTGCCGCACCGCTCGCCGAGCCCGTTCAAGGTCCCCTGCACCTGCCGCGCCCCGGCGCGCACCGCGGCGAGCGAGTTGGCGACGGCGTTGCCGGTGTCGTTGTGGCAATGGATGCCGAGCCGCTCGCCCGGGATCGTGCGGGCGACCGCGCCGACGATCGCCTCGATCTCGTGCGGCAAGGTCCCGCCATTGGTATCGCAGAGCACGATCCAGCGCGCACCGGCTTGCAGCGCCGCCGAGAGGCATTGGAGGGCGAAATCGGGATTGGCCTTGTAGCCGTCGAAGAAGTGCTCGGCATCGAAGATCGCCTCATCGCACCGCTCCGCCGCGAGAGCGACGCTGTCGGCGATCATCGCGAGATTCTCCTCGAGGCTGACGCCGAGCGCCGTTTCGACCTGGAAATCCCAGCTCTTGCCGACGAGGCAGACGACGGGCGCGCCGCTGCCCAAAGTCGCGGTCAAGCCCGGATCGTTCGACGCGCTTCGCCCGGTGCGCCGCGTCATGCCGAAGGCGGCAAGGCGCGCGTGCGCCAGGCTCGGCGGGTTCTTGAAGAACGCGTCGTCGGTCGGATTGGCGCCGGGCCAGCCGCCCTCGATGTAATCGATGCCGAGCGTGTCGAGCTCGCGCGCGATCGCCGCCTTGTCGGCGGGCCCGAAATCGACACCCTGCGTCTGCGCCCCGTCGCGCAAGGTCGTGTCATAGAGATAGATGCGCTCCCCGGCCATCGCCGTGTTGTAGCCACCGCGCCGGGGCGAGGCCAGTTCAATTCCGCCGAACCTGCCTTAGAATGCCGCCACCAACCGGAGACGATGATGACCGAGCTTCCCCCCTTGCCCGAAACCCCCCTCTCGCCCGGCATCCGGTCGCGCTTCGTCGACCGTGTCAACGGCCTGCGCATGCACATCCTGGAGGCCGGGTTCGAGACCAAGGGTCGGCCTTGTGTCCTCCTCCTCCACGGCTTCCCGGAGCTGGCCTATAGCTGGCGGAAGGTGATGCTCCCCCTCGCCGCTTCCGGCTTCCACGTCGTCGCGCCCGATCAGCGCGGCTACGGGCGCACCACCGGCTGGGACGGCGACTACGATGGCGATCTCGGTGCCTTCCGCCTGCTCAATCTGGTGCGCGACGCATTGGCGCTTGTCCTCGCCCTGGGTCGCCGCTCGGTTGCCGCCGTCATCGGCCACGATTTCGGCTCCCCGGTCGCGGCCTATTGCGCGCTCGTCCGGCCTGATGTCTTCCGCGCCGTCGCGCTGATGAGCGCGCCCTTCGCGGGCCCGCCTGCCCTCCCCTTCGCCACCGCCGACGGCGCGGCGCCAACCCCGCCCGCCGCCGACATCCACGCGGCGCTGGCGGCGCTCGACCGACCGCGCAAGCATTACCAATGGTACTATTCGACGCGCGCCGCCGATCCCGACATGCGCAACGCGCGCCAAGGCATTCACGCGTTCCTGCGCGCCTACTACCACTACAAGAGCGCCGATTGTGCCGCGAACGCGCCGCATCCGCTCGCGTCCTGGAGCGCGGGCGAGCTGGCGACACTGCCGACCTACTACATCATGGATCTCGACAAGGGCATGGCCGAGACCGTGGCGCCGGAGATGCCGACGGCGCTGGAGATCGCCGCGTGCCGCTGGCTTCCCGAGGACGAGCTCCGCGTCTACAGCGC
>JBGPOZ010000244.1:0-6520 GCA_041488295.1 Allostellaceae bacterium
CATCTTCTCGCTGAAGGATCTCTCGATCGTCACCGACATCCGCGGCTACGGCGTCCTCGGCGCGGTCGATTTCGCGCCGTCGGCAAAGCCCGGCCAGCGCGGCTATCAGACGATGATCCAGCTCTTCGAGGAGGGAATCTACGCGCGCATGATCGGCGAGACCATCATCCTGGCGCCGCCCTTCATCGCCGAGGAGACTCACCTCGATCAAATGGTCGACACGATCCGAAAGGTCCTGACGCGCCACTGAACGCCGCCAGCGGCGCCGCGCGGCCATGGCGGCCACCATCACCGCGATCGAGCCGCTCGGCGTCCGCGTTTCCGGCAAGACGGTCTGGAGCTTCGTGCGCGTCGCCGCCAGCGACGGGCTGACCGGCTACGGCGAGGCGACGCTCCACGGCTTCGAGCCCGAGCTCTGGGCCGTCGCGCTGTGGTTTGCCGCCGGCTGCGTCGGCCAGTCGGCCGATCCGCGCGCGGGCATCCTCCCCGCCACCGGCGCCGCGCCGCGCCCGCTCGTCCGCGAGGCGGTCGCCTCGGCGATCGACCTCGCCCTCTGGGACATGGAGGGGCAGCGCCGCGGCGTGCCGTTGCGCGATCTCTTCGGTCAGGCGCGACGCGAGGCGATCCCGCTCTACGCCAACATCAACCGGCGCACGCGCGACCGCCATCCCTCGGGCTTTGGCGCCAGCGCCGCGATCGCCGTCGCGCAAGGCTACGACATGGTCAAGATCGCGCCCTTCGACGGGCTCGAGCCGGCGATCGTCGCGACCGCGCATGGCCGGCGCGCGATCGAGCGCGGCCTGAAGCGCATCGCCGCGGTACACGACACAATCGGCTCGAGCTGCCGCATCCTCGTCGATTGCCACTGGCGCTTCGATGAGGCGAGCGGCGCCACGCTGCTCCGGGAATTGGCGCCGCTCGGCATCTTCTGGCTCGAATGCCCGCTGCCCGAGGAGCCCGAGCGCTTCGCCGAGATCCGCCGCCTGCGCCACCTCGCCAACGGCCTCGGCATCCGCCTTGCCGGCTGCGAGCTGCAGAGCAAGGTCGAGGGCTTCCGCCCCTTCATCGAAGCCGGGCTTTACGACGTCGTCATGCCGGATGTCAAATATGCCGGCGGGCTCGCCGAGATGCTGCGGATCGCCGAATTCGCCGCGGCGCACGGCGTCGCCTGCTCGCCGCACAACCCGACGGGACCGATCGGCCACGCGGCCAGCCTGCAGATCTGCGCCCTCCTCGCCGACTTCCCCTTGCCGCTCGAGCTGCAATTCGAGGAGAGCTCGCTCTTCCGGTCGATCTGCCGCGGCCTGCCCGAGCCGAGCGGCGCCGCAAGCCGCCTGCCGGACGGCGCCGGTCTCGGCGTCGTCCTCGACGAGGCGGCGATCGGCAAGGCCCGATGGACGCCGAGCGGCCCGGCGAGCGAGCCCTTCAAGGCGGCCTTTTTCAACAAGCGCGGCATCGGCGCCTGAACCCAATCAAGACCGGCGCTTCACCCCCGGATTGGCGAGGCAGCGTGGATCGGGCGCGGTGCCGTCGAGGATGGCGAAGGCGTTCTGCACCGATTGCGCGGCGACGCGCGCGAAGGCTTCGGTCGTCGTTCCGGCGGTGTGCGGCGTATAGATCGTATTCGGCGACGACCAGAGAGGCGAGTCCGGCGCCGCCGGCTCCGCCGTGAAGCTGTCGAGCCCGGCGCCGGCGATCCTGCCTTCGCGGAGCGCCGCGATCAGCGCCGCCTCGTTGACGACGGCGCCGCGCGCAGTGTTGATGAGGATCGCGCTCTTCTTCATGAGGCGCAGCTCGGCGGCACCGATGAGATCGCGCGTCTCCTTCGTCAGCGGACAGTGGATCGAGACGATGTCGGCTTCACGCAAGAGATCGCCGAGCGCGGCGTGGCGCGCGATGCCCGCCGGCACGGCGTCCCGGTCGATGTAAGGATCACAGACAGCGACGCTCATGCCGAAGGCGCGCGCCAGCTCGCCGACAAGGCGGCCGATATTGCCGAAACCGACGATTCCCAGCCGCTTGCCGGCGAGCTCGAAGCTCTCTTTGCCCTCGCGCGGCCATTCTCCGCGGCGCAGCGCCGCATCGAGCGGGACGAAACGCTTGGTCAGCGCCAGCATGAATCCCAACGCATGCTCGGCGACCGAGCGCGCATTGCCCGCGAGCGCGAACAGCACAGGGATGCCGCGCGCCGTCGCAGCCTCGACATCGATATTGTCGACGCCGGCGCCGTGCTTGGAAATGACTTTGAGGCGGGGCGATGCATCCATCGTCGCCCCGTCGATCCGGATCGTCCGCGAGATGATCGCATCGACCGCCTCGCGCGCGACGATCCCGCGCAACTCCTCTGGCGTCGTGCTGATCGGCGCGAACAGCGCCTCGGCACCGCGCGCGCGGATCATCGCCAACGCCTGCGCGGCGATCGTCGCGTTGGTGATGAGGATCTTGTGGGGCATTCGTCAGGTTCCTTCGAGAGAGGGATGCGGGCTCCACCAGTTCGCTTGGACGTCATTGCGAGCCGTCGGCGAAGCAACCCAGGGGCATGGACACCCGTCCTGGGTCGCTTCGTCGCTTCGCTCCTCGCGATGACGCAGTTGTGTGTACCAGAGCCTAACCCGTTATCATCCGGCGCAGCACCGTGTCGAGGATGCCGCCATTGCGGAAGTACGCGACCTTCATCGCGACGAGCGGACCCGGTGCGGGGCCGCGCGTCCTGCCCGACGGCGGCCGGGATTCCCGAGCGGCCTATTCGGATCGACGAAAGCGGCCGTAGAAATGCGCCGTCAGCGTGCCGAGCGCGAGCCAGAAGAGGAGGCTCGTCACGATGGCGGCGACGGCGAATTCGCGCGCGAGCGCCTCGGATGCGGCACTCTTGTACTCTGTGGGTTGCGGCGCCCCGACGAGATGCGGCAGGACAAGCAGCGCGATCCCGACGACAGCCCAAGCTGCGCGCCGCGTCAGGAAAATGAGCACAAGACCGCCCGCCGTCGCCGCCGCGGTCGCGGCCCACCAGATCTGCCGATCGACCAGCGGCGCCGCCTCCGTGCCCGGCACCTCCGGCGGCAGCCCGATCCCCGGCGCGATCGTGAAGATCGCAAAGCCGGCAAGGCCCCAATACAGGCCCCGCCGCCAATCGACGGCGTGTCCGAGCATCGCGTAAGCGGAGACGAGGAGCAGCGCGAAGCCGATGCCGGTCAGGATGTCGGCGAGCGCGGTGAAGAGGGCCCGCTCGAAGCCGTCGGCCGGCTCCCATCCGCCCTCCTCATGCTCATGCGCCGGCATGCCCATGCCGGCCATCGGCATCGTGTCCGAAACCTGCGCCGGAGCCGCCTCTGCCGCTTTCTCGTAGGTTTCGGCCCGCGCGATGATGCGGGCCGTCCCCGCCATGTGCAGCATGGTGACGAAGACGCCGGCGATGAGACCCGCCAGCGCGGCGGTGAAGAGGATCGAGCGAAGCGCGCCCAAGGGCTTTTTCAGATCAATGGCACGGAAACCCGTTCGAATGCCGCGTATCGTGCGCGGCGTTGTGCAGCGGGCTGAATTGCGAGAAGCCGACGGCCCACAGAATCGCAAGGCCCAGCCCTGCGGTGAAAAGCGCTTGCGCCAGCGTCGTGACCCGAATCGCCGGGATCGCGACGGTATTCGTCATGACAGGTGATTGCATCTCATTCCTCCTCCGGCCGCGGTGGCAGAAATCGCACGCGACGAGGCGCAATGAGGCCGAATGCTGCAAGAATCATGTTCAGCCACCGGGACACCCCGCCCTAATGCGAGCGACACGCATTGAGATGGCAGGTCTCCTGGCTCACGGGTCTCTGCCCTTCGCCAACCTTCCCGGCCTCGGCCAGTGGCGTTGCGGCGAAAAGCGACCCGCTTACAGTTGCGGGGGCAGCCACGGCGTTGGCCCCTTTTGGGTCGTCCGCACCGTGTTCCCTATTAATCCCCTGGAATCCATCCGTCGGGGAACCATCCAGGTCCTAATACGATGGTGTCGCTCGCGCTGTCAATCGCGCACGGTCGCGAGCGACGCCTCCGGCACCGGCGGATCGCGCTGGTCCGCGGGATCGGTCTGCACATTTCCTGACCGGCATTGGTTAGACGTCTCGGATGTCATCTTCTTCCTTCAACCCGCGCGTTCACGAAGAGGTAAGAACGTTGATTTTAGACTATTCGCATGACTCGCGGCGTCTGGATCATGGCGGCTTGGCTGGTGGCGCGGCACGGTGCGGCAGCGCCGCAGGAGGTGCATTCGCGCATCCTTGCGATGCGCCGCGCCTTGGCGGATGAGCACCAGATCGCCTCGTGGCTGATGATCGACGGCGCGGTCCACGAGCTGGTCCGCGCTGTGCCTCGGGACAGCGAGACGGTTCACTAGACGCGTCTCCGATTGGGAGGCCCCATATGCGCGTCGCGTCTGTTTCCATTTCGGAAATAGTCTATTGATTTTGGTTATTCTGGAACATATCATGAACCTTCATTCGAATGGAGGTGGTCATGGATGGTCTCGATCACGCGACGACACGCGACGCCGGCGGACGGTTCCTGCCGGGCCAATCGGGCAACCCGGCAGGAAAACGACCAGGTACGAAGAACCGGGCGACCCTGATGGCCGAGGCCTTGGCCGAGGGCGAGGCGGAGGCGCTGCTCCGGCTCGTCGTCGAGAAGGCGCTCGCCGGCGATAGTGTCGCGGCGCGCTTCCTCCTCGGGCGGATCTACGCGAAGCCGCGCGGGCGGACGATCCGCCTCGCTCTGCCGAAGGGGGCGCGGCCGGGCGACGTCGTCGCGGCGTTCAACGCGACGCTTGCCGCCATGGCGGCAGGCGAGATCACGCCCGAAGAGGCGCTCGTCGTCACGCGCGTCCTCGAAGGGCGGGTGCGCGCGCTCGAGGCCTGGCGGGTCGAGCGGAAGCTTACGTCGTATCTGGGACCGGTCCCGGGGGACGCGATGTTCGAGGGGATGGCGGCGGAGGCTGACGCGGAAGAAGAGAACTCTCCCCCGCTCTCGCCAAAACTCCCTCTCCCGCATGCGGGAGAGGGTCGGGGTGAGGGAATGGGAGCAACGGCGGTGCCGTCGGAGGACTCGGAACCTTTGGCGCCAGCCCTCACCCTGCCCTCTCCCGTAAACGGGAGAGGGTTCTCGTGCGATGGCGGGCGAGGGAGTGACACACCCCTGCATTTCGCCTGCAATTCGCCGGTGCCGGCGTTGCTCAGCGGCAATGTCCGGCAGCGGCTCATGGCGGGGGCGGCGGCAGTGAGTCCGGGACCTTGAGCGGCGCCGCTTGATCGCAACAATGGGCCGGGTTATGTGATCGAGGCCGCGCGCCACCTCCCCTCGCCGAGGATCGCCATGAAAGCCGCCATCGTCGTCTTCCCGGGCTCCAATCGCGAGCGCGACGTGTCTCTGGCGCTCGAACGCAGCACCGGCCGCGCCCCCGCCCTTGTCTGGCATCGCGACACCGAGCTCCCCGAGACGGACCTCATCGTCATCCCCGGCGGCTTCGCCTATGGCGACTATCTGCGCTGCGGCGCCATGGCGGCGCATTCGCCGATCATGAGCGAGATCAGGCGGCGGGCCGAGCGCGGGACGCCGGTGCTCGGCATCTGCAACGGCTTCCAGGTGCTGACCGAAGCAGGGCTTCTTCCCGGCGTGCTGCTCGCCAACAAGACCCTCAAATTCCATTGCCGCGACATCCATCTCAAGGTCGAGACGAGCCAGAGCATCTTCACCTGCGGTTATGCGGCGGGTCAGGTGATCCGCGTGCCGGTGGCGCATCATGACGGCAATTTCTTCGCCGATGCGGCGACGCTCGACCGGATCGAGGACGAGGGGCTCGTCGCCTTCCGCTATTGCTCGCCCGGCGGTGTCCTCACCGAGGAGGACAACCACAACGGCTCGGCGCGCAACATCGCCGGCATCTTCAACGCCGGGAAAACGGTGCTCGGCCTCATGCCGCACCCCGAGGACGCGACCGACCCGCTGCTCGGCGGCACCGACGGGTGCGGCCTCTTCGACGGCCTCGCCGGAGCGCTCGGCGCGTGAGGATATTGCTCCGCCCCTCCTACCATAACACCCTCCCCCCTTGCGGGGGAGGGAGGGGTGGGGGGTGCCGGCGGACGCGATCGGCAATGCAAGAGACGCGGATAGATCCCCCCACCCTACCCTCCCCCGCATGGGGGGAGGGTTTTGTCGCAGGGTCGCTGCCCCTCTCGTTTGCGACGAGCCCCCACGCGTGACCGCCCTCACCCCCAACATCATCGCCCAGCACGGCCTCACGGCTGAGGAATACGCGCGCGCCGTCGCGATCATGGGACGCGCGCCCAATTTGACCGAGCTCGGCATCTTCTCGGTGATGTGGAGCGAGCATTGCTCCTACAAATCCTCGAAGAAGTGGCTGAAGACCCTGCCGACGACGGGACCGCGCGTCATTTGCGGTCCGGGCGAGAATGCCGGCGTCGTCGATATCGGCGACGGGCAGGCCGCGATCTTCAAGATGGAGAGCCACAACCACCCCTCCTTCATCGAG
>JBGPOZ010000245.1:0-6457 GCA_041488295.1 Allostellaceae bacterium
GGTTCATTCGGCGAGCACGAACGCATGGAGTTGCGGTTTGATGATGTGATCGAAGAGCGGCCGGATCGCGTTGCGCCGGCACGCCAGCATGTCGAGGAAATCCTCGCTTTCGATCGCAACCTAGCGGCGGAGGCAACGGCCAATGCCCATCTGCTCGTGCACTGCCATGCAGGCATCTCACGGTCAACGGCTGCAGTGACCCTGATTTTGGCGCAAGCGCTTCCGGATCGGTCGGCCGATGAGGTCATCGAAGAGGTGCTTCGAATTCGCAGCCGTGCTTGGCCGAACCTCCGCATTATCGAACTAGGGGACGAACTGCTCGGTCGCAACGGCGAATTGGTGAATGCGGTCCCTGCCGCTTATCGCGCACAGCTTCAGCGTCGGCCGGAGCTGGAAGGGCTGTTCAGAGAAAGTGGCCGGGGTCGAGAGGTGGAAAGGGCGCTTGATTGAAAACCAATCTCCGTTGCGCCGCTCGCCGACGTGTTGATGCTCGACCGCGCATCCGCCGAACCTCGGCTCGCGGAGGTTTCGCAGGTGAGCCGAGACCGATGCGTGGAGGTCGCCCTACTTCGGACCGCTTGTAATCGGGATCCCCTCGACGCTTGCGATTAAGAAATTATTAACCATGACTTGCGACGCTTTGTCGCGTCCGCCACCGGCGGGGCGTTGATGAGAGTCACTCGAGAGATTCTGACCGTTTTGGCCGACCCGGCGACGCTCGAAGTGAGTATCGTCATGCCTGGGTTGCGGGTCACGCTGACGACGGCTGAAGCCACCCTGCTTACCAATACGCTGAGCTATGGCCTCGAGCGCCTCGATCCACAGGCGCCGACGGCCGCTGCTGCGACCGAGGCGAGCAACACCGGCTTTCTCGCGCCGATGCTCCTCGATGACGACCCCGATCCGAACGACCGGGACGATGTGCCGAATCCGGAGCCGGCAATTGCCGGCGCGTCTGAACAGGCTCGCGAGAAAACACGAGCGCTCATCCGAACCAGAATTAAGGACAAGGGGCTTTTTGTTTAGGGGGGCATCGCACATGACCGCTACCGTCATCGCGATCGCGCAGCATAAAGGCGGTGCCGGCAAAACGACGCTCGCCGCGCACCTCGCGGTGACTTGGGCGAGCATGGGGCGACTTGTGGCGCTCATCGACACGGACCCGCAAGCGAGCTTGGCGCGCTGGCATCAAAGGCGTGAGGAGCGGCTCGGCCGCGGCGGCACCGGGCTCCGCTTCGCGGCCGTGACCAGTTGGCGAACCGCCGGCGAGGTCGCGAGGCAAGCGCGCGAGACCGAGATCGTGCTGCTCGACAGCCCAGCCAATGCGGACGCTGCCCGTGCAGCGATACGAACTGCGGACCTCGTGCTGATCCCGGTGCAGCCATCGCCGGTAGATGTGTGGGCCACTCTGACGACACTGCAAATGACCAAGCAGGAGAGGGTCCCGACGTTACTTGTCTTGAACCGCGTGCCGCCGCGTGCCTGCCTGACCGCAGCAATGCGCGATTGGCTCGCGGACTACGACGTGGGTCTGGCGACGATCAGCATTGGCAACCGCGTCGGCCTTGCCGCAACGCTCGCCGACGGGTGGGGGATCGCCGAATGCGCCGAAGGCTCCCGCGCGGCGGGGGAGATCGCTGCGCTTGCCAGCGAGGTGTTGGAGTTGCTGCCGTCAGCGGCATAACCCACAACGGGAACGGCATTGCGTCGATAGCAAAGACCCCCGCTAAACGCCATTTCATGACTCGCGGGGGTCTAATTTGCGGACACCAAGTGTCCACGCCCGGAATACCGGGCAAAGTCTTGGGCTTTGTTGTTGGTTGCCAATGCCAAGTCGTCGGCAACTCAGTACCATCCAGGTGGAGCTGTATCGATTATGCAATCTCCGCGTTGGTTGATTACAAATTTACTTTGCTCCTGCTTAACCAGAGAGTCAAGAGGGCCAGCGACGCCATCTACGGCCTTACCCGTCCTCGTCGCCGGCCTGGCTCTTCTAGCTCTCGCGCCATAGAGCGACACCCGGCGGGGCGCCTCAAGCGCGGATTTCGGGCATGACGGGTGCGGCGTCGAGCGGCAGCTGATCGAGCCAGCCGGATATACGACGCCGATACTCTCCGTCGCGGCTTCGAGCCATAGCGAGATGTAGGTCGGAAACGGAGTGACGAGGTCGGCTTCGACCTGATCCTCGACGATGATGAGGCGGTCGCGAGCTTGCCGGCGATGTGCTGCATCTGGCGGTTGTCCAGAAGGCAGACCATGAAGAGGGAACGGATTGCGCGATTGCCGGAGGGAATTGTGGCCACGGCCTGTGCGGCTCACTGTCTGCCTGAACGAGCCAAGATTAAAACCCAAAGGCCGGGCGCTATGTACTTGGCATCGAGGCATGGGATTGCAAGCTGGCGGGACGTCGCATCTTATCGTTATCGCTGACCGCATGTGCGGTTACGATCATGGCTCTTGCGCGGCATGTTTTCGCCGATCGAGTTGATAGCAGCCGAGACGTCGGTTTTCTGAAGGTGTCGCTAGTGGTACGAATTGAGCGTCTCGATCTGAGGCAGCCCAATGGGGGGACGGCCATGTTCTCGTTCAAAGACTTGCTCTCGTTTGAAAAATTCATCACGCCAACGATCATCAAGCTGGTGTACATCGTCGGTATCGTTCTCATCGTGATCGGCGGTCTCGTTGGGTTCTTCGGTGCCTTCGCCGCCAGCGGATTCGGCGCGGCACTGGTCACGCTGATCGGCGCTCTGGCGGGGCTGCTTGCGTGGCGCGTCTATTGCGAATTGGTGATGGTGTTCTTCGGCCTCTACGATCGGGCAGGAGAGATCCGCGACCGTTTGCCGGCACGTTAGATAAGGTCCGTTAGCCGTCGCGCCGTCCCGGGTGGTCGGGACGGCGACGATCGAATTTCGACAGCGGCGTCATGGCCTGGAATGGGAACCGGGAGCCGAGAGACACCGCCGGGGCCAGCCTATCGCGCCAATAGCCGCCGCCTGCCCGCCGCGGCAGCCGACAAAGACAGAATTCGACCTTGCAGTGAGGCGACACGTCGATATCGTCCGCGAGCCCATTGCCGAGCGCCGTCGGCTCCGTCATGCCGGCGCCTGCGCTTGCCTTGTCATTGGTGCGAGAGCGCGCTGCGCAGGAGGCGCAGGACCTTGCGCGGGAAGCTGACAGATGGATCGGCAGAGCATGCTCCAGGGATGACGTTGGAGCTCGTCGGTGCGTCTGACGACTTCGCGACGTGAGGCGCGCCAGGAGGCGTTAAGGGCGCTCCTGGGCCACTGGCGTGGACCCTATCTGGCTTGATTTGGCTTTCCTCTGGGGACCGCGCTCGCACCGATTGCGCCAGACCGGCGACAAGCCGCTGCACGTCGTCTGGAGAGCGGCGGCTTCGCGCGATCACCGACAGGATGAGCGGATCGGACAATGCATCGTCCAAGCTCGGCTCGACGTTCCCCAGCCACTCCATGGGCCCTCCTCGTGAGACTCGATCGTGCCACAAGGGACTTACCGCGCGCTTAATGCTTCGCGCGGCACCGCCGCGTCCGGCATGACGCCGCAAGGTCGATCGGCAAATCCTGGATCACCTCAAGCGCGGCCAGCGGCTCGTCCGCCGCCGCGCGGTCATGCCGCGCGGCGAAACATCAGCCGGTAGGCGTAGAAGCCGGCGACCCACTCATGGCGCGCCGCCGCATCCTGCGCGGTGGCGAGAGAGACGAGGTCGCGGGCGATCTCGGGACGCGGATGGACGCCGAAGAGGGCGAGCCAAGCGAGCAGCGCGCGCCGGCGCAGCGCCGAGGCGCGGCTCTGATCGGCGAAGTCGACGACCGCGACGATCCCGCCGGGACGCACGAGCTCGAGCGCTCGCAAAGCCGCGCGGCGCCAGTCCGGGATCATCGAGAGGACATAGGAAAAATAGACCGTGTCGAAGGCGGCGACTCCGAACGCGGCGGTGGGGTCGAAGGTCTCGATCGGCGAGCAATGGAGCTGGATGCGCCGGTCGAGTTCGCAGCGGCGCACCGCCGCTGTCGCGGTCGCGAGCATCGCCGCGGACACGTCGATGCCATAGAGCCGGACCTCGGTGCGGCGCCGCGCGAGACGGATGAGGTTTCGCGCGGTGCCGCAGCCGAGCTCGCAAATCAGCGCGCCCGGCTGCGCAGGCAGCTCGTCGAGCAAGCCGTCGCGTCCCAGCAGGTAGAATTTGCGCGTCGCGTCGTAGATGTGGCGTTGGTGACGATACATGGCATCCATGCGGTGCCCGGCATCGACGGCCCGGCTCACGGGCGATCAAACCCGCTCGTAAAGGTGGAAGCCGCCATAGATCGCCGAGCGGTCGCGCGCGAAGAGACGGCGCGACTCCGCCTCGCGATGGTGCCATCCTGCGAGGGCCTCGCCCGGTTGCTCGAGCCGCTCCAGCGCGGAGCGTTGCCCCGCGGTCCGGAAGATGACGCGCGCCCCCGGCCGCGCGGTGCGCCGTATTTCCTCCCAGAGGCGACCGAGCGTCGCGGCGTCCATCCAATCGACGCTGTCGAGCAGGACGTAACGGTCGCAGGATGCGTCGGGTTGTCCCGCGAGCCGATCGGTCATCGAGATCGTCAGAGTTTCGACACGCGGCAGGCGTGGACGGATGGTCTCGTATTCGGTGCGACAGAGATAGGGCGGCAGGGTCGTGCAGGCGGCCGTGTCGTAGCGGCGGCCGAACGCTTGCCACGCGAAATAATTGTCGTTGACGGCGAAGTCGCAGGCGAGGCGGCGGATGCGGCTCTGGTAAAGTCCGGCGAGGTCGCCGCCCGCATCATCGCGAAGACTGGCGAACTGGCTCGCGGGGATCCCGAGGCTGTAGAGCAGCAGCGGCTGGCGACAGAGGGCGCGCACCAGCCGGTTCTGAAAGATCGGCTCGATCTCCGCGTCGAAGACGCGGCGCTGCTCGGCGATGTCGCGGGCCGCGAGGAGGCGCCTCGGATCGCCGCCGTGGAGTCTCGCGAAGCGATGCAGAAAGCCGATGAACTTGCCGAGCAGCGCTTCGTTGTAGAAGCCGGTCGCAAACGCCTCGATCCGCCGGCGGCCCCGCAAGGTGCGGCGGTCCCAGTATTGCCGTGTTCCCCGATCGAGCTTCCAACGGAGATAGCGATCGTAGTCGACGACGTTGCGCGCGTCGCGTCCCACGGCGAAAAAGCGAAAGAACGTGTCGTAGTCCGGCAAATGCTGCATCGCCGCGAGCTTGAGGCGCGTCAGCGCCATATGGGCCGGGTTGAGGTCGACGGCGACGATCGAACCGGGGTCGTGCGACAGGTAGTTGAGAACGTTGCAACCCGCCGAGGCGATCGTGACGATCCGGTGCCCGGCACCGATCTCCAGCGCCTCGAGATCGACCGCGGGGTCTTCCCAGATCTGGTTGTAGACGAGGCGCGCGAACCACATGGCGAACAACCCGTCGAGAAGCGCCTGCCCGCGGCTTGCCCCCTCCCGGTGCACCGCGGCCTTGATCAACGAGCGATTCATCGCATCAGTCCTCCGCCTCCCTCGAGCGCCCCGCACGCTTGCGGCCGAATGCTGGGGTTAAATCCAGATTCGGCTTTACTTGCCAAGGTACTTTCGTGAGTTGTCTTAATTATTTCACATTTAGAGACGGCGACTGCAAATGCGTCCGCAGCATTCGGGCCATGAAGCAGTTTTTCGGTGGACCCGGCGAGCTCTTGCCGAGTGCGGGATGTCGGGTTCAGTCCGGACGAACCACGCAGATGGGCCGGCTCGCAATGGTGATCGAGGCCGGCGCTGTCGCCACGATATCGCCGTCAGCCTCGATCGGCGCGCCGGCAGGCCCGACGATGCGGCAGCTCTGGGCGGCGAGGATCAGCACATCCGGCAGGCGGTGCACGAAGCCGAGCGCCATCGCCAACAGGTATCGCATGACGTCGCGTCGCGTCCCGCGCATGAAGAGCACGAGATGGAGTTGCGCTTCGTCGAGCCGTGCGTCCGGCGCGAGGACGAAGCGGCCGGCGTAAAAATGGCCCTTCGCCACCACGATCGAAGCGGCCTCGTAGCTGACGCCCGCGCATTCGACGCGGTAACGGCCCGGTCGATGATGCAGCAGGGCGCTGCAGATCGCCGTCGCGAAAGCAAGCTTGCCGAGCCGCTGCTTCAGCCGATCGTCGAGGCGTTGCAACACCGCGGCATCGAAACCTGCGCCCGCCATTTGGAGAAACCGCCGACCGTCGATCTCGCCCGACCACACCGGCCGTGCCGCGCCGAAGGCGAGCAGCCGCGCGAGAGCATGGGGGCCGCGCGGCAGGGCGATCTCGTTCGCGACGACGTTCCCGGTGCCGATCGGGATCACGCCGAGCGGCAGCGCCGAGTGGGCGAGCCCGTTCGCCACTTCGTTGATCGTCCCGTCGCCGCCGGCGGCGACGACAAGATCGAACTCGTCCGAGCTTGCGGCGCGGGCGATCGCGAC
>JBGPOZ010000246.1:0-6416 GCA_041488295.1 Allostellaceae bacterium
CCGGGTAAATCTGCTCCATCGGCATTTTTTGCACCTGCGGCGGCAACGCATGCTGCGCCGCCTCGACATCGGATTTGTGCAGTTCGGTGCCGTTGACGCGAGCCACCACGGGATCGTCCGTCGGCGTCTGAGCGAAGGCCGGCGTCGCGGCGAGGAGCGAGAGAAGACAGAACGCGTCGAGCCGCCAGAACATGGAAATCGATCCCTGAGAGAGGCGCCGCTTCGACGCGGCCGCGGCGCCAGCCGCGGTTCCATAATGCATATCGTGCCCCGCTGGCGCAAATGCGCCGATTCGGGCGCCTGAGGAGGGCCGGCAATGAAAGGGAAGAATGGGCGCTTTGGAGATATGGGGTTGAAACTCATGCGCCTTCAGCGCCAACCGACGGCGATTCCCGCGTCTTTCCGCGGCGTCGCGAATTGACAGCCCGCCGCCATGCCCCTATCTGTCACGATGTCGCCGCGTTTCTCCGATATAGAGTGGCGGCAACGCATTTTTCCGCCACTTCGAGGTCTCGATGATCGGCGCCATCGCCCGGCGATTCTTCGGCTCTGCGAACGACCGTTTCCTGAAAGGCCTGCAGCCGCAGGCCGACGCCATCAACGCGCTCGAGCCGCAGCTCGCCGCAATGACGGACGAGGAGCTGCGCGCCCGCACCGCCGCCTTCAAGGCGCGCCTCGCCGCGGACGAGACCCTCGAGGATATCCTGGTCGAGGCCTTCGCGACGGTGCGCGAGGCGGCCAAGCGGACGCTCGGCCAGCGCCATTTCGACGTCCAGCTCATCGGCGGCATGGTGCTTCATCGCGGCATGATCGCCGAGATGAAGACCGGCGAAGGCAAGACCCTCGTCGCGACCCTTGCGGTCTATCTCAACGCCCTCGCCGGCAAAGGGGCGCATGTCGTCACCGTCAACGACTACCTGGCCCGCCGCGACAGCGAGTGGATGGGGCAGATCTACCGTTTCCTCGGCCTCACCGTCGGCTGCATCGTCCATGGCCTCGACGACAATCAGCGGCGCGAAAACTATGCCGCCGACGTCACTTACGGCACCAACAACGAATACGGCTTCGACTACCTGCGCGACAACATGAAGCATGATCTGCGCGAGATGGTGCAGCGGCCGTTCAACTACGCGATCGTCGACGAGGTCGATTCGATCCTCATCGACGAAGCACGCACGCCCCTCATCATTTCCGGCCCGACCGAGGACAATTCCGAGCTCTACGTCAGCGTCAACAAGCTCATCCCGAAGCTTCCGGCCGAAGATTACGAGAAGGACGAGAAGCAGCGCGCGGTGACGCTTACCGAATCGGGCGTCGAGAAGATCGAGGCGCTGTTGCGCGAGGCCGGCATTCTGAAGGCCGGGACGCTCTACGACCTCGGCAATGTCAACATGGTCCACCACGTCAACCAGGCGCTGCGCGCGCACAAGCTCTTCACGCGCGACGTCGACTACATCGTCAAGGATGACAAGGTCGTCCTCATCGACGAGTTCACCGGCCGCATGATGGAAGGCCGCCGCTATTCCGAGGGCCTCCATCAGGCGCTCGAGGCCAAGGAAGCCGTCACCATCCAGAACGAGAACCAGACGCTCGCCTCGATCACCTTCCAGAATTATTTCCGCCTCTTCCCCAAACTCGCCGGCATGACCGGCACGGCGATGACCGAGGCGACCGAGCTCCACGACATCTACAAGCTCGAGGTGATCGAGGTCCCGACCAACATGCCGGTCTGCCGTATCGACAGCGACGATGAGGTCTACCGCACGGCGCGCGAGAAGAACGAGGCGATTGCGACACAAGTGCTGGAGTGTCACGAGCGCCAGCAGCCGGTGCTGGTCGGCACGATCAGCATCGAGAAATCCGAGATCCTGTCGCAGCTCTTCAAGAAGAGAAAGATCCCGCACAACGTCCTCAACGCCCGCTACCACGAGCAGGAGGCGTATATCGTGGCGCAGGCGGGACGCCCGGGCGGCGTCACGATCGCCACCAACATGGCCGGGCGCGGCACCGACATCCAATTGGGCGGCAATTTCGAGATGCGCGTGCGCCAGGAACTGGGCGCCGTGACCGATCCGGCCGAGCGCGAGACGCGCATCCAGCAGATCCGCGACGAGATCGCCGCCGCGAGGGACGTCGTCGTCAAGGCGGGCGGGCTCTTCGTCATCGCCAGCGAGCGGCATGAGAGCCGACGCATCGACAATCAGCTGCGCGGCCGCTCAGGCCGTCAGGGCGATCCCGGCGCCTCGAAATTCTTCGTCTCGCTCGAAGACGATCTGATGCGCATCTTCGGCTCCGAGCGGATGGACGGGATGCTGCAGAAGCTCGGCCTCAAGGAGGGCGAGGCGATCATCCATCCTTGGGTCAACAAGGCGCTCGAGAAGGCGCAGCAGAAGGTCGAGGCGCGCAACTACGAGATCCGCAAGCAGGTCATCAAATACGACGACGTGATGAACGACCAGCGCAAGGTCGTCTACGAGCAGCGCAAGGAGATCATGAGCGCGCGCGACGTCGCGGACGAGATCGCCGACATGCGCCATGAGGTCGTCGAGGCGGTGGTCGGCCGCTGCATTCCGCACAACGCGCTGGCGGACCATTGGGATGTGAAGGGGCTGCACGAGGAATGCCTGCGGCTCTTCAATCTCGATCTTCCGGTCGCCGATTGGGCCAAGGAAGAAGGCATCGCCGAGGCCGAGATGATGCAACGCGTCAAGGATGCGGCGGACCGCAAGATGGCGGAAAAGGCCGCCAATTACGGCCCCGACCTCATGCGCATGGCGGAGAAGAGCCTGCTTCTCCAGCTCCTCGACCAGATCTGGAAGGACCACCTCCTCTCGCTCGATCATCTGCGCCAGGGCATCAATCTGCGCGCTTACGCGCAGCGCGACCCGCTCAACGAGTACAAGCGCGAAGCGTTCGAGATGTTCGAGGCGATGCTCGGCAATCTGCGCGAGGCGGTGACGAGCGTCCTCAGCCATGTCGAGCTGCGCGTCCAGCGCGGCGATGACGCCCCGCCGCCGGAGCCCGCTCCCGAACCGGCGATGGTCGGCGGCAACGGCCATGCGCAACGCCCCGCCGGACGGAGTCTCTCGGAGGGTGCCAGCCCGCGCATGGCGGCGGCCGGCGCCGCCGCATCAAGCGCCGATTTCGACCCGCGCACACCGCGCAACGCGCAGTGCCCCTGTGGCTCGGGGAAGAAGTTCAAGCACTGTCACGGGCGGGTCTGACCGCGGGCGCCGCATGCTGCGTCTGTTGCCGCCAGACTTAGCCCCACCCACCGAAGCGCGACCGCCCGCGCGGCGCCGTCTTCCGTTAAGCTTTCGGTAGGAATGGCCGACTCATCCTCGGCCTGCTAATTTTGCGGCTTCAATCGAGGAGGGCTGGACATGCCCGCGCCGCCGCCGGAGGACGATCTCGCGCGCATCAGCGACTGGTTCGAGCGATTGGCAAGTCACGTCCGCGCCATCGACTTCGCCGGGGCGCGGCCGCTCTTTGCAACCGACATGATCGCGTTCGGCACCTTCAGCGACTTCGTCACCGAGCGCGACGCGGTCGAGGCGGCGCAATGGCGCAATGTCTGGCCTTTCATCGAGTATTTCCGCTGGCGGCCGCAATCGATCCGCGGGATCGTCTCGCCCGACCGCCTTTTTGCGACCGGCATGGCGGTGTGGGATTCCACCGGTTTTGCCGAGGATGGCCGCTCCTTCGATCGTCCCGGCCGCGCCACGGTCGCCTTGAGCCGCGTAAGGATCGGCGGCGACTGGCTTGCCGAGCACACGCATTTCTCACTGTTCCGCGGCGTTCCCGGCCGCTCCTTCGGGCGCAAGGGCGGCTGAGATGCGGCGCCTTCTCATCTGCCTTGCCGCGTTCTGCCTTGTCGCCGCCGCGCCGAGACCGGATTCCGAGTGGGGGTCGGCGCCGACGCCGAGCCCGGGCTCGACCCGCATCATCGGCGGCCCCGCCAATGGTTGCCTTGCCGGCGCCGTGATGCTGCCGCCCGACGGCATCGGCTACCAGGCGATCCGCCTCAGCCGGCACCGCAACTACAGCCACCCCGCCACGATCAATTTCATCCAACGTCTCGGCCGGGTCGGGCAAGCGGCCGGGCTGCCGCCCTTCTATGTCGGCGATCTATCGCAGCCGCGCGGCGGGCCGATGGCGTTCGGCCATGGCTCGCACGAGAACGGCACCGACGTCGATGTCTGGTTCAATCTCGACGCAAAGCCCGTGCTGCCGGCGAGCGCGCGCGAGGAGGTCGATCTACCCTCGATGGTGCTCGCCGACAAGAGCGCGATCGACCCGCAGCGCTTCGGCGAGCGGCAGGTGCACCTTCTTCGCCTCGCCGCCAGCGACCCCCGGGTCGACCGCATCTTCGTCCATCCGACGATCAAGCGGGCGATGTGCGACGGCGTCGGTGGCACCGAGCTTGGCGACCGCGCCTGGCTGCACAAGATCCGGCCCTGGTTCGGCCATGACGAACATTTTCATGTCCGCCTGTCCTGCCCCCCCGATCAGCCGCTCTGCGCAGGGCAAGCACCGGTGCCGCCGGGCGATGGCTGCGATGCCGTGCTCGATTCCTGGCTCCGTCCGCCGCCGCCGGGGCCACCGGCGATCCCGGCGAAGCCGCGCCCGCCGAGGCCGCGCTTGCCCGCGGCGTGCCAAGCGGTGTTGTCGGTGAAGTAATGCGGATGAATTCGCCTTCTCCCGCCAGTCGGCGGGGGCCACGACATTCGACATCTCGAAGACGCTGCGAAGACGCTGCATCGGCGCTGTGCGTCCTTCGACTTCGCTCAGGATGAGGTGAATTTGTATGTGGCAGTAATGATTTACCTCATCCTGAGCGAAGTCGAAGGACGCACGGCGCCCGGTCCGAGGCTCTACCTTCTTCCCTCGGGAGAATGCCTCACTCCGCGGGCCGCGCATCGACCACCGCCGCGATCTCGGCGTGGCGCTGCGATCGCGCCTCCGCGCGGTGGTCCTTGGCGAGGAACGTGTAAACCGCCGGCACGACGAACAGCGTGAAAAGCGTGCCGATCGACATGCCGGAGACGATGACGAGGCCGATCGAAAAGCGGCTGACCGCACCGGCGCCGGAGGCGGTCAGCAACGGGAAGAGGCCGACGATCATCGCCGCCGTCGTCATCAGAATGGGCCGCAGACGCACTTGCGCGGCCCGCTCGATGGCACTGCGCCGGTCGAGCCCTTCGCTGCGCTGGATGTCGTTGGCAAAGGTCACCATCAAGATGCCGTGCTTGCTGATGAGGCCGATCAAGGTGACGAGGCCGATCTCGCTATAGATGTTGAGCGTCGTGCCCGGCACCTGCATCCACAGGAACTGCCCGTTGATGAAGAACAGCGGGATGAGCGCACCGCAGATCGACATCGGCACGCTGACGAGGATGACGAAGGGGTCGCGCAGGCTCTCGAACTGCGCCGCCAGCACGAGGAAGATGACGATGATGGCGAAGACGAAGGTGATGATGAGCTGATTGCCTTCCTTGACGTATTGCCGCGACTCGGAAAGGAAGTCGTGGAAGAAGCCCGAGGGCAGCGCCTGCGCCTGCTGCTCGAGGAAGGCGACCGCCTGGCCCATGCTGACGCCCGGCATCGGCACCGCCGAGAAGGTCGCCGCGTTGAGCTGGTTGTACTGGGTCAGCGCGTTCGGCTGCGTCCCCGTCGTGAACGAGACGACCGTCGAGAGCGGGATCTGCTGGTGGCTCGCGGTCGTCACGTAATATTGCGTGAGCGCCTGGCCGTCGAGCCGGTCGGTGCGAAGGACTTGCGGCACGACCTTGTAGGAGCGCCCGGCGAGGTTGAACTGATTGATGTAGTTCTCGCCGACCATGATCGCCAATGTATCGGCGATCGACTGCATGGTGATGCCGAGCTCGTTTGCCTTGGAGCGGTCGATGTGGACCTGGATCACCGGGTTGTTGTAAGCGAGATCGCTGTCGCTGACGATGAACATGCCCGATTTGCGCGCCGCCCCCTTGAGCTGCTCCATCGTGTTGAAGACCGTCTTGTAGTCTTGCGTCGAGCTGATCACCATCTGCACCGGCAGGCCGCTCGCCGAGCTCGGCAGGGGCGGCGGCGAGACGATGAAGATGTTCATCCCCTCGACGTTGCCGAGCTGCTGCTGCACGGGCGGCATCATCTGCTGGACGGTGCGCGAGCGCTCGCCCCACGGCTTGACGATCATCCCGGCGAAGCCCTGGTTGAGACTCGGCGTGCCGTTGATGACGAAGCGCGTATCGGTCTCGGGATATGACGCGAAGATCTGGTCCATGCGCGCGCTGAACGCGTTGGAATAGTCGAGATTGGCGTATTGCGGCGTCTTGGTGATGCCGAAGAGCACGCCCTGATCCTCGGCCGGCGCCAGCTCGGCCTTGGTGTGGAACCAGAAATACGGAATCGAGACG
>JBGPOZ010000247.1:0-6397 GCA_041488295.1 Allostellaceae bacterium
CCTTCGCCTCGCAGCGCATCCTCGCCGCGATCGGCGTCTGGGACGCGGTCGCTGCCGAGGCCGAGCCGATCCGCGAGATCCGCGTCGCCGACGGCTCGTCGCCCCTCTTCCTCCATTACGACCATGCCGATCTCGGCGATGAGCCCTTGGGCTACATCGTCGAGAACCGCGTCTTGCGCCACGCTCTCATGGCGCGCCTTGCCGCTCTTCCCAACGTCCGCCACATCGCCCCGGCAGTTGTCGTCGCGGCCGAGCGCGAGATGGGCGGCGTCACCGTCCGGCTCGGCGACGGACGGAGCATCCGCGGCACATTGCTGGTCGCCGCCGACGGACGCTCGTCGCCGCTGCGCCGCGCCGCCGGCATCGGCGCTCTCGAATGGGCTTATCCGCAGACCGGCATCGTCTGCACCGTTCATCACGAGCGCCCGCATCTCGGCATCGCGGTCGAGCATTTCCTCCCCGCCGGGCCCTTCGCGATCCTGCCGATGACGGGCGACCGCTCGTCGATCGTCTGGACCGAGCGCGCGGCATTGGCGCCGCGCATCGTCGCGCTGCCGCAGGCGGAGTTCCTGGCCGAGCTCGGCCGGCGCTTCGGCGATTTCCTCGGGCGCCTCACCGTCATCGGGCCGCGCTGGAGCTACAAGCTCGAATTCATGCATGCCGAGCGCTATGCCGGCCGGCGCCTCGCCCTCATCGGCGATGCGGCGCATGTCATTCACCCGATCGCCGGGCAAGGCTTCAACCTTGGCCTGCGCGACATCGCGGCCCTCGCCGAGCTTGTCGTCGACGCGCGGCGCCTCGGCCTCGATATCGGCGAGGGCGAGCTGCTCGAGCGCTACGAGCGCTGGCGCCGGTTCGACAATGTCACTTTGGCGGCGGTGACGGACGGCCTCAACCGCCTCTTCTCGAACGCGATCCCGGCGGTCGCCCTCGTGCGCGACGTGGGCCTCGCAATCGTCGACCGCCTGCCGCCGCTGAAGCGCCTCCTCATGCGCCACGCCATGGGGACGGTCGGAACCCTGCCGCGCCTCGCGCGGGGCGAGAGGCTGTAGAGATCAAAGACCTGCGCCGTGCCCCACTTACCGCAAGGTAATCGGGCGCAGAGATCATGGGACAGGGGATGGGGAGATGATTGGGGGATGGGGAGATCAACCTTGGGGACGCCGAAGGCGCCAAAATCGACATCCCCTTATCTCGACATCATCCCCCCATCCCCATTTTCGGGTGTTCTCAGTGCCTCTGTGGTGGCTCTCGTCGAGGTCGCGGGTTCACCCGGTTGCCTGTCACTCAGCGGCTGAGACCCTGCTTCTTCAGCGCGTCGAGGTATTGGCGCCAGCGCCGATCCTGGTCCTGGCCCAGCTCGTAGAGGTATTTCCACGAGAAGATGCCGGTGTCGTGGCGGTCGTCGAAGACGATGCGGATGGCGTAATTGCCGACGGTCTCGACCCGGTCGATGCCGACAAGCGCCTTGCCGGGGACGAGCTGCTTTTGCGACGGGCTGTGGCCCTGCACCTCGGCGGACGGGCTCTCGACGCGCAGATACTCGGCGGGAAGGCGGAAGGTGACGCCATCGTCGAAGGCGATTTGGAGCGTCTTCTCGGCGCGCTTCAGACGGATCTCGGTCGGCCAGTGCGCGGTGTCGAAGGCCTGGACCTTGCCGCCGGTCATGGGGCCTTCGGACCGGGCAGCGCCCCACTGATCCGGCTGTCGCCGTCGCCGAGCGGGCGCGCCTCGTCGACCAGCATGATCGGGATGCCGTCGCGGATCGGGTAGGCCAGCTGCGCCTCGTCGCTGATCAATTCCTGCGCCGCGCGGTCGTAGCGCAGCGGCCCCTTGGTCAACGGGCAGACCAGGATCTCGAGAAGCTTCGGATCGACCTCGCTCGCATCCTTGGCGCCGCTCATGACATCGTCTCCAAATCCGTCATCCCCGTTCAGTGCCGCGCCGCTTCGCCGCCGCTCGGCCCCTCGTGCGCCGCCATCTCGATGAGCGCGGTGAGAAGGCGGGCCCGCTCGACGAGATCGCCCGCCTCGAGCAGCGCCTGCTTCTCGTTCGGCGCGAAGGGGCAGATCATGGCAAGCGAGGTGACGAGCCGTTCATCGCCGGTCGATTTGATGGCGTTCCAATCGGCGGTGATCTCGTGCAGCTTGAAGAAACCCTTGAGCGCCGTCATGAGGCGCGGCCGATCGACCGGCGCGCCGCCCGTCTCCTCGAGGTCGGTGCGATAGCGCTCCCAGCGCGGCACGACCCGGCGATAGCCGCGGTTGGTCGGCACCTCCTCGCCGATCTCGAAGCGCGCGAGGCCGGTGAGGGTGATGAGGAAGCGCCCGTCATCGGTCTCGCTGAACTCGGTGATGCGGCCGGCGCAGCCGGTCTTGTAGATGGCCGGAGCCTGGCCCGGTTTTTCCTCCTCGGTCGGCTGGATCATGCCGATGAGACGGTCGGTCGCCAGCGCATCGCGGGTCATGGCGAGATAGCGCGGCTCGAAGATGTTGAGCGGCAGCTTGCCGCGCGGCAGGAGGAGGACGCCGGCGAGCGGGAAGATCGGCAGGCTGGCGGGGAGCGTCGATGGTTCCGTCGCAAAGCCGGTGCCGCTCGTCGCGCCCATGGCGGATTGCGTCCTATGAGAAGAGGAGCGAGGAGAGGCGGCGCCGCGCGCTCAAGGTGAGCGGATCGGTCGGCCCCATCGCCTCGAACAATTTGACGAGCTGCTTGCGCGCCGCCTCTTCGTTCCAGGCGCGGTCGCGCTTGACGATCTCGAGCAGCTCGTCGACCGCCGGCTCGCGCTCGCCGGCGCCGAAGAGGGCCGAGGCGAGATCGAACCGCGCGGCGTGGTCCCGGGGATCGCGCTCGAGGCGCGCGCGCAGCTCGGCGGTGGCGCCCGCCGCCTTGGCGCCCGCCTCGGCGAGATCGAGCGCGGCGCGCGCCGCCGCGATGTCGGCGTGGCTTGCCTGTTCCGCCGGGACGCCGGCGAGGATCTGATGCGCCTTCGCGAAATCCTGGCGCGCCACGGCACAGCGGACGAGCCCCGCCATCGCCTCGACATTGTCGGGCGCGTGCTGCAGGACCTGGCCGTAGATCGAGGCGGCGCTCGCCGGGTCGCCGGCGGCGAGGGTCTCCTTCGCCATGGCGAGCGCCTCTTGCACCGGCGACGGGCCGGCGCTGCCGCCCAGGCGCTTCACGAACTGCTTCACCTGGCTTTCCGGCACCGCGCCGACGAAGCCGTCGACCGGCCGTCCGTCCTTGAAGGCGTAGACGGCGGGGATCGACTGGATGCGCATCTGCTGCGCGATCTCGGGATTGTCGTCGATGTTGATCTTGACCATGCGGACGGCACCGCCCGCCTCGCGCACCGCCTTTTCGAGCTGCGGCCCCAATTGCTTGCAGGGACCGCACCACGGCGCCCAGAAATCGACGATCACCGCCGAATCGTGCGAGGCGTCGATGACGTCGGCCATGAAGGTGGCGGTGGTGGCGTTCTTGACGAGGTCCGCGCCGTTCGCCTTGGCCGCAGCGCCGATGATCGGTTCCATGAGTCTACCTTCTACTCCACGGATAAGATGGCGCCGCGAGGCGCCATGGCAAGCCGGATCGATGCGCCCTCAGGGCGCCGCGTCCCGCTCGAGATCGCTGAGATGTAGGATGCGCGGGGCGTGTCCGCAATCGGCAAGAAAGCGCAGGAGACCCGCGGGCGCGACCGCCGTCGTCGCCGCGTTGTGCAACGGGTGGTAGTTGAGCGGGTCCTGCGCCAGCATTTCCTCGTCGAGGACGAAGGTGACGCGGCGCTCCTTGTCGTTGATCGCGGCGTAGGGGGTGACGCTGCCCGGGCTGACGCCCAGCACCTCGAGGAGGAGCTCGGCGCTGCCAAAGGAAAAGCGCGGCGCGCCGAGGCGGAGGGACAGCTTCTTCAGATCGAGGCGGCGCTGCTCCAGCATGATGGCGAGCCAGAGCCCGCCCTGCCGATCCTTGAGGAAGAGGCTCTTGCAATGCGCCCCCGGCAGCTCGCCGCGCAACGCCTTCGCCTCCTCGACGGTGAAGACCGGCGGATGGCGATAGGTCTTGTGCGCGATGCCGAGGGCATCGAAACGGGCAAGGAGCTGAGCTTCGTCGGCAGCCATGCGCGCACCATAGCCGACCGACACGGCGGGTCAACCCGGTGGGGCGAGGAGCGAAGGGGCGCGCACTTCGCACCTCGGGCGTCGTCATTGCGAGCCCCTTGGGCGAAGCAATCCAGAAGGCGGCGCGGAAGGCTCGATTGCTTCGCCCAGGGGCTCGCAATGACGGAGCGGGGCGAACTACATCTAGTAGGCGCACCTGCATGATACAGGTTTATTTACAGGCGCCCCACCCAGGGGTGGTGGTCGGGCCTCGCTTGCGGCTGCGGCCGCGAGAGACCCCAAATGAGCGGATAAACGTAGACAAAGAGCAAGCACAAAACAAGAACAACCATAGCGCCGACGCCACGCCGGGTCAAGCGCGCCATGCGCGCCTTTCGGTCCGCCCCCAGCCCTAGGCGAGCCGCTTGCAAACCTGCTCTTGCTCTGTATGATGCCGCGCTCATTCGGCCGGCTCGTCCCGGCCACGGGGCGCGGGCGTAGCTCAGGGGTAGAGCACAACCTTGCCAAGGTTGGGGTCGAGGGTTCGAATCCCTTCGCCCGCTCCAGAATTCTTCAGAACATCAATGCGTTGGAAGAAGTGGTGCGGGGCGAATCGCGCACGTCGTCAGTCAGGTAGCATACAAGGCGCTCGCGGGCGGATAATCTCCCCGCTTCGTTCGCTATAGCCCGACTATCCGCGCCGCGGCCCTAAGCCGCCTTCCCGCGCGCACGCGCCTTCGGCAGATCGATGGTAAGCTCGGCGTTCATCTTGGCCAGCGCTTCGTCGATGATCCACATGTGCGAGCTGTGGCGCAGGTCGAGGAGCCGGCGCACCGAGTTCTCGGGCATGCCGAGTTGCTTAGCGAGCTTCAGTTTCGACCAGCCTCGTCCGCGCATCGTCTCGTAGACGGCAAGCTTCGCCGTCACGAGCGACGGCAGGACGGCGCGGTCGCGTCCGGAATGGGCCGCACCCCCGCGCGGGAGCGGCTTGCCGGCCTTCATGTAGCCCTCGAGCGCCGCAATGACGCAGTCGACAGCGTTCGCGCGGGCGTCTTCCTGGGTCTCGCCCTCGGTCAGCGCTTCCGGGATGCCTGGAAAGCGGACGAGCCACCAGCCATTCTCTTGCCGCCCGAGCGTGTACCGGTATCCGAGCGCCATGCTCAATCCTCCAAATCCGCCCTCGTCAGCCCAAGCTGAGCAAGCATCGCGCCGAGCAAACCGGGGCCGATCTCCTTTTTGCGATCCTTCAGCGTCGTAAATCGGTTGCCGTAATACCCGTGGCTGCCTTTCCCAGGCCCGCGATCGAATGAAACGGCAATTCCGCGTCTTCGGCCGAGCTTTTTGATTCTTCTTTCGAATTCGTTCCCCGTCATCGCCACATATCGCACATATCTGTGCGACTTTCAAGGTCGGATTTCATGCGTCGCTTCTTTCGCCAAGGCGGTCATTGAAAGAGAAGACTAAGCCTATGCTACAAGCGTGGCGTGTCGATGATAACTTTGTCCCCGCAATTCCTCATAGCATCGAGGACCAGTGGCAAAAAGGCGCCACAGCCAAAACGGGCCGTCGCGCCGATTGCGCACGCACACCGGGAACAGCTAAGGTCGTCCTATGCCATCGCTCTCGCGCAAGGTGACGGATTGGCGCAATCGCGCCGAGGAAGCCCGCGCGGATGCGGGACAACTCACCGACCGCGAGGAGCAGCGCATCATGCGCACCATCGCTGACGGCTACGACAAGCTCGTGCAGCATGCCGAACACCGCGTCGAGCCTCCCGAGCTGACCTCCACGCGGTTCTGGTACTGGTGACATTCGCCAGGCCGGCCGGGCGGCTTCCGCCCCGGCCTCCTCGCCGCCGGCGACCCCATTCCACAGCGACCAGCTGTCGAGCAGGGCGGTCAAGAGATCGAACAGGACGGCGTCGTAGCGCGGCATCGGGGAATGACGGGGAGAGAGGAATGGAGGCGGTGAGCATGCCTCATGGCGCGATCATGGCAATCGGTTTCGTTGCATCGGCCCTCTCGCAATGATTGGGACGCACTATCTCATTGACCGAGGCGGGTTTGTGCGACAAAGCCGCTTCAGCGGGCCCCTGGAAGAGGAGGCGGACATGACCACCATCGCCGTCGTAGTCGGTCCTGCCCAGAACCTCGCGACCCTGGTCGGCCGCGTGCTCATGAGTCTCATCTTCATCTGGAGCGGGTACGTCAAGCTGGTGGACGGCGCAGGGACGCAGGCCTATCTCGCCGGTCTCGGCGTGCCGCTGCCCGAGATCGCATGGATCGTGACGGTGGCGGTCG
>JBGPOZ010000248.1:0-6370 GCA_041488295.1 Allostellaceae bacterium
ACGGATGCGCGGGCTCATCGGCGCAGGCGAGGTGGCTCATGATCGCGGCGAGCGGGATGCCGGCGAGCAAATCCGGTGCCGTGGTCAATTGAACGAGCTCGTCGGGTGGAAGGCCGAGGCGTGCCATGCCGGTGTCGACATGGAGAATGGCTTGCCCGCTGTTGCCGGCGGCGAGATGCCGGCGCCAATCCGCGATCTGGCCGAGATCGTTGAGCACCGGAGTGAGGTCGAACGCCGAGAAATCGGCAGCGGTGCCGGGCGGGAGACCGTTGAGGACTGCGATCTTGCGATCGGGCAGAAGGCGCCGCAGTGCCATGCCCTCGTCGAGCTGAGCCACGAAGAACAGTCGGCAACCGGCGGCGGCGAGTGCCCGCGCGACCTCTGCCATGCCCAGCCCGTAAGCATCGGCCTTGACGATGCCGGCGCAGGCAGCGCCCGAGGCGAGGCGTCGACCGAGCGCGCGCCAATTCTCGACGATGGCGGCAAGATCGATCTCGAGCACCGCGCCGGCGCGATCGGCGGCGGTCGCTGCAGCAGCGGCCGGATACGACCGGTCAATAGGCATCGGGGAGGTGAGCGGCGCCGATCAGGCTCTCAAAACGCGTCGTGTCGGCATCGAAGCGCAACTTCACGGTTCCGATCGGTCCGTGGCGCTGCTTGGCGATGATGATCTCGGCGGTCGCGTGGACCTCGGCAAGGCGCTGATGCCAGCGGTCGTAGCGGTCGTTGAACTTGTCGTCCGCCTCGTCCGACCGCCGCATCGGCTCGGCTCGCGAGAGATAATACTCCTCGCGGAAGATGAACATGACGACATCGGCATCCTGCTCGATCGAGCCGGATTCCCGGAGGTCGGAGAGCATCGGCCGCTTGTCCTCGCGCGTCTCGACGGCACGCGAAAGCTGAGCCAGGGCGAGCACCGGCACGTCGAGCTCCTTGGCGATGCCCTTGAGGCCGCGCGTGATTTCCGAGATCTCCTGGACGCGATTCTCGGCGGCGCGCTCGCGGCTTCCTTGCATGAGCTGCAGATAATCGACGACGAGAAGACCCAGCCCTTGCTGCCGCTTGAGACGCCGCGCCCGCGTCCGCAACGCCGCGACGCTGACGGCCGGGGTGTCGTCGATGAAGATCGGCACGGTCGCGAGGCGATGGCTCGCCTGGACGAAGCGGTCGAATTCATCGGGTCCGATGTCGCCGCGGCGGATCCGGTCCGACGACACCCGCGACTCCTCGGCGAGAACGCGCATCGCCAGTTGCTCTGACGACATCTCGAGCGAGAAGAAGCCGGCGACCGCCCCGTCATCGTTGACGGTGCGGCCGTCGGGTCCCTTGTGGGACCGCCAGGCGCGCGCGGCGTTGAAGGCGATGTTGGTCGCGAGTGCGGTCTTGCCCATCGAGGGCCGCGCGGCGAGGATGACGAGATCCGATGGATGGAGACCGCCCAGGAGTTTGTCGAGATCAGCAAAGCCGGTCGCGACGCCGGTCGTCTTGCCGCTGCGCTTGAATGCCGTCTCGGCGAGGCCGATCGCGGTCTTGAGAGCGGTGTCGAAGGGCCGAAAGCCGCCCTCCATCTGCCCGGTCTCGGCGAGATCGAACAGGCGCTGCTCCGCCGTCTCGATCTGCCGCGCCGCGTCGCGATCGAGATCGTGGCGGTGCGCCTCATTGACGACATCCTCGCCGAGCGCGATGAGTTGGCGCCGCAGATAGAGATCGTGGATCGTCCGTCCGTAATCCTCGGCATTGATGATCGTCACGACCGAGGCGGCGAGGCGGGCGAGATAGGCCGCGCCGCCGATCTCGGCAAGAGCGCCGTCCTGGTCGAAGAAATTCTTCAAGGTCACCGCATTCGCAAGCTGGCCGCGCTCGATCAGCTTGCCGATGGCGGCGTAGATGCGGCCGTGCACGCCTTCCGCGAAATGTTCGGGCAACAGGAACTCGGAGACCCGATGATAGGCGGCATTGTTGAAGAGCAGGGCACCCAGGAGGGCTTGCTCGGCCTCGCTGTTGTGCGGCGGTGTGCGGTATTGCGCGAGCTCGCCCTCGCGCAGCGCAGTCACATTCGAGAGGGCTGGTTCCATGCCGTCACGGTATCACCTCGCCCATGCCCGCGGCAGGCCTATTCCCATCCACACCCTGTGGATCGCGGGGACATGATGTCTCGATCATTGTTGCTGCGACAAAAAGTCCTTGAAGCCAGGTCTTGTAGAATGTTTGTCATGACCTAAAATTGCTAAGAACGGGCGCAGACGAGCGAAAGTATTAAAGGAGGATAAATTGAGAAATGAAACCTATGATTTCCTGAGCGAGCAGGGGAACCACGGTGCCGATCGGACAGGCCGCACCTCAATGGAGCTGCCGACTCGGCGCCAGCAGACCGGCGACAAGCCGGGCATCAAGCAGGCAGGCGGTATCCTGCGTGAGCTCGAGGAGACAGAGCGGAGCCTCGACTAGCGGCGGCGCTCAGTCGACGCGCGCTCAGGCGGCTTTATCCGCGCGGCGCTGCGCTCGCTCCCAATCCACGATGTAATCGCGGGTCAGCGGCACGGCGTCGACCTTCTTGGCGAGCTGCATCTGCCAGACCATGAGGCCCTGGTGGCGGAATGACACTTCCGAGCCCGCGAGATAGAATTCCCACATGCGGCAGAAAGGCTCGTCATAGAGACGGCGGATCTCCTCGCGATTGGCAAGGAAACGCTGCCGCCAGGCGCGCAGCGTCTCGGCGTAGTGCAGCCGCAGGATCTCGACATCCGTAATCCACAGTCCGGTCTTCTCCGCTACCGGCACGACTTCCGACAATGCCGGGGAGTAGCCGCCGGGGAAGATGTACTTCCGGATCCACGGATTGGTGCTGCCGGGGCCGTCGACCCGGCCGATCGCATGCAGGAGGGCGACGCCGTCTTCTGCCAGGAGCCGCTTCATCCCGGCGAAGTACTCGTTGAAATGGACGACGCCGACATGTTCGAACATACCGACCGAAACGACCCGGTCGTAGATGCCGGCCTCCTCGCGGTAGTCGCGCAAATGGAAACGGACGCGGTCGGCGAGACCGGCGGCGGCGGCGCGTTCCTGCGCCACTTTGAGCTGCTCGCTGGAGAGGGTGAGCCCGGTAACGTCGACGCCGCATTCACGCGCGAGGTAGATCGCAAGCCCGCCCCAACCCGAACCGATGTCGAGCACGCGCTGTCCCGGCCGAAGCAGCAATTTCGCGGCAATATGGCGCTTCTTGTTGCTTTGCGCCGTCTCGAGGTCGTCGCCTGGCGACGCAAAATAGGCGCACGAGTATTGCCGGTCCTTGTCGAGGAAAAGATCGTAGAGCCGGTCGGAGAGATCGTAATGATGGGCGACATTGGCGCGGGCGCGCTGCACCGGATTGTACTGCTGCACCTCGCGGAAGAATTTTCCGAAGCCCGAATAGAGCGGGCGCAAGGGATGGCGCGGCGCGTGCTCGATGTTGATGATGAAAAACTCGAGCAGGTCGTAGATCGTGCCGTCCTCGACCGTCAGCGTTCCGTCCATATAGGCTTCGCCGAGATAAAGGCGCGGATTGAAGAACAGCTTTCGACTGAGGGCGGGGTCATGCATCCGAAAGCCGATCGATCGACCCGGACCGCCGGAGAATACGTAGCTTTGCCCGTCCGCCGCGGTGACCCGCAGGGTTCCGACCGTGATGAGATGCCTCAACAGTTGCGCAAACAACATCGTGGCTCTCCGACTGTTCGGCCCGTCAGAAGACCAAGAATAAGCTCGATAATTTGCCGCCGGCAAGAGCCGTACGTCGAATTCGCGCCTCGGCCTCAACTTGCGTTAGAAGGAGACGGTCTTGCGCTCAAGCGACTCCGGCTAGTGTACCGATCCTAACGCTTGATTCCGTATCCCTTTTTCGTCGCGGCCGGGCCAAGCCCGGGCAAGATGAAATTGGGGAGCTAAGTGTTAGAGTCGGTACGCTAGCGAGGCTGAGGAAGGGCAGGCGCAACCGGCCTCGCCAAGGGCCGAATGGAACCGGCAGCGGCGCGCCGAATTTCGCCCTGGCGTTCGGGTACTACTCTGTTTCGGACGCTTCCGCCGGTTGCCCTTCGGCCGCGGCCGGCGTCTCGCTTGTTGCCGCCGCCGGTTCTTCGCCGATGCGGAGCGGATCGATGCCCTTTGTCTGCATCTCCGCCTCTTCGCGCGATTGCGCGACATTGGCGGTGATGCTGACGGCGACCTCGGGGTGGAGCGCGACCCGAAGCTTGTGCAAGCCGAGCGTCTTGATGGTGTGGTCGAGCAGGACCTGGTGCCGCTCGATCGTGAATCCGGCGGCGGTCACCGCTTCGGAGATGTCGCGCGCCGAAACCGAGCCGTAGAGCTGGCCGCTCTCGCCCGCCTGGCGCACGACGACGACCTGCAATCCGGCGAGCTTTGCCCCGACTTCCTCGGCCTCGCCGCGGCGCTTCAGATTGACCGCCTCGAGCTGGGCGCGCTGCTTCTCGAAATAGGCGAGGTTCTCCTTGGTGGCGCGCAGCGCCTTCTTCTTCGGCAACAGGTAGTTGCGGGCAAAGCCCGGCTTCACGTTGACGACCTGGCCCATCTGGCCAAGTTTCTCGATGCGCTCGAGCAGAACGACTTGAACCATCATCTTTCTCCTTGAGGCGCGTACGTCACATCGGCGCCGCGACCCGAACCCGTGGCCGCGGCTTACTTCACCGCGTAGGGCAAGAGCGCGAGGAAGCGCGCCCGTTTGATTGCCTGGGCGAGCTCGCGCTGGCGCTTTGTCGAGACCGCCGTGATGCGGCTCGGCACGATCTTGCCGCGCTCGGACACGAAGCGCTGCAGCAGCTTCACGTCCTTGTAGTCGATCTTCGGCGCGCTGGGGCCGGAGAAGGGACAGGATTTGCGGCGACGGAAGAACGGGCGGCGTGCACCGCCGCCGCCACCCATCGAGCGTCCACCCGATCCGCCGCCGTCACGATCGCGATCGCGATGGTCGCTCATGCTTCGGCTCCTGTTTCGATGGGGGCAACGGGAGCGGGCTCACCACGAGGTTCGCTCGGGCGATCGCCGTAGCTGCGGCGCGGCCGATCCTCGCGGCTGCCGCGCGACTGCATGACGGCGGAGGGCACTTCCTCGAGCGCGTCGACGCGTACCGTCAGGAAGCGCAAGATGTCTTCATTGATGCGCATCGTCCGCTCCATCTCGGTGACCGCTTCGTGCGGTGCATCGAGATTGAAGAGGACGTAGTGGCCCTTGCGGTTCTTTTTGATGCGATAGGAAAGGGTGCGCAGGCCCCAATTCTCGCGCTTCTTGACCTCGCCGCCGCCCTGGGCGATGACCGCGGCAAAGGTGTCGGCCAAGGTCTCGACTTGCGCCGACGAGATGTCCTGGCGGGCAATGAAGGTCGTTTCGTACAACGCCATTCGATATGACCCCTTATGGCTATTTACGATCCGACGCTGGTCGACGCTCGACGGCAGCCGCTCGGATCAAAGCCGGGTTGTGCCCGGCAAGGAGCAAGGGCGCGCACTATACATAAAGCCGCTCGCCGTGCAAGCGCGGCTTCGGCCGCCGCATTCCGGCCGAGATCCGGTCACCCCGGTGCCTCCGCCGCTTGGCGCATCGTCTGCCACAGCGCCGCGACGTCGGCGGCCTCGGTGCGCAGCGCGCCGACCGAGACGCGGACCATCCACCGTCCATCGACGATGGCGGGAGTGAGGTAGGCGGTGCCCGATCGGTTGACGCGCTCCGCCCAGTCGGTCGTGTGGCGGTCCAAGGCCGTACCGTTCACCCCCGGCGGCTAGTGCCGCACGCAGACCGTCTGCAGGCGAACCGGGGCGAGGACGCGCCAGTGCGGTATCGCGGCGATCCTCTCGGCCAGCGCGGCGGCGTTCCGCATGTCGCGCCGCAAACGCTCCTGCAATCCCGAGACGCCTTGCTCGCGAATGAGAAACCAGAGTTTGAGGGCGCGGAAGCGGCGGCCGAGCGGGATGCCCCAGTCGCGCAGGTTCTTGACCTGACCGTCGACCGAGGATTGCAGGAAACTCGGATTGGTCGACATGACGCGGATGAGGTGCTCCGGATCGCGCACGTAGTAGAGCGAGCAATCGAACGGCGCGCCGAGCCATTTATGCGCGTTGATGACGAGCGAATGAGCATCCTCGATCCCATCCCAGAGGGAGCGGCATTCCGGCAGGATCATGGCGCTGCCCGCCATCGCTGCATCGACATGAAGCCACAGCCCGTGGCGCTCCGCGATCTAGGCGAGGGGGCGCACGGGATCGATCGCGGTCGTCGCCGTGGTGCCGACGGTGGCGACGATGGCGCATGGGCGCATGCCCGCGGCAAGGTCGGCGTCGATCAGCGCCTCCAGCGCGTCGGCGCGCATCGCGTATTCGCCATC
>JBGPOZ010000249.1:0-6362 GCA_041488295.1 Allostellaceae bacterium
CGGTCGAGTTCGAGGCCGGGCAATTCGCCCTCCTGCGCGCCCCCGGGGTCGATGGATTTCGCGCCTATTCCATGGTCAATCACGCGCGTCCGACCGAGCGCGTCGAATTCGTCGTCAAGCGGAAACCGGACGGTCACTTCACGCAATGGCTGTTTTCCGCGGCGCGGCCGGGCGAGCGGCTCGAATGGTTCGGCCCGCTCGGCAAGGCAATCTTCCAGCCGCAGGAGCAGCGGCCGATCGTCTGCGTCGCCGGCGGCTCGGGCATCGCCTCGATCGTCTCGATCCTCGAGGCGGGCTGCGCCGCGCGGCATTTCGACGCGTTCGAGGGCGCGGTCTTCTTCGGCGTGCGCACCAAGGACGATGTCTTCTACCTCGACCGGCTCAGCCGCTTCGTCGCGCGTTCTCCCGGCAATTTGAAGATCACCATCGTGCTGTCGCATGACCAGCCGACCGATGAATTGCGCCGCGCCTTCCCGCTCCTCGCCTTCGAGACCGGCTTCCCGCACGAGATCGCTGCGCGCGATCTCGCCGGCAAATTCGCCGGCCGCGTCGCCTATCTCGCCGGGCCGCCCATTCTCGTCGACGTCGCGATCCGCCTCTTGATCACCCAAGCGCGCCTGCCGGCGCGCGACATCCGCTACGACAAGTTCAGTTGAGCCCAGATGGGGCTCGGAAACCGAGGACGCCATGGCAGAGGACAAAAGCAGCGCGACGCCGGAAGACATCGCAGCAATTCTGCGCGACACGGCGATCCTCTCAGATCTGTCGCCGCGGACCCTGGCGCGGATCGCCGCGCTCGCCCGGCCCGTCATGGTCGATGAAGGCGAGACGCTCTATGCGATCGGCGACCCGGCACGGAGCGCCTACATCGTCGTCAGCGGGCGGTTGCGCTTCACGCTCGGCGGCGACGGCCGCACGGAAGCCCAGGGCAGCATCATCCCGCCCGGCGACATCCTCGGCTGGGCGGCGCTCCTCGTCGACCAGCCGCGCCGCATTGCCACGGTGGTGAGCCTCGAGGACAGCCATCTCCTCGACATCGAGGGGAAGGCGCTGCTTCAGCTTCTCGAGGAGGAGCCGCGCGACGGCTTCCTCGTCATGCAGCGCCTCGCCAAGATGATCACGCAAAGCTTCCTCGAGCAAAGCGCACGGCTGATGATGGCGAGTTGATCGAAGAGAGGGCAATGGCGACACAGGAACAGCATCAATGGCTTGCGGACGCCCTCGGCGTCACCTCGGTCCTGAGCTTGGTGGGGGACGAAAAGAGCGCGGCGACCGACGATGCGGCATCGCCGGTATCGTCTGAGACGCAAAGCGCTACGGATACGGCCCAAGCCGGGGAGGCGGCCGCGGCAGATGCCGGCAACAGCAGCGCGCCGGTGATCTCGGTCTCGACCAAGGGCGATGGCAGCTTCGTCATCACGGGATCCGGTTTCGTCACGAATACGACGGTTCATATCCGCGTCGTCGACGATGCGCTGACGACGCTCTGGTTCGATACGGGGTCGGACGGTCAGGGCAAGATCAACTTTCCGGTCAGCGGGATCTGCAAGCTGCCCGGCAATCTGCATTTCTCGGCCAATGACGGTCGACCGGACCCGAGCGACCTGACCGGCACGTTGTGGAGCAACACCGTCACCGCAAGCTGCCCCAATCAGCCTGCGGATCCGGGCGATGATCCCGACGACCCCGACCCGCCGGACAATCCGACGCCACCCAGCGACCCGGCGCCTGCGCCCGACAATCCGACGACGCCGGACGACCCGGCGCAATCTAGCGACGACGGGTGACGCGCGCGAAAATCGGCCACACAAGTGTGCCGCACAAGGCGGCGCGCCACACTCCACGGTAGTATTCTGCCGTGGATTGAATCTCGGGCGCAATATTGACATGCGCTATCAATCCAAACACGAACGGTAGCCGTTAGGCTGCTAAAAACAGGATCAGAGGACTATCGTCCGAGGAAGTTTTGCGCTGCGACGTCACACCACTCTGACGCGACTTCCCGTTCAGGGTATCCCAAGGAAGACCGAGTTCGCCCGGCGATAATCAGCGCCAGTTCAGCGCGATCAGCGTCGTCGCGGCTGTCGAGAACAGCATCAGCCCAAATAAGGTGAATGGATCCATGACGCCACGGCCCCGCGATGCTGTCGCTCGATGAGAGGCAGTATGAAGGGACGAGCAGACTTACGCTGTGATGGCCGTCACAGACGCCTCGCCCCCATTCCCGAGCCCGGACCCCGTCGCGCTCAGCGGGTGAGCCGATCCCGCCAAAGCGGCTTCACCACATCGAGGACGACGAGCACCGCCACGCCGGCGCCGAGACAGATGGCGAGATCGTCGGCATGCAGCGGCCCGAAATGGAACAGCGCGCGGGCGGGCGGCCAAGCCACGATGAGCGCCAGCAGCGCCGTCGCCGCGGCAAGCACCCGCCACAACGCCGCATTGGAGCGCCGGAACGCGGTCACGATCGACGCGCTGTGCGAGCGGTTGACGAGAATGAGGCCCATATTGGTGAACACCAAGGAGACGAAGGTGATGGCGCGGCCATCGGCCTCGGGCAGGCCCAGCCGCAGGGTCGCGACGAAGATGGCCGCGACGAGGAGAAAGACGAGCGCGCCCTGGAAGAGGCTCCAACCGACGAGCGCTGAGGGGAAGATCGGACGATCGCGCCGGCGCGGCGGACGGCGCATGATGTCCGCCTCCTCGCCTTCGGCCTCGAAGACGACCGAGCAGACGGGATCGATCACCATCTCGATGAAGGCGATGTGCACGGGGCCAAGGATGAGCGGCCAACCGAAGAGCAGCGGCAACAGCGACAGGCCGGCGATGGGCACGTGCACGGCGAGGATGTAGCTCATCGCCTTCTGCAAATTGTCGTAGATCCTGCGGCCGAGCCGGATGGTGCGGACGATGGAGCCGAAATCGTCGTCGAGCAGCACGATCGCCGCGGCCTCGCGCGCCACATCGGTGCCGCGGCCACCCATGGCAATGCCGATATGGGCAGCTTTGAGCGAGGGGGCGTCATTGACGCCGTCGCCGGTCATCGCCACCACCTCGCCGCTCGCCTTGAGCGCCTCGACGATGCGGAGCTTCTGCTCCGGCATGATGCGCGCAAAGATGGTGGCGCCGCCGATGCGCCGCGCCAGATCCTCTGCGCTCATGCGCTCGAGCGCCTCGCCGGTGACGATCTCACCGACATCGAGCCCCGCCTGCCCCGCGATCGCGCGCGCCGTCGCGGGGTAGTCGCCGGTGATCATCACCACACGGATGCCGGCGCTGCGGCAATCGCGCACGGCGTCGGGGACGGTGGGCCGCAGCGGGTCGGCGAGGCCGACGAGGCCGAGAAAGACGAAGGGGAAATCGCGTTGAGACTCGGGCAGGTCCGGTCGCTCATGCTCGGCTTGGGCGATACCCAGGACGCGCATCCCGTGCGACGCCATCGCGTCGGCGGTGCGCCTGAGCACCGCGAGCGCTGCGGGATCGAGCCGGCAGAGCTGGGCTATGGCTTCGGGCGCGCCTTTCGCCGCGACGACGTAGGCTCCGCGATCGGGCAGGCGCCAGGCATGAACCAGCGCCAGCAGATTGGGACGAAGACCGTAGCTCCGCGCCAGACGCCAGCCATCATGGCGATGGAGCGCCCCCGTGAGGATGCGCTTGCCGAGATCGTGGAAGGCCCGTTCCATCGGGTCGAACGGCTCGGCGGCGCAGGCGAGAATGCCGCAATCGAGCAAAGCGCGAAGCGCCTCCGGCGGCGGGCGATCGCCGGCCTCGCCCGGCTGAAACACCTCCGCGCCCGCGCGCAACTCGGCGATCGACATCTGGTTCTGCGTCAATGTCCCCGTCTTGTCCGTGCACAGCACGGTCGCCGCGCCCAGCGTCTCGATCGTCGCGGCGCGGCGGGTCAGCACGCGCGCCTGGGAAATTCGCCACGCCCCCATCACCATGAAGACCGTGAGGACCAGCGGGAATTCCTCGGGCAGCATGGACATGCTGAGGGCGACGCCGCCGAGCAGGCCGTCGAGCCAGGAGCCGCGAAAGAGGCCGTAGAGCAGCACGGCCACCACGCTGACGCCAATGCCAGCTGCCGCGACAATCTGCACAAGGCGCCGCGTCTGCTGGCGCAGCAGCGGCGGCTCGGTTTCGATCCTGCCGAGGGCGCTGCCGATCCTGCCGATCTCGCTTCGCGCGCCGGTTGCCACGACCTCGGCGAGAGCGTGACCCCCTACCGTTAGGGTTCCGGAGAACACATACGGAAGATCGTCGCCGCCGGGGCGACGCGGCCCGGCGGGGACCGCCACCGCCGCCATTTTGCGCACCGGCATGGACTCGCCGGTCAGCAGGGATTCGTCGGTGTGAAGATCTTCGGCGGAGAGCAGGACCGCATCGGCGGGGACGCGGTCACCCTCAGCGAGCACGATGACATCGCCGCGCACGACCTCGCGGCCGGGAATGCGCTGTCTGATGCCGCCGCGCAGGACGAGCGCACGCGGGCTGGTCAGCTCGCGCAGCGCCTCGAGCACACGCTCGCTCCGCGTCTCCTGAACGATAGTGATGGCAACCGAGACCCCGGCGAAAGCGAGCAGAACCAGCGCCTCGCCGAGATCGCCGAGCAGGAGATAGATGACCCCGGCGCCGATGAGCAGCCCGAACATTGGCTCTCGCACGACGTCGAGAGCGATCCGTGGCAAGGAGCGTCGGTCCGGACGCGGCAGCTCGTTGGCGCCTTCCGTCTCGAGACGGGACGCGGCTTCGGCCTCGCTCAGGCCCGAGATGATGGCGGCTGATCCTCTCTGCGTGGCGGCATCCTCGGCACTCGATGATAAGGGAGCGTCAGCCGGCCGAGCAGTCCGGCGAGGGCGTGGCGACGGCCCTGCGTCCGATGACCTCGTGCGTTTACAAGATCGAGGTAGGCCCGGACAGCCTCGATCATCGGCGGCTCCTCGCCATCAGCATCTCGATCAATCGTATTCGTAGACGAGCTCCTGCGCGATATCGATGAGGACGGCGTCGCCCTCGCGCTTCACGGGGTAGAGAAGAAGCGGTTTCTCCGCCATGCCCATCTCGCTGCCGCTCTTCATGTCCCATTGCCAGAGATGCTTGGTGCAAGTGAGCGTGCCGCTATCGCAGACGCCGGAAATTTCGAGCGGCTCGGCCATGTGCGGGCAGAGCGGCGGGTAAGCACGGATTTCGCCCTCGACACTCGCAACGAGGATCGGGATGCCGTCGAGTTCGACCTTCTTCAGCGCGTTCTCGGCGATCTCTGCGAAGGCGCAGAGTTTCTTCCAGGCCATGGGCGCTCCTTCGGCGCGTCCCTCAAGTCAGATCGGCGCGTCAAATGGGATAGTGCGAGCCCTTGTCGAGGCGGCGCGTGTCGAGATAGACCGTCCGCTCGGTGAAGAGCGCGCCCTCCTTGCCGACGCGGAAGCGGTCGTAATATTTGCCGATGAGGAAAAGCTGGGTCTCGCCGGCGTCGAGATGCGAGTTGATGCCGTCGAACATCGTCCGATAGCAGGCAAAGGAGGTCGTCGCGGCGCCTTCCGCCCCCGTGGGATCGAGCGTCACCTCATAGACCGTCGCATGGCGCGTCAACCGTCCATGATCGCTGTTGTGCAGCGGCAGCATCTCGACCATCTTGGCAAGGCCCGGCATATCGTGTTCGAGCCAGATCATCTCCTTGCGGATTTCGGGACTATAGGTCCTGATGCGATAGGAAAAATCCGGCGCGCAGAGCGTCAACCAATCCTTGAACTTCTCGTCGTCCAGCAGGATGCAGGCGCGGTAGATCGCGTTGCGGATCGCGGCCTCGGCCGCCGCAGCTTCGTTCTTCGCCATAGTCACCTCTCGCCCTGCCGCCCTACTCCGCGGCCATTCCGACGCCGCTCATCGGATCCGACGGCGAGCGCCCCATGAGCCGCGCCCATTCGGCGTAGAAATGCCGCATGCCGATCTCGTCATGGATCGAGTTGTTCTCGTGGCGGCCATGGAGCACGCTGCGCGGCTCCGTTCCCGGCCGCATCGCAACGCCCTGACCGGTGATGCCGAGCAGATCCTCGTGCAGATTGCGCCCGAACGGACCCCAGATCGTGTTGTGGTCACGAATGCGCTGCGCGCGTTCGGCCGCGGTATCGCGCTTCAAGCCGAGGCCGCGGAATTCGATCATGACGAGGTTGGGGCCGATGGGCGTCATCGTGTCGACGCGCAGCGACGAGCCGCGGATGTTGTAGGTCGAGCCGGGGAAGAGATCGACCATCTTCCAGCCGTTGCGCGGCATGCCGGGAAAGGAGAGCGGGCGTTCCGCCGCGCCCTGATAGGCCTCGTACTTCACCTCCATCGAGCCGACCGTGCAGTGCCCGTGCGGGAAC
>JBGPOZ010000250.1:0-6310 GCA_041488295.1 Allostellaceae bacterium
ACCGAACCCGTAGAGCCGCGCTTCATGACCTTGCACGAGATCGTGAAGGCGGCGCGTAACAAGCTCAACCAGAACATCTGGGATTATCTCGTCGGCGCGACCGAGACTGAGACGACGCTGCGGCGCAATCGCCTCGCGCTCGACCAGATTGCCTTCCGCCCGCGAATCCTGCGCGATGTGTCAAAGATCGACTGCACGACAAGCCTCTTTGGCAAACGGTTGCGCATTCCGGTGGCCCTGGCGCCGGTCGGCTCGCTCGAATCCTTCGAGCCGGGCGGCGGTGCCACCGTCGCCGAGGCGGCGGCGCAATTCGGCAACGCCTTCTTCCTCAGCTCGGTGACCCATCCCGGGCTCGAGGCGGCGGCGAAGGCGGGCGACGCGCTCAAGATCTTCCAGCTCTATGTGCGCGGCGATGACGCCTTTGTCGATGACCATGTCCGCCGCGCAACCGACGCCGGGTACGACGCCTTCTGCATCACCGTCGACACAGCGCTTTACAGCCGGCGCGAGCGCGATCTCGCCAAGCGTTTCATCAAATATTGGCGGCTGCGGGCGACGGGTCACGATTTCCAGGCCGCGCTCAACTGGCGCGATATCGAGCGCTTCAAGAAGAAGCACAAGATCCCGCTGATCCTCAAAGGCATCGCGACGGCGGAGGATGCGAAGCTCGCCCTCGAGCTCGGTGTCGATTGCATTTACGTCTCGAACCATGGCGGCCGGCAATTGGACCATGGCCGCGGCGCGATGGAAGTGCTGCCGGAAATTCTTGCCGAGGCCCACGGCAAGGCACGCATCATCGTCGATGGCGGCTTCTCGCGCGGCAGCGATGTCGTCAAAGCGATGGCGATGGGCGTCGACGCGGTCGCGATCGGCCGCCTCTATTGCTATGGCCTCGCCGCCGCCGGCGCCGCCGGCATCGTCCGAGTCCTCGAATTGTTGGAAGACGAGATTCGCACCTGCCTCGGGCTTCTCGGCGCCGACCGTTTCGCGGCGCTCGACAAATCCTATCTTCATCCGGCGCCGGTGGTCTTCACGCCAAGCGTCCACAGCGCCTTTCCCTTGCTCGATCTCGAGAAGGGGATTTATTAGCTTCCCCGGCGCGCGCTGCGCCTCGCCGAACCCGGAATGGAACAAGCATGATGCGTCATGTGAGTACGGCCACGGCTGCGGCATTGCTTCTGGCGCTCTGCGCAGGAAGCGCCGCGGCGCAGGAACAGGGCGACCAGGTCTTCAAGCGCTCCTGCGCCGTCTGCCACACGACTGAAGCCCGCAAGAACAAGATCGGTCCGAGCCTTGCCGGCATCGTCGGGCGCAAGGCGGGATCGGTCGAGAGGTTCAGCTATTCCGACGCCAATCGGAAATCGGGTATCACCTGGGACGCGGCGACGCTCGACAAATATCTCACCGACCCGCGCAATTTCATGCCGGGCACCAAGATGGTGTTCATCGGTCTGAAGAAGCCGGAAGACCGCCAGGCCGTCATCGACTGGCTCGCCCAGCAGAAGTGAGGATCGCCAAGCTCAGAACACGCTGGCGAAGCCGCCATCCACCGCGATCTGCTGGCCGTTGACATAGGCGCCGGCTTCCGAGGCGAGAAAGATCGCAGCGCCGGCGAGCTCGCGCGGCTTGCCCCATCGTCCGAGCGGAACGCGGCCGTTGACCCATTTCGTGAAGGCCTCGTCCTTCATGAGCGCCGTGTTCATCTCGGTCTCGAAATAGCCGGGCGCGATGGCATTGCAGGTGATGCCGTGCGGCCCGAGCTCCGCGGCGAGCGATTTGGTGAGGCCCCAGAGGCCGCTCTTCGCGGCGACATAGGCCGGGATCGTCGGTCGCGCCAGGATCGCGGCGAGCGAGGTCGTGAAGATGATGCGGCCGGATTTTCGGGGCATCATGTGGCGCGCCGCTTCCTGCGCCAGCACGAAGCACGCGGAAAGGTTCGTGTCGATGACGCGCTGCCAGTCGCTGTACTGCCACTCGGCGAGCGGCGCGCGATGCTGAATTCCGGCATTGCCGATGAGGATGTCGAGACGCCGATGGCGGCCGATGATGGCGGCGATGGCGGCGCGGGCACTCGCCTCGTCGGTCACGTCGAACGGCGCCACATCGCTCAGAAGGCCGGCCTTGTCGAGCTCGGCCTTGCGCGCCTTCAGAGTCCGTCCGTCGCGGCCGTTCAGCACGACCAGCGCCCCGGCTTCGGCGAGTCCCCTCGCCATTTCCCAGCCGAGGCCGCGCGAGGCGCCGGTGACGAGCGCCACCCTGTCGTCGAGGGCGAAGAGAGGATGACTCATCGGCGGCTCCATTGCGAGGCGTCGCAAAAGCATGCCGGATGGGCGGAGCAATCGGAAGCGCGATCTCGCGCGACCCACCGCCTCGCCCGCCTGCCTCCCAGAAACTTCTTACGCGGCCGCCACGAGGCGTTATAAATCTCGTGTCCCGGCGCTGCGGCGCCCTCGGGGAGCGCGATGGACCTCTCAATCGTCATTCCGATCTTCAACGAGGAGGAGAGCATCACCCCCCTCTATGGCCGCTTGCGGGAAGTGCTCGATGCGCTCGGGCGCGAATGGGAGATCGTGTTCGTCAACGATGGGTCGAGCGATGGGTCGCCCGAGATCCTCGATCGCCTCGCCGCCGCCGATCCGCGTACCCGCATCGTGCATCTGCGCCGCAATTACGGACAGACGGCGGCGCTCATGGCCGCGATCCAGTACAGCATCGGCGCGATCATCGTGCCGATGGACGGCGACGGGCAGAACGATCCCGACGACATCCCGCGCCTCATCGCCAAGCTCGACGAGGGCTACGACGTCGTATCCGGCTGGCGCAAGGCGCGCGCCGATATTTGGGTCACTCGCCGCCTGCCCTCGGCGGTGGCGAATTGGCTGATTTCCCGGTTGATGAGCGTCACGCTCCACGATTACGGCTGCACGATGAAGGCCTATCGCCGCGAAATGATCGAAGACGTGCGGCTATACGGCGAGATGCACCGCTTCATTCCAGTCTATGCCGCCTGGGAGGGGGCGCGCGTCACCGAGCTTGTCGTCGCCCACCATCCGCGGCGGTACGGCCGGTCGAAATACGGCATCGGCCGCGTCGCCAGGGTCGTCCTTGACCTCGTCATCCTCTATTTTCTCGATCGCGCCTTCGATCGCCCGATCCAGTTTTTCGGCAAATTCGGGCTCGCCTTCATCGTCTTGTCGCTCTCTACCTTCGGTCTCGCGCTCGTGCTCCGCGCGTTCGGGGTCTCTCTCATCGCGACGCCGCTTCCGCTGCTTTCCGCGACGACCGGTCTATCCGGCATCTTGTTCCTGCTGCTCGGCATCATGGCCGAGGTGCAGGTGCGGACATATTACGAATCGCAGGGGAAGCCGCCTTACAAGGTGCGCTCCACGACCAATGTGACGGCCGACGAGGCACCGACGCGCACAATATCGGCAAAGCGCTGGTAGATCGTGTGCGGTCTCGCGGGTTTCACCGGCCCCGGCGTGGAGGCATTGCAGGTGGTGCGGCGCATGGCCGACGCCATCCGCCATCGCGGTCCCGACGGGTCGGGCGAATTCGTCGATGATCGCATCGCCTTCGGCCATCGTCGGCTGGCGATCGTCGATCTCTCCGGCGGCGCGCAGCCGCGGATCGACGAGGCGACCGGCGACGCGCTCATCTTCAACGGCGAGATCTACGGCTATGCGCGCCTTGCCGCCGAATTGCGCGAGGCGGGCGTGCCGTTGCGCGACCGCTCGGACACCGAGGTCTTGTTCCAGATGCTGGTGCGGTCGGGCGTGCGCGCGGCGCTGGAGCGCATCGACGGCATGTTCGCCTTCGCATTCCGCGACGGGCGCAGCAAGACCCTTTACCTGGCGCGCGATCGCTTCGGCGAGAAGCCGCTCTTCTACGGCCTCGCCGGCGGCGATCTGGTCTTCGCTTCCGAGCTCTCGGCGATGCGGCAGCACCCGGCCTTCCGCGACAGCGCGATCGATCGCGACGCCGCCTTTCGGTTTCTGACATACGAATACCTGCCGGGCGATGCCTCGGGCCGAGCCGGCATCAAGAAGCTGCTTCCGGGGCATCTCCTCCGCTTCGCCGAGGGCCGCATCGCGGTCGAACCCTATTGGCGGCTGCCGAGTGAGAAGCCGCCCGGCCAGCGATCCGAGGGCGAGGCGCTGGAGCGGCTCGAAGATCTGCTCGGCCATGCCGTCGCCGATCGTCTCGTTGCCGACGTGCCGGTCGGCGTCTTTCTCTCCGGCGGGGTCGATTCCGGCCTCATCGCCGCGCTCGCCGCCCGCCGCGCGCCGGACATCACGGCCTTCACCGTTAAGATGCCGGAGGCCTCGTTCGACGAGACGCCGCACGCAGCGAAGGTCGCAGCGCGTTTGGGCCTCCGTCACGAGATCGTCGAGCTCGGGCAGAGCGATGTCCTGTCCGCCTTCGAAGCGATCAGCGATCGGCTCGACGAGCCGCTCGCCGATTCATCGCTCCTCCCGACATACCTCGTCTGCCAAGCGGCACGGCGCGGCATGAAGGTGGCGCTCGGCGGCGACGGCGCCGACGAGTTGTTCGCCGGCTACCCCAATTTCCAGGCGCAGCGCCTCGCCGCCATCATGCAGCACGTGCCGGAAACGATCGGGCGGATGACGCGATGCGCTCTCGCTCTCGCGCCAGCCTCAAGCGAATATATGAGCCTGCGTTTTCGCCTGGCGCAGCTTTCGCAAGGTTTCGGACGGCCCATCGATCTGCAATCCACCCTTTGGATGGCGCCCTTCTCTGATGCGGACAAACTCCGGGTGTGGCGCGCCGAGGCGCTGCCGGCACAGCCCGAGGAGACGAGTTTCGCGCCGATCCGCGACCTCGTGCGCAACGGCCTCGCCGGCGGGCAGATCGAGCGACTGCTCCAATTGTTCGCGTTGACATATTTGCCCGAAGACATCCTCGTCAAATCGGACCGCGCCTCGATGATGAACAGCCTCGAAGTGCGCGCCCCCTTCCTCGCGCGCGACTTCGCCGAATTCGCCATGTCGCTGCCCACCGCGTGGAAGCTGAAGGGGTTCCAGGGCAAATATCTCTTGAAGAAGCTCGCCGCCCGCTTCGTTCCCGCCGATACGGTCTACCGCCGCAAGCATGGCTTCGCGCTCCCGATCGCCGATCTTCTGCGCACGCTCTTCTTCGAGCGCGTCCGGGCGCGGCTGCTCGATTGCGGCAATCCCGTCTCGTGCTGGTTCAATGAAAAGATCATCGAGACATTGCTGTCCGAGCATCGCGCGGGCCGGCGCGATCACGCCAAGAAGCTGTGGACGCTCTATATCCTCTTTTGCGTGGCTTCTCGGTAGTCATCGCCGTTCGACCGAGAGAACGTCCGAAGGAACTCTATAGAGACTTGTGTTGAAGAGCTGGCCTCTAAGCGGTTTAACGTTTGGGTTCGACGATCGGAGCAAAGCGCGATCGGACACGGCGCGAAAGGGGACGCTCAATATGCCGGACATTTACGTCGATATCGGGCCCATGACCTACAACAGCGACGCCAAGAAGGCGGACAAGAAATACGCGGAGAAGGCCAAGAACGCGATAAAGGCCGCCGCTGCGGCGGCGCTGGGTGGCGCACCCGGTTTCACGACCAAGAAAGGCCCCGGCTTTACTCTCCGTTTGAAGGTCGATGAAGTCACGGTGGGCCCGAAGGGCGTGACGTGCAAGGTGAAGGGAGAACTCCTCCGCTATCCGAAACCGCTGATGGTCAGTACCAGCCTCAACGGGTCCGCCACGGTCCCCGGACACGGGTCGGACACCGATGTCACGAAATGCCTCGAGGCGATCGTCAAGGACATGCTGACCAAGAATGTCATCCCGGTGATGAAGCAGCTCGGGCCATGAGACGGGCGAAGCTCATCTGGCGCAGAACGCTACCGCGACTGCCCGAACAACAGATGCATGATCGTGGTCGGCCACTGGAACGGTGCTCCTTGGTAGGCCTGATGGCCGGTGGTCATCCAGATGATCGCAATGCTCAGCATCGCGAGAATCGTCACGCTGGCAGCCAATCCGATCGTTGCCTGCCATAACCTCGATCGATCACTGGTCATGGCTCACCTCCGGTTAATGTTCGCGTTCGTCTCCCATACAACGCATTGATGTAGCTCAATCGATCTCACTTGCCAGCCCACCCGGAATTTCCGAAGAAATCGTGGAGTGCACCCCTAGAGTGAGACAGGAAAATGGGGGACAGTTCTCCTTGTAGAGGAGAGCTGATGACGGACGAACCGGTCAGGCTATTCAGCCGTGAATTCAAGTTGGCAGCGCTTCGGCGGATGCTGGCAGGCGAGAA